>CAZCSL010000014.1:0-36252 GCA_964501415.1 uncultured Candidatus Izemoplasmatales bacterium
GAATGATATTGTTTTACTAGTGGTATTCGTGCTTGTAATCGCTGGTGTGATATTTATGCGGTTTGCTATTTTAGGGACCATGGACGATCGAATCGCTGAAGCCGAACAAGGGGTTCAAGAAACCACCCTTGAAATAGAAGCGATACAAGCTAGAATCAGCGATTATGTCGGTGTGGTTAATCCGCCGATGAGCTTGCTTCATAAACGCGCCCCATCGTTTTATTCTGAAGACAGACTCAGTTATGCAGTTTACGCCCAACTAGAAATAGCCGGTATTAGTGAAACACAAGAAAGGAACCTAAACGTTAGCATTGCAGATAACCCTTCCTTCCCAGAAGACTCACCCTTTAGAAGTTTGGCCGATGAACTGGATGCCAAACGCGTTACCATTCGCTATGATGCGACAAACATAGATGAAATTCTAGATGTCATCAATCAGATGCACAGTAGCCAACAATACTTTGTCTTACAACAAGTTAAGCACCATGATACAGACGAACTTGAGTATGTGCGCGTGGAAATTAGTTTTGTAACTTTTTATAAATTACCATAAAAAAAACGCATGTTCTAGCGAGCATGCGTTTACTTTATGATCGATAAGATTCAATCGCCTCAATCAAGGCTTGAGTCAACTTGTGTTGAGGAACTTTTTTTACTATTTTGCCTTTGATAAATAATAAAGCTTCTTCTTTGCCACCCGCAATGCCAATATCAGCATCTTTGGCTTCACCAGGGCCATTAACTGCACAACCCATCACGGCGATTTTAAGCTTGGTGGGATGTTTTTCTAAGTAGGCCTCGATTTCTTTTAAAACTGGTTCCATATCATAAGCGAGCCTACCACACGTAGGACAACTAATCAACTTAGGATAATCGCATAAATCTAACGAAGCAAGCAGCGTTTTACACGCTTTTAATTCATCCAATCTATCACTGGATAAAGAAATTCTGATCGTGTTGCCTATGCCGTGATATAACAGTGTGCCTAAGGCCGCTGAAGAAGTAATAGTCCCTTGATAAGTAGGGCCTGCCTCAGTAAGTCCTAAGTGCAGTGGATAATCAAAGGTTTTAGCGGCTAACATATTGGCTTCAATGGTTGTTTTAACATCGCTTGCTTTAAAGGACAAAACGATGTCTTTAAAGTGGTTTTCTTCAAAAAAACCAACATATTTCTCAGCGCTTTTAACCATCGCTTTGGCGCTTTTGCCGTATTTTTCTTGCATGGGTTTTTCCAAACTACCTAGGTTAATCCCAATCCTAATGACAGTTTGATGTTCCTTAGCAAGTTTTAGTATTGCTCTAACGTGTTCAAGATTGCCAATATTGCCGGGGTTGATGCGAATCTTATCAACGCCGCTTTTAATGGCTTCTAAGGCGAGCTTATAATCAAAGTGGATATCCGCAACCAAAGGGACGTTAGTTTTCGCTTTTAGGGTTTTTAAGGCTTTGGCATCATCGATATCCACCACAGAAAAGCGGACTAAAGCCGCACCTTCTGTGGCATAGGTATGGATTTCATCTAAGGCCTTTTTAAAATCACTGGGGCGGCTTTTGGCCATGGTTTGTATCAAGACTTCTTTAGTACCACCCATAGTGAGGGGGCCAATGTTAACGGTTTTGGTTTGATGGCGTTTTATCATGGTATCACCCAAGGCTATTATAATCAAAAAACGCAAAAATTGCACGGCTTTAGCTTGATTTTGACGCGTAAAAGTGATACTATACTATCGAGTTTTTAAAGGAGGCAGGAAAATGCGCGTACAATTCACCTTAAGATGTGAAACTTGTAAGAATGAAAACTATATCTACACCAAAAACAAGCAATCACAACCTTCTAGAGTAGAAGTTAAAAAGTATTGTTCCAACTGCAACAAGCATACGATGCATAAAGAAAAAAAATAAAAAACTTCGTCTCGAAGTTTTTTTAAAATGGTGATATGATGGATAAAATCATAGCTTTAGACGTTGGCGGTTCTTCGGTTAAGTGTGCTTTGTTTTCAAAAACCGGCACCATTGAAGACCGCTGGGGTGTGCCAACTAACAAAGGCGCACAAAATTCAACGCTCTTTGAAGATATCGCTAAAAGCATAAAACTGCGCAACATTGACCTTGATAAGATTAAAGGCATCGGCATTGGGGTGCCAGGCCCCGTGGTTGGGGATACGGTTTATGGTGCGGTTAATTTGGGGCTTGATAAAACCGATGTCAAAAAAGCCTTGGAAGAGGCTTTAGGTAAGACGGTACCCATTTATGTGGAAAACGATGCCAATTGTGCTGCTTACGGGGAGTTTTTTACTCTGGATAATGCGAGTTCTTTAGCGCTTTTAACCTTAGGGACCGGCATTGGTGGTGGAATTATTTTAAACCAAGCGATTTATCGTGGTATCAATGGTTCAGCCGGTGAGATTGGCCATATGAACACCGGTGATGAGGATGCTTTAACATGCAACTGTGGTCTTAGTGGGTGTCTTGAGACGTATGCCAGTGCGACGGGGATAAAAAGACATTTTTTACGCGCGCGCAACCAAGGGATAAAGACGAAGCTTAATCAAAGTGAAATCAACGCCAAAATGATTTTTGATGCGGCTAAGGCAGGCGATTCTTTAGCGCTTAAGATTATCGATAAGGCCGCTTATCATTTGGCCAAAGGCATTGCCAATATGAACGTGATTTTGGATTTAGATGTGGTTTTAGTCGGTGGGGGCTTGTCGCTTTCTGGGGCGTTTTTCACAGAAAAAATCAAAACGTATTTTCAAGACCTAGCCTTCACACCGCTTAAAGGCTTAGAAATCAAGACGGCTAATTTAGGCAATGATGCCGGTATTTATGGCGCATACCAGGTGGTTAAACATGCTTAAAGCGATCGTAAATGACTTTTCGGAAAATACCTATATCATCCACAATGAAAGCGAAGCCTATATTATCGATCCGGGCAGTAATTATGCGGCGATGGTCGCTTATTTGGATGAGCATAACTTAACGTTAAAAGCCGCGCTTTTATCGCATGGCCATTATGATCACATCAGTGGTTTAAACGATCTGTTAAGACGCTTTGATGTACCGATTTATATCCATGAGAGCGAAAGAGACTTTTTATATGATCCTAGTCTTAACTTGTCTATGTTTATGGAAAAACGTTTCAAAGTCAACGACAAACACCATATTCACACCTTGAATGAAGGCGATACTTTGTATTTGGGTGATGAAAAAATCTTTATTCACCACACCCCAGGCCATACCAGAGGCGGGGTCACCTTCTTTTACGATAATAAACTGTTTAGCGGGGATCTTTTGTTTAAAGAAACGATTGGCCGCACGGATTTGCCCACGGGCGATCAAGCAACCTTGGTTAAAAGCGTTAAGCGACTGATGAAAGATTATCCTTTGAACACGGTGGTTTATCCCGGGCACGGACATTTTACAACCTTGGCGCATGAAAAAGCCCAAAACCCCTTTTTAAAACAATAAAAAAGGTATTTCCGTTAAAAGAAATACCTTTTATTTGGGCCTGATTCGTTAATTATGAGTCTTTCAATAAATCAGCCATACGTTTGGCGACCATGTTTGTGCCTTTTTTAGGCATCAAACGATTAATACGGTCGAGCATCTTAGCATCGCTACCGACTAAAATGCGGTATTTGTCTTTTTCGATGCCTTTTACGATAATTTCTGCGGCTTCATCGGGTGATAAGGTTTTTTGTGTTTGAGTCTCATTCCCTGTTGTGTTAATAGTGACCCCAGAGTTTTTGGAGATATCGGTGCCAATCGCGCCAGGGAAGACGACGCTTACGTTGATGTTGGTATCTCTTAATTCAGCATACAAGCCTTCGGTCAATAGCTTCACAGCGGCCTTAGACGCCCCATAAATGGTTTGCCCGGGAATCGGCATAAAGCCACCCATCGAAGAAATATTGATGATATGAGCCGAGGGTCTTTTGTGAAAAAGCGGCAAAAACGCTTGAATCATGTAAAGCGTGCCATAAAAGTTTACGTTCATGACTTTTTCAATCGCGTCATCTTTTAGTTTGTCTACTTTGACAAACGGTTGAATGATACCGGCGTTGTTAATCAACCCATCGACATTGCCATGGGCGGTTTCAATCATCTTGGGCAGTTTCATCACCGCTTCCTTATCGGTGATATTGCATACGTAGGTAGATAGGTTGTCTTTGTAGTCTAAAGCGCCCTTTTTGGTTTCTGCAAGGGCCTTTTCATTGTAATCAACCGCCGCAACCTTTGCGCCCATGCTTAGTAGATGCATGGTCAGTGCGCGGCCTATCCCCCCACCCGCGCCGGTGATTACAAATACGTTGTTTTGGACTAACAAGATAATTCCTCCTTTATAAGCTCATTATATTTTATATGGCTAATAGAATCATCTCATTAAGGGAAAAAGAATAAATAATGATTTTTTTGACTTTTTAGCACTCATCACTTGACAGTGCTAGTGATGTCCTTTATAATACATTTAGCATTCTGAATTAAAGAGTGCTAAAAGGGGTGAGATGATGTTGACAGGAAGACAAAATGCGGTCTTAAAACACATCGTTGAGATGTTTGTTAAAACCGCTGAACCCATCGGTTCAAGGAACTTATCAAAAGTATTGGGCGTATCGCCTGCGACGATTCGCAATGAGATGGCGGATTTAGAAGAAGCGGGCTTATTAGAAAAAACACACTCATCCTCAGGGCGTGTCCCTAGTGAAAAAGGGTATCATTATTATGTCGAAAACCTGATGAGCCCAAGCGAAAATGATGAAGAATTAGACATGACCTTGATCGATGATTTGTTCGACAGAAACATGGCCAGAGATGAAACCATTGAAAGGGCGATTCAATTGCTTTCACAACTGACCAATTATACCTCGATTGCCCTAGGACCCACGGCGAGCAATTCGCGCGTCAAAAAAATCGAGTTAATTCCGCTTTATGCGGATTTGAGTGTACTGTTAGTGGTCACAAACCTTGGCCATGTTGAGAGTAAAAATATCTCACTGCCTAAAGGTACGGACCCTGAAGAGTTGGCCGGTATCATCCGCATACTAAACGATATTTTATATGATGTGCCGATCCAACAAGTGTCCAACAAGCTAAAATATGACATCAATCACAGTAAGATTAAGGAATTGATGCAATATAACCAACAAATTATCGATGCCTTTTTGGATGCGTTCACCCGCTTTACCCAAAGCAAGTTTTATCTTTCGGGTCAATCCAATATGTTATATCAACCGGAATTCAAAGATTTAGACCGCGTGAGAGAATTGATGAATTTCTTTGAAAAAAATGACATCTTAAAACTAATAGAACATGAAAATCATAACGGTTTAACCGTTAGAATTGGACAAGAAAATCAAATCAAAGCGATGAAAGATTGTAGTGTGGTCATGGTCCCCTATGAAGTGGACGAAGGCGAACAAGGCACGATTGCGGTCGTTGGACCCACGCGCATGGAATACCGTAAAGTGATACCGCTCTTACAATATCTAGCAAAACATCTCAGTAAACTATAAGGAGGCGACCATGAAAGAAGAAAAACAAGAAACGATGAGACAAGAAGAAACCACAAAGAAAACTAAAACGGAAGCTAAAGAAAGTGAAACAAGCGAGAAAAAAGAAAAACCAAAGAAACTGAGCAAAACCGAAAAACTGAAACAAGAAATCGAAACCTTAAAAGAAGAAAACGCACAACTCAATGACAAGCTTTTAAGAAACACCGCCGAATTACAAAACTTTAAACGCCGCATCAACGACGAACGCGTTAAAGATAGAAAGTTTGCCAATGAAGAGTTATTAAAGGCGTTACTGCCGGTATTGGACAATTTCGATTTGGCCTTAGCCAACGAAAAAGAAAACGCCTCAAAAAAGGTCATTAAAGGTTTTGAAATGATCAAGAAAAACTTACTTCAAACCCTTGAAAATCAAGGTTTAAGTGTCATAGAAGCACTAGATCAACCGTTTGATCCTACCTATCATCAAGCGGTGATGAAAGAAGCAAAAGACGGTGTTGAAGCCGGCATCGTCATTGAAGAATTCCAAAAAGGCTACCTATACAAAGAACGATTACTAAGACCCGCGATGGTCAAAGTAAGCGAATAATCAAAGGAGAGTGTATAAACATGGGAAAAATGATAGGCATTGACTTAGGTACTACCAATTCATGCTTAGCCGTTATGGAAGGTGGCGAAGCAAAAATAATCGCAAATCCTGAGGGAGGACGTACAACCCCTTCAGTAGTCGCGTTTAAAGACGACGAGATTCAAGTAGGTGAAGTTGCGAAACGACAACTGGTGACTAACCCACATACCGTCAGTTCGATCAAACGTAAAATGGGGACGAAAGAAAAAGTGACGTTGAAAGACAAATCCTATACCCCACAAGAAATCTCAGCGATGATTTTACAAAACCTGAAAAATAGCGCGGAAGAATATTTAGGTGAAAAAGTAACCGAAGCGGTCATCACCGTACCGGCTTATTTTAACGATGCTGAGCGTCAAGCGACCAAAGATGCCGGTAAGATTGCGGGTTTAGAAGTAAAACGCATCATCAACGAACCGACTGCCGCAAGCTTAGCATATGGCATCGACAAAAAGGAAAAAGACCAAACTATCTTAGTGTATGACTTAGGTGGCGGAACCTTCGATGTATCGATCTTAGAACTTAGTGAAGGCACCTTCGAAGTGGTCGCAACCGCCGGTAATAACCGCCTTGGTGGCGATGATTTTGATGAGCGCATCATCGATCATCTCGTTAAAGAGTTCAAACAAGAACACGGCGTGGACTTAACCAAAGATAAAATGGCGATGCAACGCGTTAAGGATGCCGCTGAGAAAGCGAAAAAAGACCTCTCAGGCGTCTCAAAAAGCTCAATTTCCTTACCGTACATCACCGTTGGTAGCGATGGACCGCTTCATATGGATACCTCACTATCACGCGCTAAATTCAACGAATTAACCGATGATTTGGTACAAAAAACCTTAGAACCACTGCGCCGCGCTTTAAAAGATGCTGGCATGACCAAAAACGACATTCACCAAATCTTGCTTGTCGGTGGGTCAACCCGTATTCCTGCGGTCCAAGAAGTCTTGAAAAAAGAACTTGGTAAAGATCCATCCAAAGGCGTTAACCCCGATGAGGTTGTGGCTATGGGTGCCGCGATTCAAGCAGGCGTCTTACAAGGCGATGTTAAAGATGTCTTGTTGCTAGATGTTACCCCACTAACCCTTGGTATTGAAACCTTAGGCGGCGTATTTACCAAACTCATCGAACGCAACACCACGATTCCTACCAACAAGAGCCAAGTCTTCTCAACCGCACAAGACAATCAACCCGCCGTTGATATTCATGTCTTGCAAGGTGAACGTTCCATGGCAAACCAAAACAAAACCTTAGGTAAATTCCAACTTACCGATATTCCACCAGCCCCACGCGGCGTCCCACAAATCGAAGTAACCTTCGATATCGATGCCAACGGCATTGTACAAGTGACCGCCAAAGACTTGGGCACTGGTAAGAGCCAAAACATTACGATTAAAAACAATGAAGGCTTAACCGAAGAAGAGATTGACCGCATGGTCAAAGAAGCCGAAGAAAATAAAGAAAAAGATGAAGCGATGCGCAAAGAAGCCGAAACCAAAAACGAAGCCGACCAGCTTATCTTCCAAACCAACAAAGCGATCAAGGATTTAGGCGATGAGGTTGAGGCCAAAGAAAAAGAAGAAGCTGAAGCCAAAATCGAGGCACTTAAAAAAGCCTTAGAATCAGACGATATTGAACAGATCAAAACCGAAAAAGAAGCGCTTGAAAAAGTCGCTCAAGGCCTCGCTTCTAAAGCGTACGAAAAAGCGCAAAAAGAACAACAAGCGCAAGGAGAGCAATCCCAAGCAAGCGGTGAGGAAAATCAAGACCAAGCCGACGACGATGTAGTCGATGCAGATTTTGAAGAAGTCGACGACGAGAACAACAAGTAATCGATAACGACATAAAGCAGCTAACTTAGCTGCTTTATGCGTTGCAGAGGTGATAACATGAGCAAACGAGACTACTATGAAGTATTAGGCGTCAACAAAGATGCATCCAAAGAAGAAATCAAACAAGCCTACCGCAAACTTGCGCGTAAATACCATCCCGATGTTTCTAAAGAAGACAACGCGGAAACGAAATTTAAAGAAGTCAGGGAAGCTTACGAAATCTTAGGTGACCCTCAAAAGCGCCAACAATATGACCAATTTGGCCATGCGGCCAATCAAGGTCAAGGCTTTGATGGCTTCTCAGGCGGCGGCTTTCAAGATTTCGATTTCGACGATATTTTTTCAAGCTTCTTTGGGGGCGGACGCCGAGGCCAAAGACAAAGCAATCAACCTAGAAAAGGTCAAGATATTCAAAAACGCATGCGCGTAACGTTTGAAGAAGCGGTGCATGGGGCCAAGAAAAAAATCCGTACGACCGTGTATGAAGAGTGTTCTTCTTGTCACGGCAGTGGGGCGCATTCCAAAGATGATATCAAAACGTGTTCGAGATGTAATGGCCAAGGCGCGGTAACCATGGAACAACAAACCCTGTTTGGCCGTACGAGAACCCAAACCACCTGCCCTGATTGTGGCGGTAGTGGTAAGACGGTTGCGAAAAAATGCGATCAATGTAACGGCGAAGGCGTTACCGGCAAAGAAAAGACCGTATCGGTCAACGTTCCTGCCGGTGTGGATACCAACAATCAACTCCGCATGCCAGGATACGGCCACAAAGGCGTCAATGGAGGCCCATCGGGAGATTTATATATCGTCTTTGATGTCGAGAGCGATGAGGTTTTCGAACGTCATGGCGATGACTTGGTTGTAGAAGTACCCATTACCGTCTCACAAGCGGCCTTAGGCGATCAAATTATCGTACCAACCCCTTATGGCAATGTGAAACTAAAAATCCCCGCAGGCACGCAATCCCATAAAACCTTCCGCGTCAGACAAAAAGGCATGACAAACATCAGAAGCAAACGCAAAGGCGATTTGCACGCAGTGATTAAAGTCATGACCCCAACCAAACTGACCAAAAAACAACAACAACTATTCGAACAACTAGGTAAAACCAACTTAGAAAATGAAGAATCGATTTGGCAAAAAGTCAAAAACAAATTCAGCACGTAAAAAAACCGTATTCAAGCCATCTTGCTTGGATACGGTTTTTAATAAATTTTATTAAGCTTTTAAGAAATCCGCAATATCTTTTGCGACCAACGCAGGCGCATCATTAAACAAGGCGTGAGACGCTTCTTCATAAACCTTAAGCGTCGTATTTTTAAGGTAATAATCGATCGCCTCAGCCACACTTAATGGGACGATCTTATCTTGTTTACCATGCAAAATCAGCACGGGCAAGGTTAGCTTATGCATCGCTTTATTGCCTTCAACCACCCCATTATGAAGCTCAGAGATGTTAAAATGCGCCAAAGCGTAATTGACATCAACTAAGTTTCTTTGTTGGAAAAAGGCTTCTTCATACCTTTGATAACTTTCATCACTCGGTCTTTCGTTGGTATAAAGACTTTTAAACATCACGAGTTTTAAGATACTGCGTTTTTGTTTGGCGCGTATGTTTTCTAGCGGTTTGACGCTTTTGGCAATCTCGGCCTTAGTAGATAGATAGCGGCCCGTAGATATAAAGCCAAAGAAGCGTTTCTTCTCAACGGGAAACCCCGATAAACTACCAGAGGCACATAAGATTAGTTTTTCTACCAAATCGGGATAATCAATCGCGACTTGCATCGCTACATTACCGCCAAACGACCAGCCTAAAAGGTGACATCGCTTTATGTTCATTGCCTCACAAAAAGCTTTTACGTCTTTAGCATAATGCGCCATTTTGTCTGCGGGTTTTTCATAACTGGACTGTCCAAAGCCGCGTTGATCGATGGCATATACGCTAAAATCTTGGTCAAATTCATCGAGTATGACATCAAAATTCGCCGAAGAAGACATATTGCCATGCAACAATAATAGTGTGTGCTTACCACCTTTTCTAAAACGATAAAAAAGCGTCTCCCCATGCTTAAGATTCACGGTACTTTCTGTTACGTTTTTCACCTAATCACCCTTTCATCGTTATTATAGCACTTAAGTAAGTAACTTTAAACCAAATCTCTAGGATAACTTAAATGCTTGTGCTATAATGGGCATGCGAAAAAGAGGCGATACGATGAAGATAGCATTTCATACGCTGGGCTGTAAAGTAAACGCTTATGAAAGCGAAGCCTTAAAGACCATGTTTGAAAAAAAGGGATTTAAAACCGTCCCTTTTTCCTCGTTTGCCGAAATCTATGTTATCAATACTTGCATGATTACCAATCAAAGTGCGAAAAAAAGCCGTCAAAAAATCCGGCAAGCCATCAAAAAGAATCCTGAAGCCATCACGGCTGTGATCGGTTGTTACGGGCAAGTTGATTATGATGAAATTGCCAAAATCAGCGGTGTAGATATCATTATGGGCACAACTGACCGAGGCAAACTCCTAGAACATATCAACCAGTTCATCCGCGATAAAAAGCCTATCCAAGACGTAAAAGACCTTACGCGTTATACGACGTTTGACCGCCTCAATGTTACGAGTTTTACCGAACAAACTCGAGCTTACGTCAAAATACAAGACGGGTGTAACCAATACTGTAGCTACTGTATCATCCCCTACGCCAGAGGCTCCGTTCGCTCTAGACCGTTTGATGAGGTCATCCAAGAAGTCGAACATCTAATAGCCAATGGATATTTAGAAATCGTTTTAACCGGTATTCATACCGGTGGGTATGGTAGCGACTTAGACGATGTCAGTTTTTATGACTTATTAAAAACCTTAAAAGATACACCCAACCTAAAACGCTTGCGTATCTCATCAATCGAAATCAACCAATTAACCGATGAGATATTAACCTTGTTAAAAGACCCAATCTTTGCTAAGCACCTCCACATCCCCTTACAACACGGCGATGATCAGGTATTAAAACATATGCGCAGGCGCTATGATGTTAAAACCTATCTTGATAAACTAAAAACCATAAGAGCCACCTTAGGCGATATCGCCATCACCACCGACGTTATTACTGGCTACCCCACCGAAGATGACCAGGCGTTTGAAAATCTTAAAGACACCCTCAAAAAAGCTGGGTTTTCTGAGCTACATATCTTTCCTTATTCCAAGCGACAAGGCACCAAAGCCGCCGCAGAAAAAACCCAAGTACACGGCAGCATCAAATCATTTAGAGTAGCAGAGTTATTAAGAATAAACGAACAGTTGGCCCTCGCATTTAGAAAAAGACACCAAACCACCTCTCAAACTGTGCTTTTTGAAACGTGTCAAAAAGGCACATGCCTTGGTCATAGCGATTATTACTTTGAAATCGAAGTAGCCTCAAAACAAGATTTAAAAAACCAGCTATATACCGTTAAACTAACACAGATTGATTATCCCACATCTATCGGCACGCTAAAAAAATAATCCCAAATTTCTTGGGATTATTTTATCGTATAATTGAGTTTAATCTCGTCGTTTAATTTTACCTTAAAGGCTTCACCATCGAGGATTTTGAGCGGTAATTCATCTAAATAAAGAATCACTTCATCCAAACACGCATATTTGTTGGTCAGTTTTATATAACCCTTTGCATGCATGAAATCTTCAGTGGCCAAGCGGCCATTTTTTTGATTACTCACTTGTAAGAAGGCTTTGCGGTATTTGTATCTTAAGCCAGATTTGGCCGCGTAAGTCGCGGTAAAAGCGAGTTCCTTTTCTTTGTGTTTAAAATACTTTTTCACGAGTTTTTTGCCGGTGCTATTTAACTTTTTAAAATCGTTTGAGCCCGCTTTGCGTTTTTTTTCAATTTTATCGATCAATTTTTCACCATTGAATTTTTTCAGCCGCAATTTTTGGAATCGCTTTAACGTCTTTTTAAAATAGCGCTTTTTCTTGGTAATGACCAACACCAAAATAATCAATATGAATAAGGCGACGCCACCGATGATAAAATAAAGCATTGGCGGTGACAACCACTGTTCAAAATCTAACCACGCGTCTAAATCAAAGTCTTCAATAAATGAGGGCATGCTTATCTCCTTTTAAAAAAGATACTTATATTTTAGCATGCCCAGTAGTCTCTTGCAATCAATTGTGGCGCTAATTTATCCACGTTGACAATTACTTTGTAAAATAGGGTAGTTTTTGGCTAAATAGCTTTACAACCGCGTAATTATTTGATATTATGTATGCAGTTATTTCCAAGAGCGGAAGGGAGGGAACCCCTCAATGGCCAAAACGGTAGTCAGAAACAACGAATCACTGGAAGATGCGCTAAAGCGATTTAAGCGCGATGTTTCACGTTCAGGTACCCTTCAAGAAGCTCGCAAGAGAGAATATTACGTTAAACCCAGTGTTTCAAAGAAAAACAAGCAAGCCAAAAACAAAAACAAGTCTAAATAAGAAAATATAACGGTGAAAAACATTCACCGTTATTTTTTTCTATAGGGTGCAACTACGCTGTGCTTTATGCTATAATGTATTAGAATCCTAAAGACAAAAAGGAGAGAATCGTTTGAAATTAACTAAACTAGATGTTCGCTTCAAAAACATCCAAACTTTCTCTGAAGTGATCGGCATCAACGACAAACATTTGGATGTGCTAAACCGCCTGTTTGACACCACGATATTCACCAAAGGCGATGACATTCACATCGAAGGTGAAGATAAAGACAAAAAGCATCGTCTTGAGACGATTTTTTCAGTATTAATTCAACTGGTAGACAAAAGCATTGAGATTAGCGAACGCGACGTGATCTATATCGCTAAGCTCAATGAAACCTTGGCCAAAGAAGATATTATCGATCATTACTTAAACCGCGTTGAAATTACCAAAACGATTACGGGTAAACCGATTTATGCCAAAACCATCAATCAAAAACGCTATTTAGCAGCGATTGAGAAAAACGATTTGACCTTCGCCATCGGCCCGGCGGGAACGGGTAAAACCTACGTGGCCGTACTGCATGCGGTTCGCTTGCTTAAAAATGGCCATATCCGCAAAATTATCTTAACGCGCCCAGCCGTTGAGGCGGGTGAAAACCTTGGCTTTTTGCCCGGCGATTTAAAAGAAAAGATCGATCCCTATTTAAGACCACTTTATGATGCCTTATATGAAGCGCTTGGCCACAAACAAACCGATGAGTTAATTGAAAAAAATATCATCGAAATCGCCCCCTTGGCTTATATGCGCGGGCGTACCTTAGAAAACGCCTACGTCGTTTTAGATGAAGCGCAAAATACCACCAAAGGCCAAATGAAACTATTTTTAACGCGTCTAGGGTTTGACTCTAAGATGATCGTCACCGGCGATATTACGCAAATCGATCTGCCCAAGCATCAAACCAGTGGTATGATTCACGCCACAAAGCTTTTAAAAGGCGTTAGTGGGATAACTGTGATTAATTTTGAACGCGTCGATGTCATCCGCCATCCGCTGATTCAAAAAGTATTGGAGCGATATGATGCAGAACGTGATTAATCAGTGTAATGAAGAAAACTATACGCCGCTAGTAAAAAAAGTCTTAAAAAAAGCGTATAAAACCATGGACGTGCCCAAAAGCAAAATCATTAATATCGTCTTTGTGAACAATGATTACATGCGGGAATTAAACAACAACTACCGGCAAAAAGATTCGCTCACCGATGTGTTAACCTTTCCAAGTGAATTAAAAGAAGAACTTGGGGATGTTTTTATCGCCCCTTATGTCGCCATGGCTCAAGCCAAAGCTTATGGGCATACTTTTAAGCGGGAACTAGGCTTTTTAATCGTACACGGCTTTTTGCATGCGTTAGGGTATGATCATGACACCGAAGAAAAAGCGCATGTGATGTTTTCTTTACAAGAACAAATTTTAAACCAAATCAATCTAAGAAGGTGATGGTATGGACCATAATTTATTAAGAGCCGCTAAAGATGTATTAAACAATGCGTATGTGAAATATTCCAATTTCCATGTCGCTGCGGCACTAAAGATGAAAAACGGGGTCATCATTACAGGCGTCAATGTAGAAAATGCTTCTTACGGCCTTTCAAATTGTGCAGAACGTACCGCTTTATTCACCGCCCGCACGCAAGGCTATGACAAACACGATATCGTTGAGGTCGTTGTCACCACGAAACAAAAGGCGATTATTTCTCCTTGTGGAGCCTGTAGACAAGTGATGAGTGAATTGATATTGCCCGATGTCCCTATTCACTTGGTAAGCGCAGAAGACGAAGTTAAGACGCTACTTAACAAAGAGTTATTACCCTTGGGATTCAGTGAAGATGACCTCTAAATTTAAAAGCGGCTTCATCAGCATTATCGGCCGTGCCAACGTCGGTAAAAGCACGCTTTTAAATACGTTTTTGGGTGAAAAATTAACCATAACCTCACACAAACCCCAAACCACCCGCAATATCATCAGAGGTATTTATACCGATGAAGAAGCGCAGTTAATCTTTATCGACACCCCGGGGTTACATGACCCTAAACACGCACTTGGAGAGTACATGAGCAAAAGCGTCTTAAGAACGCTTGGCAGCGTCGATTTAATTCTTTATTTGGTCGATGCGGCCAAGGATAAAGATAGGCTTGATGACCAAGTACTCAAAAGCCTTAAACACCTTAAAACCAAAACCTTTCTCATCATCAATAAAATCGATAAGATTACCGATATCGACCGTTTATCCACATATATAGAAACGCTTAAAAAGCGCTATGATTTTACCGGCGTTTTTGCGGTGAGCGCGCTTAAACAAACCCATACTAAGCAACTGTTAAGCGATATTAAAACGCATATCGATGAAGGCCCGATGTATTACCCAAAAGATATGCGTACCGATAAACCCGAACAGTTTTTGATCGCTGAGCGAATTCGAGAAAAAATCTTAAAAGTGACCCATGAAGAGATCCCGCATAGCGTCGCGGTTGTCATTGAACAAGTTGAGGTTGATGAGGAAAACGAAAATCTTTTGAACATCATCGGCTCCATCATTGTCGAAAGAGAATCCCAAAAAGGCATTATCATCGGCAAAGGGGGCAAACGGCTCAAGCAAATTGGAACCATGGCCAGAAAAGATATTTTGCATCTCTTAGATACCAAAATCTATTTGGATTTGCATGTAAAAGTGATTAAAAACTGGCGCGATAAGCCGCATTTGTTTAAAACCTTAGGTTATGAGGATGAAATCTAATGGTAGGCTTCATCTTAAAGACGATCGATTATCAAGACCACAGCAAACTGCTTTATCTATATACTGAGGAGGGCCTCAAAAGCATGCTCGCCCGCGGGGTCAAAAAGATGAACTCACCGTGGCGGCACTTAGCCCAAGCCAACAATTTAATTGAAGTCAGTCTCTCAAAAGCGAAATTACCGACTGTCAAAGAAGCCAAATTACTCGATTACTATCCTTTGATTAAAGCCGATATCTATAAACAAACCACCTTGCAAGTCATCGGTGAATATCTTTATTATAATCTCACCGAAGATGATGATCATGCAAAATTATTTGGCTTTCTAAAAAAACTGACTCACGCCCTTTCCAACCAAAGCCAGACTTTGGAGATACTGGCGCTTTTTGAACTCAAATTTTTACATTTTTTGGGGTATTCTCCTGGCTTAAGACGGTGTTTGAAGTGCGAAGAAAAAACTCAGGTAAATTACGATATCAATAGTGGGTCATTGGTATGCCCCAAGCACCAACCCAAACAACCCAATTTTATTCAAAAAGACATATATAAAGCGATGCAAACTTTATATCTATGTGATATTAACCACTATCAACCCTTAAACCTAAACAAACAGGATGTAAAAAAACTAACCGAAGTGACCACCACGCTTTTTTCCATGCACCTAGGCTTTATATCAAAAGCGAAAAAAGTCTTGATGTCACTGTATTTTGGAGGCTAAAACATGCAAAAAACACACACCATGGAAACATTAATCAATTATGCCAAAACCTATGGATTCGTCTTTCAAGGTAGCGAGATTTATGGCGGTTTGGCCAATACTTGGGATTATGGACCCTTAGGCAGTGAACTGAAAAAAAACATCAAAGATCTTTTTTGGAAGCGGTTTGTCCAAGAAAGTCCCCATAACGTCGGTTTGGATTCCTCGATTTTGTTAAATCCAAAAACGTGGGAAGCCTCCGGCCATACGGATTCTTTTGCCGATCCTTTAATCGACTGTAAACAATGTAAAACGCGTCATCGCGCTGATCACCTTATCGAAGCCCACGATGAAACCATCATGGCGGATGCGATGGATTTTGAACAAATGAATGCCTATATCAAAAAACATGAAGTCACGTGCCCAGCTTGTGGGGCTAAGAACTTTACCGATATTCGCGAGTTCAATCTCATGTTTAAAACCGCCCAAGGCGTCACAGACGAAGCTACGCAATCTATTTTTTTACGCCCTGAGACGGCTCAAGGGATCTTTTTAGATTTTAAACACGTCCAGCGTAGCGCCCGCTTAAAAATCCCCTTTGGCATCGTGCAAATTGGTAAAAGCTTCCGCAATGAAATCACCCCAGGTAATTTCATTTTTAGAACGCGTGAGTTCGAACAAATGGAACTTGAGTTTTTTATCAAACCGGGTGAAGAACATACTTGGTTCGATTATTGGTTGAATTTTTCCAAACAATTTCTTTTGGATTTAGGCTTAAAAGAAGAAAATTTGCGTCTTCACGACCATGATGAAGCCCAGCTTTCCCATTATTCCAATATGACCACCGATATCGAATACCATTTTCCCATGGGGTTTGATGAACTGTGGGGAATCGCCTCAAGAACCGACTATGATTTAAAACAACACCAAGCCCACGCCAATACCAACTTAGAATATATTGACTCGGGCAGTAAAGAGCGGTATATCCCTTATGTCATTGAGCCTTCCTTAGGCGTTGAGCGTTTATTTTTAGCGATTTTAAGCGATGCTTACAACGAAGAAACCTTAGAAAACAACGAGACGCGGTTGCATTTAAAATTGCACCCAGCCTTAGCGCCTTATAAACTGGCGGTCTTGCCCCTGATTAAAAAACACCACCGCCAAAGAGCCCAAGAACTTTACCAGCGCCTGGCTAAACATTTCCCCATCACCTATGATGAAGCGGGCAACATCGGCAAGCGTTACCGCCGTCAAGATGCGATTGGCACCCCTTATTGTTTGACCATAGACCATGATTCTATGGAAGATAATACCTATACGCTTCGCGACCGCAACGATATGTCGCAGGTGCGTTTAACCGAAGATGAAGTCATTGCCTTTATCAAAGAAAAAATATTCTTTTAGGATGATAGTATGGCCGCGATGAAAAACCCAAAAGTCGATGAAATCTTAAAAAAAACCGATCTCATCGATTTGATTGGTGAGGTCACCCAACTGGAAAAAAAGGGCAAAAGCTACATGGGGTTATGTCCGTTTCACGATGAAAAAACCCCCTCTTTTTCCGTGAGTGAAGAAAAACAGGTTTATCATTGTTTTTCTTGTAAAAAAAGTGGCAATGCCATTACTTTTATCGCTGAAACCAAGGGTTTGTCAAACGAAGCGGCGATTAAGCACTTAGCCCAAAGAGCCCAAATCGATTATGAATCCGATTTCGAAAAAGACCCGTTAAAACCGTTTTATGAGATTAACCAAGAAGCCTTAAAGTTTTATAAAACCACCTTAAACCATACCAAAAGTGGCCGTGAGGCCCTTGAATACTTACATCAAAGAGGTATTGATGAAACCTTGATCAAGACCTTTGACATTGGCTATGCGCCCAAGCAAAAAGACGCGCTTTACCAAGCGTTAAAACAAAAAGAAGTGCTTGAGAGTGATATGCTAGACTTAGGGTTGGTAAAAAGTGGTGAGGATGCGGTTTACGATTTATTTAGAAATCGTATCATGTTTCCTGTCCATAATGGTGAGGGCCAAGCGATTGCCTTTAGTGGCCGTGTGCTGGATTCATCGAAACAAGCCAAATATATCAATTCACCCGGCACCAAGACGTTTGAAAAGCAAAAAGCCCTATATAATCTTCACCGGGCCAAACATGCGATTAAATCGCAAAATCGCGCCGTTTTGTTTGAAGGGTTCATGGATGTAATTGCGGCCCATAAAGCCGGGATTGAAGAAGGCATCGCAACGATGGGTACGGCTTTGTCAAGCTATCATATCAAGACGATTAAAAGCCTTACCAATCAGTTGATTCTTTGTTTTGATGGCGACCAAGCGGGTGCTAAGGCTACCTTTGAGATGATCAATCAACTCAAACGCGAACGCTTGATGCTAAAAGTGGTCCGTCTTGATGATCAAATGGATCCAGATGACTTCATACAAGCCAAGGGCGCTAAAGCGTTTAAAGAATTGGTGGATGAAGCCATCAGTGCCCAGGAGTTTTTATACGAATGGCACCTAAAGACCATCAACAAAGAGCGTTTGACGGATATAGAGAAATTCAAAACGATTATCTTTAACCTCATCAAAGATAGTTCCCATACGATCCAACAGTATTTTTTGAACCGCCTCAGCGAAGATTTAGAGGTACCGCTCGCGTCGATTAACTTGGATTTTAGCGCCTTAAAACCAAAAACAACGCCGCGTTATCAACCGGCACAAAAAATACCGATCACCGACAAATTCTTACGCGCAGAACGCGCCTTTATCCATTATTTTATCAAGGATGAGTATTATGCTAGACGCTTTAGACGCGAATTTAAAGACGTTACGTATATCGATAAAGCCGCGCGCGATATTCAGTTTGAAATCTTTGAATATTATGATTTAAACCGGCAAAGTTGCATCGTAGCGCCTTTGTTTATGAAGCAATTGCCCGCCAAGCAAAAAGCGTATTTCAAACAATATATAGACGTTGAAACCTATCCCTATAAAAACGAAGAATTTGAAGATTTAATTGCCGTCATGCATGAGTACAACCGCAAAAATACCTTAGATTATTTACGAAAAAAACTGCAAGCTAGCGAAAATATCAAAGAAAAAATCACGCTCAGACAAAAGATCGATGCGATGATTAAGGAGGCCAACCATGGAAAAAGAAAAAATTCTAACGGAATTGATTGAACTTTCAAAAACCAAAGGTTATTTAGAGGTAAAAGACATCGAACGCTATATCTCAAGCGACGATGATTTATTTGATGAAATCATCGAAGCTTTAGAAAAAAAGGATGTCGATGTCGTCTCACCCGAAGAGATGGTGACGTATCAAGTGCCCCAAAGCATCTTAGATGAAGATCAAGACGATGAAGAAGTGGACAAACAAGTTGAGTTAAACCTTGACTTTGCCCAAGATATCGAAGAAGAGCTTTTGCAGGATAAATCCTTTGAAAGCATCAATTCCATCAAGGTCGATGATCCGGTTCGTATGTATTTAAAAGAAATTGGGCGCGTAGAACTCCTAGACCCCGATTACGAATTGGAACTGGCCAAAGATATCTATTTTGCTGAGGAAGCCAAAAAACAATATGATGAAACCATCGAACAAGGCAGTCAAACCAGTGCTGAGGACCGCCGCAAAGTAGAAGGCTTGATGTACAAAGGCGAACTGGCCAAAAACAAACTCGTCGAAGCAAACTTACGTTTAGTCGTCTCGATTGCGAAACGTTATGTTGGGCGTGGCATGCAGTTTTTAGACTTGATTCAAGAAGGAAACATGGGCCTTATTAAAGCCGTATCTAAATTTGATCATACCAAAGGCTTCAAGTTTTCCACCTACGCGACGTGGTGGATTCGCCAAGCCATTACCCGTGCGATTGCCGATCAGGCAAGAACGATTAGAATTCCTGTACATATGGTTGAGACGATTAACAAACTGGTGCGCACCCAAAGACAATTAATTCAAGAACTGAAGCGCGAACCCACCCCTGAAGAAGTTGCACAGCGTATGAATATAAGTATCGAAAAGGTACAAATCATTCAAAAAGTCGCTCAAGAACCGATTTCACTTGAAAGTCCTGTAGGCGAGGAAGAAGATTCTTCTTTAGGCGATTTTATTCCCGATATGGATACCTTGACGCCAATGGAGTTTACCTCCAAAGAAATGTTAAAACGAGAATTAGATGATGTCTTAGAAACCTTGACCGACCGAGAAGAAAAAGTCCTTCGCATGCGCTTTGGGCTCCTCGATGGCCGTACGCGTACGCTTGAAGAAGTGGGACGCGAATTTGGCGTAACCCGCGAGCGTATCCGTCAAATCGAAGCCAAAGCCTTGCGCAAACTGCGTCATCCGTCCCGCAGCAAAAAACTTAAAGACTTTATGAGCGGTCGGTAATGGATAAACGCTTAAACGCCATTTTACATTATCTTGAGGGATTTAACGTGCTTTATGACGTTGGTAGCGATCACGCCTTATTACCGATTGCGGCCATAAAACAAAATAAAGTCAAACGAGCCTACGCCATTGACAATAAAAAAAATCCGCTTAAACAAGCCAACAAAAATATAGCTAAAGCAGGGTTAAATGGTAAAATTACACCCTTATTGGCCGATGGATTAGCGGCAATAACTTCTGAGGTGGATGTGGTTGTAATCGCAGGGTTAGGCGGCGCAAGTATAAACGATATCATGAAAAACTATCATGGCGATCATGTGAAACGGTTTATTTTGGCCCCTAACACGCACGAACACCTTATCAGAGCGTTGGTTAATGAAAAACCGCTAAAAATCAAAACCGAACGTTTCATCGAAGAAAAAGGTTATTTTTATCCCATCATGGTCTTAGAACCCGGCCAACAATCGCTTAATGAAGAGGCATGTTATATATCAAAGCCGCTTTTGAAGGCTAAGGATGAAACCTATAAAAAAGCGCTTAAACATCGCTTAAAGAAACTTGAAGAAAGCCAAGCTAATATCCCCATAGAACACCAACCCAAACCATTAACCACCCATATTGATATCCTGAGGAGGGCTATAGATGGATGGCAACAAGATTAAATCATTTTTCAAAGACCACTATCCTAACGAACTGGCTTATGAATGGGATAACGTCGGTTTACAAATCGGGACTTTAAACAAATCTATTACGGGCATTCTCATCACCTTAGATGTGACCAAAGAAGTCGTAGAAGAAGCGATTGAAAAGAATTGTAACCTAATCATTGCCCATCACCCCCTCGTGTTTAAACCGCTTAAACATATCTTGACCGATGCGTATAAAGGCAAATTGATCGAAACCATAATCAAAGCCGATATCGCTTTATACGTCTCACATACCAATTTCGATTTGGCGAAATCGGGCATGAATGATATTTTAAGTGAAAAACTAGGCTTAAAGGCCACCGAGATTTTAGAATATGAAGATGAAACCCATGGCATTGGTCGGTTGGGTAAAATCAAGCCCATGCCGATTGAAGAAGCCATCCGTTATATCAAAGCAAAGTTGGATATCAAACAAGCCCGCTTAATCAACAAAAAGCCTGGCAAAACTATTGAAACCGTTGCCATTAGCGGTGGGTCAGGGGCTTCTCACATGTTTAGTGCCAAACAAAAAGGCGCCGATTTATATATCACAGGCGATATATCGTATCATCAGGCGCACGATATGTTGCAGTTGGGACTCAGTGCTTTAGACATAGGCCACTACGTTGAAAAGCACTTTATACAAAGTCTTAAAACCCAATTACAAGCAAATGATATCAAGACTCAGATATACACTTCAAAAGTCGATCAAGACCCATTTACATTTGTGTAAAACAAAGGGTGTGCGAATCAATCGCACACCCTATTTTTTTTATACTTCAATGATAGCATCAACTGGACAAACGACTTCACACGCACCACAATCGATACAAACATCTTCATCGATGACGTAAATCTCTTCACCTTCTTCGATGCAATCTACTGGGCACTCCTCAACGCATGAGCCACTAGAAATACACTCTTCGTTAATTCTTCTAGGCATGGTCATTCCTCCTTATCATGGGTTAATCCCATTTTATAGTATCGCTTGAGCGTTGTAAACCTTTTTTGATGTAAAAGACGCTTATTTAAAAGTTTTTTATAAAGCCAAAATAAAAGCGTGCCGCAAAGCGGCACAACTTTTATCAAACTATATAAGAGGAGTTGTGGTTTATACTTCAATTATTGCATCTACAGGGCATACTTCTTCACAAGCTGCACAATCGATGCATGCATCCTCATCAATAACGTAAATATCTCCCTCTGCGATGCAATCAACAGGACACTCTTCAACGCATGCGCCGCATGCGATACAATCATCGGTAATTCTACGTGCCATAGGATGGGCCTCCTTTTAAATATGTGATACAACTCTATTTTACCCAATGTGATAGAATAATTCAAGGTGTTTTACGCATAAAACATAAATTTTACATAACTTAACCAACCCTTAATATTTTTTTCAAATCGAGGCTTTATTTTTTTCAAATCGAGGCTTTAACGCTTGTATTTTTTCTATAGATACACTATAATAGCTCAAGAAGGAGTGATATAGATGCCACTATGGTTAGCGATTGTCCTAATTGTCGTTGCGCTACTACTAGGTGCCGTACTCGGATTTTTCATCTCGCAACGTTATATGAAACGTTACTTAGAAAAGAATCCACCGATCAATGAAAATATGGTCCGTGCGATGATGATGCAAATGGGTAGAAAACCTTCTGAAAAGCAAGTGCGTCAAGTGTTAAGTTCCATGAACCAGCACAAAAAGTAAAAACTTCATTTCTGAAGTTTTTTTCTTTAGCCCCGCGTAAAAACCCATAAAAAAAGCCATCAAAGATGGCTAAATATGTTTGTGTTTTGGCTGCATAAAGTTGCTTTTTGGCTCCGTACCATCGATGATACGCTTAAAATTACCGCGGTGCCGATAAAGAATCAATCCCACTACCAACGCCCCGATAATCGGAATCCAAATATCGCCTCTTCTTGAAAACAGCCACTCTAAGGTCGTGCCTTCTTTGGGACCAAAGAAATACACCAATACAGTCGATATAAATACCACTGAAGCGCCACTACAAGAACCAACGCTCACATAGCGGGTTAACTTTAGACCCAGTAGATAGGTCAATAATCCTATCACGCCAAGTACGGGCGCATAAAACAAAAACACCCCAACGCCGGTGGCCACAGCCTTACCGCCTTTAAACTTCAAAAACACCGGATAAATATGGCCTAAAACCACAAATAAAGCAAAAATAAAGGGATGAAAAACCGTAAAATCAATCCAGCTATCCAATAAGCCGATCCGGATAATAAGAATGACGATACCACCCTTTAGTACATCTAAAAAGAAAACGACCATCCCCAAGGGTCGGCCTAATACCCTAATTGCATTGGTTGTACCCGGATTGCCAGACCCATAATCTCTAACATCGATGCCTTTGGTTATTTTCCCTACAATAATCGACATGGGCAAGGAGCCAATCAAATACGATACCAACATATATACAATCGGGACAAAGATATTCATTATGATCACCTAATTAATTATTTATATCAACATTATAGCATAGCTACAAGCAAAATGACACTATACATCAAAATATAGATTTGGTATAATACAGTAGTGAGCAAATCAAAGGACGTGTTGAAATGACAACAAACACCTATAACGCAGAAAGCATCCATGTATTAGAAGAACTCGACGCCGTACGCAAACGTCCCGGAATGTATGTAGGCTCGACCGACGCAAGAGGTTTGCACCATCTTGTTTGGGAAATCGTCGACAATGCCATCGATGAAACCCTTGCCGGCTTTGGCGATGAGATCAGAATTACCATCAAAGAAGATAATTCTGTCATCGTTGAGGACTTCGGCAGAGGCATGCCGATCGAAGACCACGTAACGGGCAAAAACACCATTGAAGTGATTTACACCAAACTGCACGCCGGTGGTAAATTCGGACAAGAAGGTGGCTACAAAGTCTCAGGCGGCCTGCATGGTGTAGGCGCTAGCGTCGTTAACGCGCTATCTGAATACTTGGACGTAACCGTCACTAGAGGCGGCAAACAGTATCAGATGCGCTTTAGCAACGGTGGGCGCAAAGTGAGTAAACTCAAAATGATTGGAGAGCGCCGCAGACCAGGGACTAAGGTACATTTTAAACCAGACCCAGAAGCTTTTTCCACCACGGTATTTCATCATCAAACCGTCGCCGAACGTCTTCGTGAAAGCGCCTTTTTAATCAAAGGCTTAAAAATGGTTTTCATCGATGAACGCAGCAAGCAAAAAGAAGTCTACCAATACGATGAAGGCATCTTATCCTATATAAAATTTTTAAACCAAACCAAAAAAACGATTCATGACCCCATTTTCTTTGAAAGCGAAGCCTTAGGCATCGAAGTTGAAATTGCCTTTCAGTTTACAAAATCTTATACCGACCAAGTGATCTCGTTTGTCAACAACGTGCGCACCAAAGATGGGGGGACCCACGAAACGGGGTTTAAAACGGCGTTTACCAAGATTTTTAATGACCATGCGATCAAAAGTGGGTTATTAAAAAATGGCAGTAAATTAGAAGGCGCTGATATTAGAGAGGGCCTATCTTCCATCGTCTCCATTAGAGTCCCTGAAAAACTCTTGCAGTTTGAAGGCCAAACCAAAAACAAACTCGGCACCCCAGAAGCTAGAAGTGCCGTTGAACAAACCGTCCATGAAAAAATGACGTATTTTTTCAATGAAAACCCCAAACTCTCACAAACCTTAATCGAACGTGCCTTGCACGCGCAAAATGCGCGTGAAGCCGCCAGAAAAGCACGTGAAGAAGCGCGGCTTGAGCGCAATAAAAAGAAAAAAGAACCGATTTTATCAGGCAAACTAGCCCCCGCTCAAAGCAAAGACAAAAGCAAAACGGAGCTTTATTTGGTCGAGGGAGATAGTGCCGGGGGTTCAGCCAAACAAGGCAGAAACCGACGCTTTCAAGCGATTTTGCCTTTGCGTGGTAAAGTCATCAACACAGAAAAAGCCCGCATTGAAGATGTCTTGAAAAACGAAGAAATCAATACCATCATCCATACCATTGGAGCCGGTTTATCGAGCGAATTTGACTTAGAAAAATGCAACTATAACAAAATCATCATCATGACCGATGCCGATACCGATGGGGCGCATATTCAAGTGTTGTTATTGACGTTTTTCTTCCGCTATATGCGCAAGTTAATCGAGGCGGGTAAAGTATATATCGCCTTACCCCCACTGTATAAAATCCGCTTTAAGAAAAACCGCAAAACCGAAGAAATATACGCTTGGAGCGATGATGAATTAGAACGCGTTTTAAAATTGCAAAAAAACGTCCATATTCAACGCTACAAAGGCCTTGGAGAAATGAACGCCGATCAGCTTTATGAAACGACGATGAATCCAGAGACCAGAACCTTGATCAAGGTGCGCATAGAAGATTTGGCGGACACAGAAAAACAAATCCGTATTTTGATGGGCGACCAAGTCGAACCAAGACGCGATTGGATTGAATCGAATGTCACCTTTACCAACGAAGACAACTTTGAGATAAAGGAGTAAGACCATGAGTGATTCCTTAGCGAAAATCATAGACGAATTTGTGGAAGGCAAAATTCTCGATGAAAATTTAGATGAAATCGTCGGTGAACGCTTCGGCCGCTATTCTAAATATATCATCCAAGACCGTGCTTTGCCCGATGTTCGTGACGGTTTAAAACCGGTACAACGTCGGATTCTTTTTGCGATGCACAAACTAGGCTTAACCCAAGAAAAACCGTATAAAAAATCCGCCCGTATCGTCGGCGATGTGATCGGTAAATATCATCCTCACGGCGATTCGAGTGTATATGAATCGATCGTAAGGATGAGCCAAGATTTTAAAATGCGTATGCCTTTGATTGATATGCACGGTAATAATGGTTCCATTGATGGCGATTCAGCTGCGGCGATGCGTTATACTGAAGCACGCATGTCAAAAGTAAGCGAATACCTATTAAAAGATATCGACAAAAAAACCGTCGATTTTATTCCCAATTTTGACGATGAAGAATATGAACCCATCGTCTTGCCAGCACGTTTCCCTAACCTCTTAATCAACGGGGCTTCCGGTATTAGTGCGGGTTATGCCACAGAAATACCGCCACATAACTTAAACGAAGTTATCCGCGCGGTCATCAAACGAATCGATCAACCGGATGTAACCTTAGAGGCGCTTTTAAAAATTATCAAAGGGCCCGATTTTCCTACCGGTGCCATCGTCCAGGGTAAAGAAGGCATTAAAGACGCCTATGAAACTGGGCGCGGCCGTATCATTATTAAATCAAAAGTGAAAATCCAAAAACAAGCTTTAATCATCACCGAAATTCCTTATGAAGTCAATAAAGCCTCTTTAGTCAGAAGCATCGATGACATTCGTTTAAAACGCAAAATTGACGGGCTTAAAGAAGTCCGTGATGAATCAAACAAAGAAGGCTTGCGGATTGTTGTTGATATCAAGCCAAGCTTCGCGCCTGAAGCGATTTTGAATTTCTTACACAAAAAAACCGATTTGACCAAATCTTTCAATTATAATATGGTCGCAATCAATCAAAAACGCCCGCAAACGATGGGCCTTTTAGATATTTTAGATGCCTATATCTATCATCAAAAAGAAGTGACGACCAACCGGGCCAATTTCGATCTTAAAAAGGCGCAAAAACGCCTTCATATCGTCGAAGGTATCATTCGCATGATCGATATTTTAGATGCGGTTATCGCGCTGATTAGAAAAAGCAAAAGCAAAAAAGATGCCAAAAACCAGTTGATTAAAAAACACGCTTTCAGTGAAGAACAAGCGGAAGCGATTTTGATATTGCAACTGTATAAACTGTCCAGTACCGATTTAAACGAACTCAAAGATGAACGCACTAACCTAGAGGCGTTAATCAAGGAATTAAATGATATTCTTTCTAATGAGGATGCGCTTGAAAGCGTCATCAAAGATGAACTCAAAGCCGTTCAAACCAAAATCAAAACCAAACGCCAAACACAGATCGAAGAAGCCATCGAAAGAATTACCATCAGTGAAGAGGACCTTATCGAAAGTGAAAACGTCGCGATTGGTATTACCAAAGAAGGCTATATTCGACAATCTTCACTCAGAAGTTACAAAGCCACCGAAGCGCCGGATTTAAAAGACAACGATGGCTTTTTATACCGCGGCATTCATTCAACGCACGATACGTTGCTTTTGTTTACCGACCATGGCCATTATGTGTATTTGCCAATCTTTAAAATCCCGCAAAGCAAGTGGAAAGATATTGGAACGCACCTCAATCACTTTGTGGCCACGCTCGATGAAGAAAACATCATTTATGCCACG
The DNA here is from genome assembly GCA_964501415.1 of uncultured Candidatus Izemoplasmatales bacterium. Classification (GTDB taxonomy): domain Bacteria; phylum Bacillota_I; class Bacilli_A; order Izemoplasmatales; family Izemoplasmataceae; genus B1SED10-225. Next base: position 27,317 of record CAZCSL010000014.1, read on the forward strand.
GTCGTATCAAAATTTGATCAAAACAGCGGTTACTTGCTCTTTTCAACCCGCAAAAACATGGTAAAACTAACCGCCATTGAAGATTTTGATGTCTTAAGATATAACAAAACCTTTAAAGCCATCACCCTCAATAAAAATGACCGCCTTACACATGTAAGCCATGTCCAAGACTTAAACGGCGAAGTAGTCAGCTTTTCTAAGCGCGGAGAAGCCTTAAAATATCGCCTCAAAGAGATTGCGATTAGTGGCACACAGGCCAAAGGCGTTAAAAGCATGAGTCTTTCTAGCAAAGACCACCTCAGCGCTTCCATCGCTTTAAAAGATCATCATGATATTGTCTTTATTACTTCAAGAGGCACCATTAAACGCCTTAACCCAACATTAATACCGCTTAAAAAACGTACCTTAAAAGGCGTTGCACTCTTTAAACAACCCAAGAGTAACCCTTATGAGATTACCGATGTTGTTTTATTGAATCAAGCCCAATACAAATACCGTGCTAAATTGCATATATTAACGAACAAAGGCTCACAAACTTTGAGCGCATTTGAACTCAAACAAAAAGAAGCCCCGCAAGGCAAACGCTTTATCAAAAATCAAAAGCCTTGGGCCATGAGTATTGAAACCGTTACTAGCGATGAAGAACTATCGCCCATTAATGAGTATGTGATGGCAAAGACCACCGAAGCAACCTCGAAACAGTTTTCTTTATTTGAAGATTAAAAGGATGTGTGGCCATGTATTGTTTAGACAATATCAGCTATAACAAAATGCCGAACGATATTATCGTTCGATATTTGACATTATATCAACACATCGGCCGCAATCAAACGACGTTTGAAGCGATTAAAGATGACTATCAAACCATTAGCCTACAGACACTAAGAACCGATGCGTATTATTTGGGGCAATTCTTAGATTTAAGCATCAAAGAAGAACGGTATCAAGGCTTGATTATCAAACATATCAAAGCGAAAAATCACGATGAGCAGTTTTTAAAAAACGCGCTTAAAACCTTTGAAAAAATCCATGAAAACATCGATGCCTTTGAACTTTTTGACCGAGAGATCCATGACTTGTTAAAGTTTTTATACAAAAATGCCGCTTCAGACACGATGTTAAACTTTGCCAAAAAAACCAAAAAAGAAACGCAAAGAATCAACCTTTTAAGCGCCAATCATGCCACGAAACGCGACGCTTTAGATGCCTTGATTACCCGGTATCACCAAACGCTTAAGAAAGGCGATTTTGAAAAGGGCTTTATCGATTTAAACTTCTACATTGACTTTATTCAACTGGCGCCCTTTAAAGCCTATAACGATGTCATCGGTATCTTCATCCTTTATATATTGATGATTCAAAATGGCTATTTGGCGTTTCATTTAAGCAGTTTTTTCGAAAAACTGTTTAAGCGCAAAAACGAGTTTTTAAAACTTAAAAAAGAAGCCTTAAGAAACTGGTCTGATGGCTTAGCCGACACCCATGATTTACACCGTTTTTTCCTGGATATCGCGATTGAAGCTTACCAGGATGTACACGAACTTTTAAGAAACTACACCTTCGATAAACAACTTAACAAAAGTGATTATATCGAAAGTACCATCAACCGCTTACCAGAAGTCTTCTCCAAAGAAGATATCAAACATGCCCACCCTACGATATCGCTATCTACAATTAACCGTACGTTAGCTAGATTGCGAGATGAAAAGAAAATTAGACCCCTGGGTAAGGGGCGCAGTGCCAAATGGATGAAACTCTACACGACGCCTAAATCAAAGCTGAATGAACAGCTTAACTTCAAACTGTAAGGATGAACGTTATGGATACGATTGAACAAACCATTAAAGAAGCGATCAAAACCGGTTTAAAAGCCGCCTTTGAACTCGAAAAAGAACCGCATCTAGAAAAGCCAAAGGATAAAGCCCACGGCGATTATGCGACCAATTTAGCGATGACTTTGGCTAAGGAACTACGCCAAAGCCCCTTTAAAATTGCGGAAGCAATTATCGCGAAGATGCCCAAAGAAAAACCGATTACCCACGTTGAAATCAAAGGCCCGGGATTCATCAATTTGTTTGTGGATGATAGCGCCCTTTTTGATGTGGTTGATACGATTTTATCACAAGGCAAAACCTATGGCAAAAGCGATGTGGGTCAAAACCAAAACATCAACATCGAATTTGTCAGCGTCAATCCCACCGGTGATATTCACGTTGGCCATGCCCGCGGGGCCGCGGCTGGAGACAATATGACTAACATCATGAAAAAAGCCGGTTTTAATGTTACGAAAGAATATTATGTCAATGACGGGGGCAATCAAATCACTAATTTGGCTTTATCGCTTCAAGCCCGCTATGAACAACTTTTTGGCAAGGAAAGAAGTTTGCCTAAAGACGGCTACCACGGTGAGGAAATCAAACAACTCGCAGAAGAAATCAAAGACAATTACAACGATGCTTTCTTAGCGCGCAAAGATGCCTTAGACCGGTTTGAAGAGATCGGCGTGCGTGAATTATTAAAGAAGATTAAAGCGGATTTAAAACAATTTGGCGTTGAATTTGATATTTATTTTTCAGAAAAAACGTTGTATGAAAAAGATAAAATCAAAGCCACCATTCAAGAATTAACCGACCTAGGCTATGTTTATAAAGCCGAAGGCGCGGTATGGCTTAAAACGAGTGACTTTGGCGATGAAAAAGACCGCGTCATCATCAAACGCGATGGCACTTACACCTATATTTTACCGGATATCGCTTATCACAACGACAAAATATCCAGAGGCTATGATAAGCTCATCGATATTTTAGGGGGCGATCATCATGGTTATGTCCCCAGGCTAAAAGCAGCGATTGAAATGCTGACGGGAGAGAAAGATAAAGTTGAAGTCGACATTTTACAAATGGTCAAGGTTTTGCAAGATGGCCAAGAAGTCAAAATGTCAAAACGCAGTGGTAAAGCGATTACTTTAAGAGATTTGATCGATGCGGTTGGCAAAGACGCGATTCGCTACTTTTTTGCCCGCCACAGCTTAAACACCCACATGGATTTAGATTTAGACTTAGCACTTAAAAAAACCAATGAAAACCCCGTATATTATGCGCAATATGCGCATGCACGGATTGTAAGTCTTTTTGAGAAAGCCAAAGAAAAAGGCCTAGAACCCTATAGTGATGCGGATTATACACAGTTAAAAGGCGAAGAAATCAAATCACTAATCAAAACCTTAAGCGCTTATCCTAGCGTTATTAAGGAAGCTGCCCTAAAACGGTTGCCGCACAAACTAACTCAGTATATCCACACCTTAAGCGCCGATTTGCATAGCTTTTATGCCCATGTGCCAATATTGACCAATAAAGACGCTACGATTAAAGCCTATTTGAATTTGTTAGAAGCGACTAAAATCGTCTTAAGCGATGCGCTTAATTTAATTGGCGTTAGCGCACCAAATCGCATGTAAAGCATCTAAAATATGTTATAATGAGACTAACTTTAAAAGAAGTGGTGAGACTATGAAATTGAAAGACTATATCGATACGATTCCTAATTTTCCGAAAGATGGCATTATGTTTAAAGATATCACGCCCTTGATCGCCAATCCTGAAGCTTTTCGCTATGCGACCAAGCTCTTAAGCGATTTTGCCCGTGAAAAAGATGCCGATATGATCGTCGGTCCTGATGCTAGAGGCTTTATTTTTGGTACCCCGGTGGCGCTCAATCTTGGCGTTGGGTTTGTGCCCGTTAGAAAACCTGGCAAACTACCGCGGGAAACCTTGACCGAATCTTACGCTTTAGAATATGGTGAGGCTTCGCTGTCCATCCACAAAGACGATATTAAAACTGGCCAACGCGTCGTCATCATCGATGACTTATTGGCCACAGGTGGCACGATTGAAGCGACGATCAAATTGATTGAAAAGGCTGGCGGCAACGTCGTTGGCATCGGTTTTTTAATCGAACTTGCAGCGCTTAAAGGTCGTCACCGCTTTAAAGATTACCCGATTCACAGTTTGCTGGTTTATTAATAAGGAGGTCAACGCATGCAAAGTGTTTCTTTTGATGACCTCATGGACAACATAAAACGCTACATCGACAATCAAGAAACCCTTGAACAAATCGAAAAAGCGTATCATTTTGCTTATGATAAGCACGAGGGTCAAAACCGTCGTAGTGGCGAGGCTTATATTACCCACCCTGTCCATGTGACCTACATCTTAAGCGAATACAAAACCGACCCCACCACCTTGATGGCGGGTCTTTTGCATGATTGCATAGAAGATACAGAAGCCTCCTTTGATGATATTAAAGAACACTTTGGTGAGGCTGTGGCCTTACTCACAGAAGGCGTAACCAAACTCGGACAATATAAATTCAAAGGCATCGATGATGCTGAAGAAGAAAAACAATTGATTCAAGCGAAAAACTACCAAAAAATGTTGCTTGCCATGGCCAAGGATATTCGCGTTATCATCGTAAAACTAGCCGATAGACTCCATAATATGCGCACCCTTGGTAATTTAGAAGAACACAAACAAAAACGCATTGCCCGTGAAACCCTAGATATTTTTGCTCCCCTAGCCCATCGCTTGGGTATGTATGTATTAAAGGCCGAGTTGGAAGATACGGCCTTTAAATATATCAACCCGCGTGCTTACAGACATATTGCCCAAATGATACGCGACACCAAGCAATCGCGTGAGGCAGACCTTAAAACCATGCAAAAGAACATCGAAGAACTGTTAAAAAGCCATCATTTTGAGTATGACGTGATGGGGCGTATCAAACATATTTATTCTGTGCATAAAAAAATGGAAACCCGCAACAAAGATTTTGATGATATCTTTGATTTGCTTGCTTTACGTATCATCGTTAAAAACGTCGAATCTTGTTACAGCGCCATTGGCGTTATTCATTCACGCTACACCCCGATCCCCAACCGCTTTAAAGACTATATTGCCATGCCTAAGCCCAACTTATATCAATCCTTGCATACGTCTGTAATCGCTCAAGGCAAGATTTATGAGATTCAAATCCGCACCAAAGAGATGGATAAAATTGCTGAATACGGGGTTGCCGCTCACTGGGCCTATAAAGAAAAAGGCGATAACACGCCCATGACCGAAATGGTATCAAAGAAACTAAAATGGTACGGTGAATTGATCAAGTTCACCGAAGAAAGCGAATCGGATGAAGACGTCTTATCGCTTTTAAGAGATGATATTTTCCATTCCAACGTTTATGTTTTTACGCCTAACGGTGACATCATCGATTTACCGAAAGGCTCAACCCCACTGGATTTTGCCTTCCGCATTCATACCGAAGTCGGCATTAAAACCGTCGGTGCCATTGTCAATGGAAAAATCGTACCCTTGGAATATGAACTTGAAACCGGCGATATCGTCAACATCAAAACCTCTAAAAACTCTTTTGGCCCCAACGATAACTGGTTGAAAATCGTTAAAACATCCGGAGCTAAAAGCAAAATCAAAAACTACTTAAACAAACAACGACGCGATGATTTGATTGCGATGGGTAAAGAAGAATTGCACCGCGAGATAGACAGTCGCCAAAAGACGATATCCTTAAACGACAAATTGGCCGCAGAATACTTCTCGCAAAAAGGCGTGAAGTCATTAGATGACCTTTATTATGAAATAGGTAAAAACATCATCAGTGCCAAAGGTGCGGCAAATTTACTGTTAAAAGAAGAAGGCACTTTCAGCGATGAAGATTTAATCGAATCGATTAACCGCCCCAGAAAAGAAAGCAAGCAAACCGATTCCAACATTGTTGTAGAAGGGATTGATAACCCTTCTGTTAAGCTATCTAATTGTTGCACCCCTATTCCTGGGGATGCCATCAAAGGCTTTATTACCAAAGGCTCAGGCATCGCTGTTCACCGCAGTGAATGTAAAAACCTGCAAAATTTAGAATCCGATCGTTTTATCGATGTCTATTGGGCAAACGACCATAAAGAATTGCACGATATCAACCTTAAATTACTGGTTATGAACCGCGACAATATCTTGGCCGAAATCATCAATACGATTACATCCAATGGCGGTAAAGTCAATCAAGTTACCGCCTCAACCAACAAACGCAGTGAAGGCATCATCAAAATCAAAGTCGGCGTCCATGAAAAAAGCGAACTAGACCACGTTACGATCAACTTGAAAAAAATTAACGGCATCTTAAACATCGAAAGGCTGATGAAATAGTGAAATTACTGGTTCAACGGGTATCTAGTGCCACGTGTGTTGTAGCAGGCGAGGCCATCGGTGTGATTGAAAAAGGGTTGCTTTGTTTTGTTTCCTTTAGGCGCGGCGATCAAACAGATTTGATTCCAATTATGGCTAAAAAGCTCGCCAATTTACGGGTTTTTGAAGATGAAGCGGGAAAGATGAATCTTTCTGTAAAAGACTTAAATCTAAGTATTCTAACCATCCCGCAATTTACGCTTGAGGCCAACACCCAAAAAGGGTATCGGCCCAGTTTTACAGAAGCCTTAAGCCCAAACTTAGCGAAAACGTATTATGAAGCCTTTAATGAGGCATTAAAAAAACAGGGCGTAAGTGTAGAAGAAGGGGAATTTGCAGCGCATATGCATATACACGCTAGTAACGATGGCCCTGTAAGCTTGCTATTAGAAAGGACAAGTAATGATGATTAGAAAATTACATGAAAAGGATAAGCGTGATGTTTTAAAGTTTCTTTATGATGCACCTGAGATCAACCTTTATCTGATCGGCGATATCAACAATTTCGGGTTTGAAAATCCAGATGTTGAATTTTACGCCGAATTCAGAGATGGGGATTATTTTGCGGTCATGAGTCGCAATATGTCCAATATTACCTACTTCGCCCGTAACAACGACTTCAATGAAGACTGGATTACCATTTTTAATACCTTCGACTTCCTTTTTATCTCTTGTCAAGAATCTTTAATGGTCGAGATAAAAAAACATTATCCTAAAATGCGTGAAGATAAAATGGATTTTATGAAATCAACTACCTTTAAACGCGATGAATCCATTGATTACAGTGAAATTCGTATTTTAAAAGATAAAAAGGACGCCGAAAAAATTTATGATTTAATCGAAACCATCCCCGAACTCTATACCGTACACCGTAAAGAAAAAGATGAAGCCATTGCTTATTTCATGCGCCACAGCAATCAAAATGGCACATCGGTTTTCATCGAAGATGACGGAAAAGTTGTCGCTAATGCCAGCGCGGTTTATGAAACCGATAAAGCGGCCATGATTGTTGCGGTTGCAACCCATAAAGATTACCGCAAAAAAGGGTATGGTAAAAAGGTCATGTATTATTTAATGGACCTTTATATCAATCATAAAGAAAAAACGCTTTGTCTTTATTATGATGATCCACGTGCAGAAGCCTTATACAAAAAGCTCGGTTTTGTCGATATTGAACGTTGGAGTATGTTGGTGCCCGATGATGAATCCACGCAGTATTAACGGATGCTTATGACATGTAAATAACTTTTTAAAAAGACCATAAAATCGGCCAAATAAAGGTGTGAAATACTTGCAAAATTGTAATCATTACACTATAATAAAACTGTAAAAAACTTTAAGGAGGAATATAAATGAGTAAAAAACTTGATTTACTGAATCAATTAGTCGCAGACATCGCAGTTGCGAACGTGAAATTCCACAATTTACATTGGAATGTGGTCGGCGAAAGATTTAAAGAAGTCCATGAATTCGCTGAGGAATTATATGATATGCTCTTTGAACAGTATGATGAGGTGGCTGAACGCGTTAAAATGCTTGATGAGTTCCCCCCTGCAACGCTCAAAGAATATCTAGAGTTAACAAAAATTGATGAATTAGCGAACAAAGACTACACCGTTAAAGAAACGTTGACGTATTTATTGGAAGACATTCAATATTTAAAAGGCTTGGCAACTGAAGCGCGTAACGTTGCCGACGATGAAGGCGATTTTGGTACCGTAGCGATGCTTGAAGACGTCGTTGGTGCTTATTGCAAACATGATTGGTTCATCAGAACCATGCTTAAGTAAACAAGAATAAAGGTACTCTTAAGGAGTGCCTTTTTTTGACCTATAAACCATATTTCTTGCAAAGTGACGTTATTGTGATATAATTTACCTATAAATAATTTTTATTTCAAAACTATTGCACTAACACTGCGATAGTCTTGAAAAAGCCAAACCCGGGGCGACCCGGCGACGGAAAGCTATAGGGTCTTTATGAGACAGCCAGCTACCAAAACTATCAGAGGTGATGACGATGTTAAGATACATCGGCATGTACGCAATAGTCTTTATAATTTTTTTGAGTAATCTTTTTGTCTACAGTTTAACGAGTGATTCAATCTTAGCCCAAGCAGGAACGTTGAATGGTTATGAAATCTTAGCGGTTGAAAACAATCTAAAAAAAGACCAACAATTGATTCCGCAAGGTCGTTTACGTGGACAAAACGATGTGTATGAAGTGGTTTATACCTACACCATCAAACAAGAAGATACTTCATACTATCCTGAATTCAAGGTTTATTTAAACACCTCTGATGGCATGATTTTAGATACCTACAACGTCGTAGATATCAGTATATCAACGATCGAATATGAAGATCATGTCGCAAAGTATGAGGTTATCATTAGCATCAATAACATCGACCATAATATTATTAATGATGTTCGTTCATTTGATCTTGAGTTCAACTTACGCCGACATTCCTCATAAATTTTTATAAAAGAGCAATATTTTTGATGCCCTTTGTTAAGGGCTGAAAAAAATATTGTTCTTTAATGAGTTTTTTTGTTGACAAATGTTTGGCTTTATAGTAATATAAAGTCACAAATTAAAAATTTCGCTTAACAAAGCGATAAAACGACAAGCCAAACCCGGGGTGACCCGGTGACGGAAAACTATAGGGTCTCTAAAGAGATA
>CAZCSL010000015.1:0-22155 GCA_964501415.1 uncultured Candidatus Izemoplasmatales bacterium
GGTTGAGAGATTAAGCTTTTACAAGTATAATAAGGTAGATAGATATTTAATGGAGGCATATCATGAAACCAATTAAAAAGATAGGCATTATTACTGGTGGTGGAGATTGTAGTGGCTTAAATGCGGTTATTAGTGCCGTTACCAAAACCGCCATTCGTAAATACAACCTTGAAGTAGTGGGATATATAAAAGGGTATTTAGGTTTATACCAAAATAATTTCATTCAATTGGATGAATCCCGCGTTTCGGGCATCATGCACGAAGGTGGCACCATTTTAAAGACGTCCAATAAAGATAACTTATTTAATTATCGTGTGCAAAAAGAAGACGGTAGTGTTTCTTATGAAGACGTTAGCGATGTTGCGATTGAAAACATGAAAAAAGAAGGCGTCGATGCTTTAATCGTTGTAGGTGGCGATGGCACATTGACAAGCGCACGTGATTTTTACCGCAAAGGCATACCCGTGGTTGGTGTACCTAAAACCATCGATAACGATTTGCCCTCAACCGATGTTACATTTGGCTACAATAGTGCTTTAACCGCTATTGTGGATGCACTGGATAAGATTCATACTACCGCTTTTTCCCATGACCGTGTCATGGTGATTGAAGTTATGGGTAGACACGCCGGTTGGCTCGCTTTAGAAGGTGGATTGGCAGGTAGCGCTGATGTGATATTAATTCCTGAGATCCCTTATGATTTAGATAATATTGTTAAAAAAGTTAAAGAACGCGATGAAAGCGGGAAAAATTTTACCATTATCATTATCAGTGAAGGCGCAAAATCCAAAGATGGTGGCGTCCATGTTAGGGAAACGATTGAAGACTCAGCCGATAGTGAACGCCTAGGAGGCGTTGGTGAAGTCGTAACCAAACAATTGGCAAACCTCATCGATAACCACGAAGTGCGGTACACCAATTTAGCGTACATTCAACGTGGTGGTATTACCTCGCATTTTGATCGTAGTTTGGCGCAACGTTTTGGCGTTATCGCGATCGATACGCTCATGCAAGGTGGCGGTGGCAAAATGGTTCGCTACAAAGGCCGTCAAATCGCCCATGTTTCTTTAGAAGAAGTCGTCGGTAAGGGTGAAATGGGTGAAACTTCTAAAGGCGGCGCTAAGACCGTTGAACCTGGAAACCAAACCGTCGCAGCCGCAAAATCACTAGGTATTAGCTTTGGTGATGAATAAACGATGGATTATCCCATTGATTTTGAAAATTACAATACGGAAGAAATCATTGACATCATCGATTTTTTAAGTTTGATTGAAGCGATGAATGCCTCGTTTGATGAGCGCAAAATCAGCCTCTTAAAAGACAAACACAAACGTTATTTATCGATTTTAAATAACCAAAGTGAAGCCAAGAGAATCGATAAGGCATTCCAAGCTCAAACGGGTATTTCTATCTATAAATTCATGAAAAATATAACAGATTAAAAGGGCTTTAAGCCCTTTTTTGAAAGGTGAATCCAATATGCGTCTTGATAAACTATTATCAAACTTAAAATATGGAAGTCGCAAAGATATCGCAAAAATAGCCAAAAACCACATGATTAAAGTCAACGGTGAAACGATTACTGATGCAAGCCGCCATATTAATCCCAAAGAAGATGAGGTTCAAATTGGCTCTGAAGTTGTGCATTATAAAGCGTCATTAACGTTAATGATGCACAAGCGCCAAGGCGTTTTATCGGCGCGCAAAGATGATAAGGATATTACCGTTATCGATGATTTAAACCCGGATTATCAGCGTTATGATTTACATATCGCGGGTCGCTTGGACAAGGATGCTGAGGGGTTATTGCTTTTAACGACCGATGGCAAATTACTACATGACATCATTTCACCGCAAAAAAATGTATATAAAACCTATGAAGTCATCACCCAAGATGCTATGCCTGATTTGAGTTTATTTAAGCAGCCAATGACACTGACAGATGGTAAAGGAGAACCTTATCAAATTGAGCCCCCAAAAATCATCTTACAAGAGAATCAAAAGACCGTTATCGCTATTAAAGAAGGGAAGTATCATCAAGTAAAAAACATGTTTAAGGCGATTGGAACTAAAGTAGTGTTTTTAAAAAGAATCGCGATTGGAGAGTTACAACTACCGAAGGATTTGGCTTTAGGTGAAACCAAAGAGCTCACTCAAAATGAAATCGATAGGATATTTAAAAAATAGTTAGCCGGATTTGGCTAACTATTTTTGGTTTCATTAGAAGTAATTAGATGTTTTATGACCGCAACAACGTTGTCAATGTCTTCAAAGCGTTCTTGGTCTGAGAAAGAAAATCGCATGGAACCATATAAGTAATCTTTTGGAACACCTATATGTTTTAAAACGTGTGATGGTTCGATAACTTGAGCATGACAAGCGCTGCCAATCGAGATAAATATACCATGTTCATTTAGTTTAAAAGCCATCATTTGTGCGTCCTCATCTTTAAAGCCTAAATTCAATATACCGGGGATTCTACTATGGTCCAAAGCAGGCCCGTTCAAACGAAAGTCTATGTTGTTTTTTTCTAGCGATTCGATAAAATAGGCAGCTAAACGCTCGACATGGGCAGTGTTTTCGGGTTTTTGCTGGATGAGCTCTAAAGCTTTTTCCATGCCGATGATGCCAGGCAAGTTTTCAGTGCCTGCTCGTTTTCCTAATTCATGGCTTCCGCCATGCATATGGTTTTCTAACTTGTCTGGATTTTTGGCATAAAGCATACCCACGCCTCTTGGTCCATAAAATTTATGGGCTGAAAAACTAACATAATCGATATCAAATGCTTTTAAATCAAGTCTTTCATGAGCAGGGGCTTGAACCATATCAAGATGTAAAGAAAAGGGATATTCACGTTTTAATTGACACAAGGCCTCAATGTTTTGTTTGGTACCAAGCTCGTTATTGATATAGATAATACTCACCAAAGAAACTTCTTGATGTTTTAGTATTTGCTTTAGGTGATCCAAATCAACAAAACCAAACGGATCATTTTTTAAATAAGTTACATTGCCACCTTGATCTTTTATGAATTGTGCGGTATTTTTTCCCGCTGCGTGTTCGATTGAAGTCGTAACGATGGTTTTATTTGGGTATTTAAAAAAGTGACTTTTTAACACGGTATTAATCGCTTCAGTCCCACCACTTGTAAAGATGATTTCCTTGTTGGAAACATTAAGCGTTTTTGCGATATTTATTTTGGCTTGATTATAACGTTTTTTGGCATCGATACCCACATCATGTAAAGAAGAAGGGTTACCATAAAAAGCCAATGCCGATGATTGCATCGCTTCTAAGACTGCTTTTTTTGGTTTGGTTGTGGCGGCATAATCCATATAAATCATAGCTTCACCCCTTTAACGTAATGGTGATGTTATCGCCTTCAAAGTCTAGAAAATCGAGTTCATCTTCAACATCATCCAAACGAAGCGTTTTTGTGTCTTTCTGCTCGAAAAGTGAAGCCAGTGTTTGAGCAAAATGCTTCATTACGTAAGACTGATGAATGATGCAAGGATCATCGTCTTCAAAGAGTTCAACACTTTTTTCTTTGATGGCGGTTTCTTTTACAGGCATATTGACCATTTTACCTTTGTAAATAACGTTATCATGGCTTTTTACAATAATTTTATGACGCATGAGGTAACCACCTTTCAAATATATTAGGAAGTTCATATCCAATCGCAAGATAGACAAATAATATCACCATTGCTAAGAAGAATAAGGCTGTTAAGAGTTTAATCAAAGCTAAGTGTTCTCTAACAAAGTTTGATACTGCCATAACGTTGCGGTTTAAAATAGCAATTAAGGCAATGATGATTAAGGGCAGTATAAACATCAAGTTAAACACGATGAGATAAAACGTACCGCTACCCGTAGCCCCTGTTTCAATTAAGGCTAAAACAAAGAAATAGATTTGGCCGGTACAAGCCGCTTCTGTGATGCCAATAATCAAACCAACGACAAAAGGAATGACAAACAAGTTAATTCGATGTTTTAGCGTGATGTTTTCTGTTTTTAAAACATTAGTTAAATAAGTCATGATGCGTTTATTCAAGTTTTTCATAAATTGTGGCAATTGATTTTTAACTTTTTCATATTTTTCATTTTTGGTGACCAAAAAGTCATAAAACGTAACCACAAAAAACACAAAAGCCAATAGTGCGAAAATACTATACAAAATGATACTGAAATCATTGATCAATGATTGTACAAAGGCCGAAGACAAAAGATGAAGTACACCAAGCCCAACGGCCAAATAGGTTGTAAACACGCCTAAGATATAAGCGGCTGAAACCAAAATCATGACGCGTTTGTTTTTAACAAAACTAATCAAGGACACAAACATCAAAAGCATCGCAATCGCGCACGGATTGACACCATCTATGAGTCCGGCCACAATTACGGTTAATAGACCGCTAAACCCTTCTAAGACAAACCCTTCGCCCAAGACTTTTAATGGTGTATAAGCGCTAGTAAGAATCGTTTCATTTTCCATGCCATCCACAATTTCTGTTTTGCCAACGTAAACATCGTCTCCTGCAAATAAAATCGGGACGCTTGCTTGGGTATCATAACTAGCAACATATTGTGAAAACAAACGGGGTTGTTCTGTGGCATCATATTTTAATACATTCAAGCCTTGATTTTCAAGGGCTTCAAACACCCCTGCGTTTTCTAAAGCTTGGCACTCTGAACATAGGACATCATAGAAGTAGACCACGTCATTTAACGTATCCTCATTATGTTCAGAAGCATCTAAATATAGGTTTGTGCTAAGCCATATAAAAAGTGCTAACCACGCACAAGCTAAAAGAATTTTTTTTGTCATAAGCATCGTTTTGTCCTTTCAATATTATTATAGAAGCGAAAAGTTTACTTGTCAAACTAAACTAAAGCTTAATCAGTCCTTAATTTTACCCGATTCATGTTATAATATACACGGTGATTCCGATGGATGAGAAACTAATAAATGCGACTTATGACTTGATTGATGAGCTTAAGTCTTCTAAACTTTTTAAACAAGTCAAGCGTTATCAAAAACAACTGAAGGATAATCGTGAAAGTCAGCTTAAAATCAAGGCTTTTAATGACGCTAAAGCACGCTATAAAGAAGCTCAAAAATACAGCTCATTTCACCCCGATTTAAAGCGGTATAAAACCGATTTAAAAGAAGCTAAAATTGCGCTTTTTCAAGACGAAAATGTCCAAGCTTATAAAAACGCAAAGAAAGCTTTTCAAGCAAAGCTTGATAACGTTGCTGAAACATTGGCCAAAACCATTTCTACGCATATCGATGTAGATATGGTCATTGGTGAAAACGAGGAATGGAGGTTGACCACATGCAAGAAAGACAAAGTTTAATCGTCTATTTTAAAAACCCAAAAGTATTAAAACGTCTAAATCAATATGGACATATCAGTTATTACCACAAAAAGCGTAAATATGCTGTGTTATACGTTGATGCAAACAAGGTGGATTCACTAAGTGAATCAATCTTGAAATTAAGGCATGTACGTCGTATTGAACCTTCGCTTTTAGACAACAGCGCTTATAAAATGGAAGAAGAAAATTAACGTTGTATTTTTTATTCATGTTAAGTAAAAAAACTTGACAACCTTTTTCAATTTTGATACACTTGTTTCGACATTGATTAAGGAGGTTAAAATTATGGCAGTAAAATTAAGATTGCAACGCTTTGGAACGAAGAAACGTCCATTTTATCGATTGGTGGCAGCCGAGAGTTATTTAAAGCGTGATGGACGCTATTTAGAAATCGTGGGGACTTACGATCCTAGACAAAATCCAACCGCTATTGATATCGATGAGGACCTTGCGCTTAAATGGTTAAATAAAGGTGCGACGCCTACTGATACCGTTAAAAACATCTTAAGCAAACAAGGTATTATGGCCAAGTACCGTCAAGATAAAAATTCACAGTAAGGAGCTTTAATCCATGACTGTTGATTATGAAAAATTGGTGTTGGATTTAATTAAACCATTGGTGGTACACCCAGAAGATGTAGAGGTTAAAAAACTATCTGATAATGATCAAATGGTGACACTGCAAGTATTGACTCATGCAGATGATTTGGGTCGAGTTATCGGTAAGAACGGTCGTATTGCAAACGCGATTAGAACGATAGCTTACGCGAGCGCTTCTAGAGAACATAAAAAAATTACCATCAATATCGATGCTTATTAAGGTTCAAATAAGCCGCAAACAGTCTCCTAAGTAGGTTTGGGAGGCTTTTTATTCACTAGTAGGTGAATACATTGTACCATCTATATAAAAGGAGAATCTATTATGCGTTATATTCCTATTGCGACCATCACAAAACCTCACGGGGTTCATGGTGCGGTAAAAGTCAAAAGTCATACTGACTTTAAGACCGAGCGTTTTAAAAAAGGGCAAAGACTCTTTGTCTATTTTAAAGAAACGTATTTAGAGGTCACAGTAGAAAAACATCAGAGTCAAAAAGACCATGAAATTTTGACTTTTAAAGAGTTTAACGCTCCTGAAGCGGTAGAGAAATATCGCGGTTGTGATGTGTTTATCGCTGATGAAGATCGCGCTGAACTAACAGATGATGCCTTTTATTATGACGATTTAGAGGGTATGCAAGTCAAGGAAGGTAAACAAGAAATAGGCACTGTAATCCGTGTGGTAGAAATGCCCCAATCGGCCATGTTAAGGGTTAGAAAACATGATGGTAAAGAAGTGCTTGTTCCTTTTTTGAAAGCGTTTATTGAAAAGGTAGACAAAACAGAACGGATGATTTATATCCATGTAATTGAGGGATTGTTATGAGAATAGATATACTTACCTTATTTCCAGACATGATTAAACCCGCATTGTCGCATTCGATGATGTGGCGCGCAACCCACTATAATTTTGTTGAAATCAACGTAATTGATTTTAGGGATTATAGTGAAAATAAGCACCGTAGTGTTGATGATAGTCCTTACGGTGGTGGCGCTGGTATGGTATTACGTGTCGAGCCTGTAATCAAAGCGTTGCGGGCGATTGAAAACCACGAAAAAGCGCTCAAGATTTTGATGACTCCACAAGGAATTACTTATAATCAAGCTAGAGCGAAAACCTTATCAAAAAATGATCATCTCATTATACTTTGTGGCCACTATGAAGGGTATGATGAACGGATAAGAGATTATTTTGATGTGGAAATCTCTATTGGTGATTATGTTTTGACCGGTGGAGAAATAGCCGCGTTGGCGGTAGTGGATTCAATCGTACGATTAATTCCAGGTGTTTTATCCAATGAAGCCTCGGCGCATGAAGACTCGTTTAGCAATATTTTATTGGAATATCCACAATATACGCGCCCACGCGTTTTTGAAGGCAAAAGCGTCCCCGATGTTTTACTGAGTGGACATCATGAAGAGATTGCTAAATGGCGTTTTTCAGAATCCCTGGAACGCACGAAAATTCGCCGGCCTGATTTATACAAGCAATACCTTGAAAATAAGAAAAAATAGTTGTATTATACAAGCGATTATGCTATAATCATTTGCGCTGTGAATCAAGTTGTTCCGCTGGAGAGATGCTCCAAGAACAAGCTAATACAAAGTTAAGGAGTGAATAATATGTCGCAAAATCTCATCAGCGAAATTAGCAAAGACTATCTGAAAACCGATCTTCCAGAGTTTAGACCTGGTGACCGCGTTCGCGTCTCAGTAAGAATCAAAGAAGGTGACCGCGAGCGTATACAGGTATTTGAAGGTTTGGTTATCAAACGTAAAGGTAGTGGCGTAAGCGAAACTTTCACCGTTCGTAAAGTGTCTTTTGGTGTTGGTATTGAACGCTCTTTTCCCGTTCATTCGCCTTCTATTGCAAAAGTGGAAGTCGTTAGAAAAGGTAAAGTTCGCCGTGCTAAACTTCATTACATTCGCGGACGTAGCGCGAAGCAATCTAGAATTAAAGAACGTAGATAAGTTTAAAAAAGCCTTGAAAGAGGCTTTTTTAAACTCATTAACAAATTTACACAAAGGTTTGAAAACATTTTCATAAAGTGCTATAATAGCCTATAAGGAAGAAGGTGGTCAAATGAGTAAAGCAACCATTTATGATGTCGCTGGTGCCGCTAGAGTATCATTGGCGACGGTTTCTCGTGCTATAAACAATCCCGAGAAAGTAAAACCTGAGACGAGAGAACGTGTTTTAAGAGTTATTGAAGAATTAGGCTACAAACCCAACGCGTTTGCAAAAGGTTTAGCGTCTAGAAAATCGACGACGGTCGCGGTTTTAGTTCCTGATATGTCGCGGGCTTCAATCGCAGAGATGATGAACGGTATCGCCGATATTGCTAGGGTATACAAATACGCTATTCTTCTTTATATTTTAGATAACGAAGAATCGACAGAAGAAGACGTTTTAAAAGAAATTATCGCTGCTCAAGTTGATGGTATCTTGTATTTGAATGATGAAATCACAGAAAGCCAATATAATTTCTTACAAATGATTCAAAACGAACACCAAATTCCGATTGTTTTATCCAATACACTTTATCCGGAGAACGATGTTATTCCGAGTGTTTCAATTGACTATGATGCGGCTGGTTATGAAATAACCAAAACTTTGATTGATGAAGGTAGACAAAACATTTTTATGGTTTCTACCGTTCGTAAGTACATGGTTAACGATCAAAAAGAACGCGGATACTTGCGTGCGATGCAAGAAGCTCAACTGACCCCGAAAATCATGAGAACGAGTGGGCGAATTTCGGTCAATACAGAACACTTTAACGAATACTTTAAAAACCATAATGTCGATGGTGTTGTCGCGGTTAGGGATTCAATTGCCGTGTCGTTTATAAACGTCGCTAGAGCAAATGATGTAAAAATCCCCCAAGATATCAGTGTATGTGGTTTCCAAAATACCAAGTATGCCTCACTGTCAAGACCAAACCTAACTTGTGTTGATTTGCCTATTTATGACATTGGTGCTGTGAGCATGCGTGTCTTAACGAAAATGATGAACCAAGAAACTGTAGAAGACCGTACGATCATGCTTGATCATGATATTATATACAGAAACTCTACGAAGCATAAAAAAGACTAAGAATAAGAAAAGCTATAGTAGCTGTTTTTAAGAGACCTGGTGGATGGTGTGAACCAGGATACAGCCTATGTGCATACACTTAGGAGTCGTCATTACCAAATAATGACCGGTTGTTCCGTTATCACATTTGAGTGTTAGTAAAACTAAAAAAAAGGTGGTACCGCGGACTTTTGTTCGTCCTTAAGAAGGCGCCACCTTTTTATTATTTGGAGGATTAGGATGAATATTATTGAAGATTTAACGTATCGCAACCTCATTTATGGCGTTACCGATGAGGAGCTTAAAGAAAAACTTACGCAAGAAAAACTCACGTTTTATCTCGGCGCTGACCCTACGGCTGATTCTTTGCATGTTGGCCACTTGCTTGCCTATTTGGTTGCCAAAAGACTCACCGCTTATGGCCATAAACCAATTTTACTTATTGGAGGTGCCACGGGATTAATCGGTGACCCAAGTGGGAAAAGTGAAGAAAGAAACTTATTGACTTTGGAAGAGACAAAACAAAACGCTTCTGCCATCGAAAAGCAGGTTAAAAACATCTTACCAGAAGCCACTATCGTCAACAATTATGACTGGATGAAAAATTTTGATGTCATCAGTTTTTTAAGAGATGTTGGTAAGTATTTTAATCTAAATCAGATGTTGGCTAAAGAAAGCGTCAAGGCACGCTTAGAAAGCGGTATTAGCTTTACAGAATTCAGCTATCAAATCATTCAATCAATCGATTTTTTAGAACTGTATAAAGATCATGGTTGTACCTTGCAAATCGGGGGTCAAGAACAATGGGGCAACATTACCGCCGGTTTAGAGTTGATTCGCAAGACGCTTGGGTCAAACCATAAAGCATACGGTATCGTTTTTCCTTTAATCACCAAAAAAGATGGGACGAAGTTTGGCAAAACCGCCGATGGTGCCGTTTGGCTTGATGAAAAGAAAACTTCACCATACGCCTTTTATCAGTATTGGATTAATTTAGATGATCAAGAAGCGATGGAACGCCTGAAACAATTTACTGAACTAAAGCCTGATGAAATCGATGCGATTGGTTTAAAAATGAAAGAAACTCCACACCTAAGACATGCACAAAAAGCACTAGCAAAAGAGTTGACAAGATTGGTGCACGGTCAAGGCCGCTTGGATCAAGCTTTGAAAATTACTGAGGCACTATTTAACAACGATATCGAGGCTTTGGACAGTGAAGAGATTGAAATGGCCTTTGAAGGTGTACCCGTTGCTGTCTTATCTAAGGACACAACCCTTGTGGATGCACTGATAACCGCAACCTTGGCATCAAGTAAACGTGAAGCACGCACGTTTATCAAACAAAACGCGGTCAGTCTTAACGGGACTAAAATTCAGGATGTCGAGCACGTTTTAAAACCCAAGGACGCACTGCACAAACAATACTTCATTTTAAAACGTGGTAAAAAACACTATGCATTGATTAAGTTTAAATAAAAAAACGCTCATTTTTACGTAGTAGACACAGTAAACAATAAAACTACGTTTGAATTAAATTTAAGGCCTGATTCCTAAATTGTAAGGAGTTAGGCCTTTTAATACGGGTTGAAATCTTTGGCTATTGTAGAAAGATAGGTATTATTCAAGCCATTTTCACAAACATTTTCTGGCTTGTTTCATATATAATTGACTTTCGTTTTACGAATTGCTGAAAAAATTCCTAATATGCGCATATGCCTTCTAAGCCGTTTTAATTTCATTATTTAAGTATCGTTTGACGATTTAAAGTTTCATTTTTTTTGCTGTGTCTTGAAGGTCTTCTCATATTAAAATACCTTCAAAGTATCTTACTATAATCAAGTACTTGTAATGCTTTTCATTACTTTCTTTTTTATAGTGTCTTCTTTAGAGGTATCATATCATTTTGCCTTTTTTATTTTGATTTAATTCGTTAAAAAGGTGTTATAATAGCGTTAGATAGTCAAAGGTGTATTTTACCTTATTAGTGCTGCTTAGAGCCAATCAAACTACCGCCCAACTAGGGCAAGAAAGGGACTATGATGGAATCTTTAATTGATTTGCTACCGATTTTAATACCGTTTTTAGTGATTGAATTAGGCGTTAGGATTTACTGTATTATCGATGTAAATAAACCAGAACGCGAAGTGCTTTTGGTAAACAAGACTGTATGGACTGTCTTGATTGCTTTAGTAACCTTTGCTTGGGTGGTGTATTTGCTTGGAGGCAAAAAAGCATGAGTATCTTAGAAGTTAAAAACCTAACTAAGTTTTATGGCGATTTTAAGGCTTTAGATGATGTGAATCTCAGGGTTAAGAAAAATGAAGTTTATGGCTTTATCGGTCGCAACGGAGCCGGGAAGACGACAACCATTAATAGTATCTTATCATTGATTGAGTATCAATCTGGTGAGATACTTTTTGATGGGAAAAAAGTTTCTAAACTGACGATGCACGATAAACGTGATATTGGGTATGTCCCTGATGTTCCAAGTTTTCCAAGATACTTGAATGCTCGTGAGTTTTTAGGGTTTGTGTATGATGCTTATCAATTACCAGTTGATAAAAAAAATGAGACCATCAAAGCGACTCTCAGTCGTGTTCAGCTTGAAGATAATCTCAAAAAGATCTCAGGATATTCAAGGGGTATGAAACAGCGTTTGGCGATTGCTCAAGCTTTAATTCATAAACCTAAATTATTACTCATGGATGAACCAACGAGTGCTTTAGATCCAATTGGTCGCAAAGATATTATTGATATTATTAGAGAACTTAAAAAAGACTTAACGATTCTTTATTCAACCCATATTTTAGAGGATGCCCAAAAGGTTTGTGACACCATAGGCTTAATCGAGGGTGGGAAAATGCTTTTCGAAAAACCATTGAAGACGGTTATTAGTGATAAACAACAAGCTTATTACATACGTACAGATCAAGGAATTGATGAGACCTTGAGTATGGTTAAAGCCTCTAATTTAGTGTTTGATGAACATACGTATAATGAGGGCATAGTTTATACCTTAAAAGATGCTAGTAAAAGTGTTGAATTTCAACGATATTTAGCTGAAAAAAATATTGGTATTACCCATTTACAGCTCTATGAGAAATCATTAGAAGATGTCTTTGTGGAGGTGCTTAATGAAAACAATCGTTAGTTATGATTTGATGTATTTTAAGAAGACATCTAAATTTATCGTTTTTGGGGTTTTGGGCATTTTTCTAGCAGGATTTAGCGCTTTAACAGCGCGATACTTTAATGTAATAATTGAGTATTCTTTAGGTCAGGAAGGTATTGATATCGTTTTGCCAGAGCCAACGGTTTTAGAGAGTTATACACAGTTTTTTAGTAATTTTACGCAAATATATTTGTTTGTTACATTGTTTATTGCGGTGATGTTTTTTATGCAAGATAAAACTAGAGGACACTACCCATTAATCTTTACGAAGCCTATATTAAGAAGCCATTACATTTTATCTAAGAGCTTGATTATATCTTTAACCATAATTATTAGCTATATTGTTTCATCTTTGTTTTTTGGTTACTATAGTTATGTTTTATTTGATACATTTGATGTTGGCCTATTTAGTATAGCTTCGCTTGCTTTTATTGTTTATTGTTTGTTAGTCATTCATATAGGCCTTATTGCTTCTGTGATCTTTAAGAACTTTTTAGGAGCAATTATCCTGCCAGTCAGTTTATTTGTTCTATTTGGTTTACTATCACCAATTCATGGGGGCATCTTTGCGTACTTCCCTTATCATTTAATGAATTACCCGTTAGCATTGATGAGTGAGAGTGTTGAGGTGAGCACGGTTCTTTTAACAACCCTTATCGGATTTGTTTTGATTGTTGTCTTATTGTTTTCGAGTATTCGGTTGTTCCAAAATAGGTCATTGTTATAAAAAAACTCTCAATGAGAGTTTTTTTAACATTCTAATACGTGATCTCTTGCCATTTTGTAAATGGTTGCGACGTGTTCATCTTTTAGCGTATAGTAGATTCTTTTGCCTTCACGTTTGGTTTTAACGACATTGCGTTTTCTTAAGAGCTTTAACTGATGTGAAATGGTCGATTGTTGCATGTTTAATCGTTTGCATATTTGGTCCACATAGCATTCACCATCTAACAGCAAATCTATAATCTTTAGTCTAGTTGGATGAGAGAATATTTTTAATAAATCCTGGATTCTATCGATGGTTTTAGGATGTTGCATATTTTTTCTTCCCCCTCTTTGCGTATATTAACCGCAACGCATTCATAACGGCGATAAGTGTAATGCCCACATCTGCGAAGATAGCCATAAGCATCGTAGTTCTACCTACTGAAGCTAAGGCTAAAAATGAGAACTTCACACCTAATGAAATGATGATGTTTTGAATCACTATGCGTTTGGTGCGCTTTGCATAGCGAAATGCTAAACCTAACCTAGTCAAGTCATCATCCATGATAATGACATCCGCAACATCGATGGCAAGTTCACTTCCGTGCCCCATTGCCACGCCAACATCGGCTTTTTTAAGTAATGGTGCATCATTAATACCATCGCCAACATACATCTTTTTAGAAGCGCTGTAAATCTTATCAAACTCATGGATTTTGTCCTCAGGTAATAAACTATGGATATAATCAATTCCACCGACTTCATAAGCAACTTCTGCGGCGGTAGCTTCATTATCACCAGTTAACATGGTGATATGCGCTTGTTTTTTCAATTTTTTCAACGTCATTCGAGCTTTTTCTTTGATGGCATCTTTAACGACGACTCGTCCGATATACTTTCCATCTAGTGCGACATAAATGTTTGTTCCCGCTGTATCTTTTGAATCGGTTCCTTCAATGTTGTGTTCCAAAAGCATGTTACGGCTACCCACTAAAAGCGTTTGGTTTTCATATTGTGCTTTCATGCCATAACCCGGTATTTCTTCAACCGCTTCACAGGCTACTGTCGTGCCGCTAAAGCTCTCAACGATGGATTTCGCGATAGGATGGTTGGAATAGACTTCTAAAGAAGCGGCCAATTTAAGCGTATATAGTGAGGTGAATCCGGCCACTTCAAACTGACCTTTAGTGATGGTACCTGTCTTATCGATACCAATCGTATCAACATCATTCATTATATCTAGATAGTTGGAGCCTTTGAACAATATGCCTTCTTTTGCGCTAGCCCCAATGCCTGCAAAATAAGAAAGCGGAATGGATAAAACTAGTGCACAAGGGCAGCTGATTACCAAAAATGTTGCTGCTCTAAAAATATATTCATCCATATTCTGAGGGTCAACTAAAGAAGGAATCAAAAACATCATTAGCGCCAAAACCGTTACAACTGGCGTGTAATACTTAGCAAAACGCGTAATAAACGCTTCGGTTTTTGCTTTTTTGTTCGTTGCGTTTTCAATCAGATCTATAATTTTGGCAATCGTGGATTCGCTATATTCTTTGGTGGCTTGAATTTCTAAGACACTGCCGACATTAATATTACCGCTTAAGATCCTATCGCCTTCATGTACATCATGAAGTTTGGTCTCGCCGGTTAAAGCACTTGTATTTAATGCGCTATCTCCTTTAACGACAATCGCGTCCACAGGAATTTTCTCACCATTTTTAACTAACAGCCTGTCTCCTTTTTTAACTTCCAAGGGGTCTTTAATGACGGTGCCCTCTTTTGTAACTATATTGACATAATCGATGTGTAAATCCAACAATGAAGAAACTTCTTTTTTTGATTGGTCAACCGCTCTGTGTTGTAAGTGTTCTCCTATGGAATAAAAGATGATAACCAAACCCGCTTCAAAGGGTTTCTCTATGATCATAGCGGCGAAGGTGGCCACAAACATTAACGTATTTTCATTGAAAAATTCTTTTCTTTTCACGCCTTTAAAACTATTCTGAATGGTTTTTTTCGCAAGGATGAAATACCCAATCCAGTATAGCAAGTTAATCCGTGGACGCAGGATATCATAATAATCAAAAATATACCCAACCGCAAAAATCAAAAGGCCGATGATAACCATGCGATACGTTTTTATAAACGATCGTTTTTTCGTCGTGTGTCGTTGTTCATAGGGGTAAGTCTCTATGCCGGTTTCATGTTCATCTACAATCGTTTTGATTTCAGGTATGGCTTTGTCTTCATCATAGGCCTCGGTGACTTCTAATAACATCGTTTGATTGGCAAAATTGAAAGAAGCGCTCTTTATGTAGGGTAACTTAACGAGCGCTTTTTCTATTTTAGAAGCACAACCTGTGCATATTAGATTTTGCATGATAATTTTCTTTACCATGACAGTCACCATCCAGTACCCCCATTTTATATGAGAATACATTCATATGTCAAGATAATTCATCGCGTTTATATGGCGATATATCTTTGTTGCTAAAAAAAATGAAAAGTGGTATGATTACAAGCGTTAGAGGTGATGATATGGACTTTTTGACATACGTAAAAAAGCACGAGCAAACCATCATAGAAGAAGTAAAGAATCTGTGTAAAATCAAAAGCGTTTTAACAACTTATGATGAGACTAGCAAAACACCATTTGGCCCAGGCATTCAAGAAGCTTTAGACTATATGCTGTCTTTGGCAAAAAAAGATGACTTCATTGTCAAAAATGTTAAAAATCATGCGGCACACATCGAAGTAGGCGAAGGCGAAGCAATTTTAGGGATTTTAACGCATCTTGATGTGGTCCCTGCCAATGATGAGGGTTGGAAACACCCACCTTTTGATCCCATTATTAAAGATGGCAAGATATATGCCCGTGGCACAAGCGATGATAAAGGGCCGACTTTAGCGGCCTATTTTGCTATGAAGTTTTTACGGGATTTGGACGTTGAATTTCACAAGCGTGTACGCTTGATTATGGGCACCGATGAAGAGACAAGATGGCGTGGAATAAATGCGTATTTTAAGACAGAGGAAATGCCGACCATCGGTTTTTCACCTGATGCAACGTTTCCCTTGATTCATGGAGAAAAAGGCATCTATAGCTTTGATTTAGACGGCGAATTTAAGGACGACGAACTAATTTCATTTTATTCGGGAGAACGGTATAATGTCGTTCCAAACAAAGCCTCATGTAAATTAACTATCGATTTAAAAGAACCTTTCAAAATATTTTTGAAACATAATGATTATTCCGGTGAAGTTCGTGGTGATACCTACATCGTATACGGAAAAACTGCACATGCAATGACCCCAAACAAAGGATTGAATGCCGCGTTTATTTTAGCGGATTTTCTAAATCAACACATCGATAATGACTATATAAAATTCATTCATGACTATTTGGATTTTGATCCGTATGGAGAAAAACTGGGCATCAATCTAAAAGATGATGTCATGCATAATTTCACGTTGAACCCCGGTATTTTTGTCTATGATAAGCACAAGGTAATGATTGGTATCAATTGTCGCTATCCCAATGGCTTCAACTTGAAGGCGACAGCTTTAAAAGTATCTAATAAAGCCAAGAAGTATGGATTAAAATATACATTCCAACAAAATATTCCCCTGCATTATGTAGAAAAAGACGAACCGCTTATTCAAACATTAATGGAAGCCTATCAAAAAATTACTAACGATACAAAAAACCAACCCTATACTATCGGAGGCGGAACCTTTGCTAGGGCATTAGATAAGGGCGTAGCCTTTGGGATGTTAATGCCGGGAAGAAAAGATGTTGCCCACCAGGTTAATGAACATATTTATATTGAAGATTTATTAATGAGCACTGCTATCTATATGGAAGCGATTTATGCATTGACAAGAAAAGATGCAAAAATGTAGTTGCATTACTTCAATAAGCCGCATTTGTTTGTTATAATAAGTGCGGTGATTTTATGAGACTTAGAAACGTCAGTTACGCTAAAGATAAAATTAAAGCCAATCAAGCCTATATTAAATCAATCGATTACGATGAAACATTTGATGTGGCTGCGTTGTTTAAATATCCTAAACAACCGCTGCACTTAGAAATCGGTTGTGGGAAAGGGCAATTTATCCACACGCTAGCTAGCCGCTATCCCAATATCAACTTTTTGGCAGTAGAACAATATGATAGCGTGATAGTTAGGGCGCTAGAAAAAGTGATTGACGATCCTAAAGACAATTTATACTTACTTAGAATTGATGCAAGACATGTGGCTAAGTCGTTACCCGAAGATAGCTTAGAGAAAATATATTTGAATTTTTCAGATCCATGGCCTAAGGTAAGGCATGAAAAAAGACGCTTGACCCACCATCATTTTTTAAAGCTTTATCAAACTATGTTAAAGCCCAAAGGGTCTATTGAACTAAAAACGGATAATAAAGATTTATTTAGTTATTCACTTATGAGCATGAACACATTTGGCATGCATTTTGACTATATTACCTTGGATTTACATGCTGAAGATACCAATGACAACATAGAAACTGAGTTTGAAGAAAAGTTTAAAAATCAAGGACCTATATATAAACTTATTGCAACCTTTAAGGAGGATAAATCATGAAAACCTATTACAAGGATTTAGTAAACTTACCCGGGGCACCCAGTTTTGAGAAGCATGTAAAGAAATTTATGAAAAACGAGATGACACCTCATGTCGAAGACATTGTGGAAGATAAACTTGGTAGCATCTTTGGTGTCTTGAACGCTAAATCCGATGGACCGAAAGTTATGTTGGCGGGTCACATGGATGAAGTAGGGGCCATGGTCACAGGCATTACGGATAACGGATTAATCAAAATGATTAACATTGGCGGGATCAAAGGCGATGTCTTTTTATCACAACATATGATTATCTATACCGATGATTTAGAAGAAATTCCTGGTATCACAGCCTCAAAACCCCCTCACCTGACTAAAGGTAAAAAAGATGATAAACCCTTAGAGTTTAGCGATCTATTGTTGGACATTGGAGCCGATGATAAAGAACACGCTGAAAAAATGGGCGTTAAAATCGGACAACAAATCGTACCAAGAAATACCTATGTAACTACCAAGGATGGTAAGAAGCACATTTCCAAAGCGTGGGACAACCGATTCGGATGTGCCATGAGTCTAGAAGTTTTGGAAACGTTGAAAAACGAAAACCTTCCCTGTAGCTTATATGCTGGTGCAACGGTTCAAGAAGAAGTGGGCCTAAGAGGAGCCACCACCGCAACAGCCTTGGTCAATCCTGATATTTTCTTAGCCGTCGATTGCTCACCGTGTCAAGATTCCTTTGGTGGCGATGAAATCAGTGGGAAACTAAATGAAGGATTTTTGGTTAGATTTTATGATCCTAATGCCATCATGCACCAAGGGATGAAAAAACACGTAGAAAAAATTGCTAAAGAAAACAATATAAAGTTCCAATACTATCAATCCATGGGTGGCACCGATGCTGCCCGAGCACAACTTAATCAAGATGGTGTTGTAGTCGCAACCATTGGTATGCCTGCACGGTATATCCATTCGACTACATCGATGATTCACGAACATGATTATCACGCGGTACGCGACATGGTAATCGCCTTAATCAAATCGTTTGATCAAGCTACTTTAAAAGAGATCAAATCGAACGTTTAATTAGGTTTATCGAGCTTTAAAAGACGCAAAGCAAAACGTGCACGCGATCTTTAGACTAAGCTCTTAAATATATTAGCTTCATAATAAGGGACCCTTAAGGGCCCAAAATAAAGGAGAAATTAACATGAGAGATCAAAAAGTATCAGAAATGACCGTACTTGCCATGTTTGTTGCTATCATTTTAGTGATGGGACTTATTCCATATGTAGGATTTATCCCACTGCTTGGAACCACCGTCACCACGCTACATGTCCCCGTCATAATAGGTGCTGTATATGGCGGTAAACGCTTTGGGGGGGCGAAATTTGGCCTTGCACTTGGATTCGCTTTTGGATTTATATCATTCTTGCGTGCTTTTACACCTTTCTTCCAATTAGACATGGTGTTTCAAAATCCAATTGTTGCGATTGTCCCTCGCGTGATGTTTGGTGGGGTCGCTTGGTACATTTACGTTGCTATGATGCGGTTTTTTAAAGAGAAAACATGGGTATGGCCCATTATTTTTGTTTTGGCCACGTTGGCACATACAATTCTTGTACTATCGACAATAGTATTAAATTCAGGGTTCTATAGAGAGTTTTTTGGTGAACTCACCACTTTCTTTATTGTCGTTTTACCGATAAATGGATCTTTTGAATTAGTGGTGGCCGCCATACTTGGTTCAGCTATAATGGTTCGGATTATTTCTTATTTGGATACAGCTGTAGAATCATAAAAAATAGGGGGTCTTTATCATGCTTTTATATATCGATATTGGTAATTCTAATATCGTTATCGGCAAAGGTAACGGCGATATCCAATCAACGTATCGTTACCAAACGGATGAAAAGAAATCATCAGATGAATATTATGCACTCTTAAAACACTTATTCGACGATGTTAAAGACGTTATTATCGCTTCAGTGGTACCACAAATCAACACAGCGTTTAAAACCTTTTTAATGCGCTATTTTAACATCACACCACTGTTTGTTGAACCAGGTATTAAAACGGGGATTGGCGTTAAGACCGATTATCCCAAAGAAGTTGGGGCTGATTTGATCGCAGCGGCTGCTGGGGCTAAGGCACATTATAATAAAACTGCCTTTATCGTCGATATGGGAACGGCGACAACGTTCTCTTTCATGCAAGATGGGGTTATCCGAGGGGTTTCTATTACCATTGGTTTGGATATGGCTAAAACCGCACTGGTCAATAATACGTCTAAACTTTTACAATTTGAGTTTCAAAAA
The DNA here is from genome assembly GCA_964501415.1 of uncultured Candidatus Izemoplasmatales bacterium. Taxonomy (GTDB): domain Bacteria; phylum Bacillota_I; class Bacilli_A; order Izemoplasmatales; family Izemoplasmataceae; genus B1SED10-225. The sequence continues at coordinate 19,842 of CAZCSL010000015.1, forward strand.
CCGAGTAATATTTTAGGCACCAATACGATTGATGCGTTAAATGCAGGATTCTTATATGGGCACACCTATCAGATTGAAGGGTTTGCAAATCATGTTTTATCCGAATATAACATGAAAGATTTACCTATCTTGATGACCGGTGGCGCCGCCAAATTATTAAAGGGTCTGTTACCGAAACACTATATCTTTGATGAGTATTTAGTTTTAAAAGGTTTGGCTCATATTTACAAAAAAAACAGATAGTTATAAGAATGTTGACAAACGACATTGCAACCCCTATAATAAACTAAAATAATTGTAGATTTTAAGAGGAGTGTATTCCATGCTTGAAAAACTAAGAAATATCATATCAGAAGAACTCGGTGTAGAAAAAGATGCCATAGATGTCGATAGTGATTTAGCGGATGATTTAGGCGCAGACTCTTTAGATGCGGTTGAATTAATCATGGCTATTGAAGAAGAGTTCGACGTAGAGATTGATGATACACAAGCGACAAAGATTAAAACCGTCCAAGATATCATAGATTATTTAGAAAAAGAACTTTAGTATCTCGCTTACACTTATAAAGCGCCTGATTTTTCAGGCGCTTTTTTTGTCGCTTACGCTTATTAAGTGCACCAACGGAATATCGATGCTATAATATATACACCTACAATTATAGAAAAAACGCCAATAAAAACAAGCTTTTATTTGTTATATAATATACAACAGGAGGTGGATGTTTGATGAAGAAACTACTGGTTATAGCGCTAATCTTACCATTGATTACTATGTTTTTGGCATGGTCAAATCCTAAATCAGCATCCACTTTAGCCCCCTTTGATGATGAAAAATATGTTTTGATTGCTTTTCATGAAGGGTATTCATATGAGGATTTATCAGTAGAGATTTCAGTGGATAAATCGTTTAATCTGATTAATGCTATCAAGACGAAAATGTACTTTGAAGAAGTCAAAGCTATTCAAGATGATCCAATCATTGATTACATTGAAATTGAAGAACCTACCGAAGTTTCTTTTGGTCCCCCTTTTTCCAACCCATCTACAAATAGTTCTTGGGGACTAAAAAGAATATTTCAAAGTGAAGATTATCCTTATGATGTTTGGGATACTGCGATGGGGGATGGCGTTAAAGTAGCGGTGTTTGATACCGGTATTGATGGCACGCACGAACATTTAAACGTCGTTGGGGGCGTCAACGTTATCAATGATACGCCTTATGATGAAGATAATAACGGCCATGGTACCCATGTGGCAGGCATTATTGCAGGCTTAAATGAAGATTTAATTACGGGGGTTGCCCCAAACGTTGAACTATATTCAGTCAAAGTCTTTAACGATGAAGGCAACGGTACAACGCTAGATTTAGTGGATGGTATTCAATGGGCGGTTGATAACGATATTCCCCTTATCAATATGTCTTTAGGCACATCCGCCTATTCACAATCTTTAAAAAACGCGATTAATCAAGCGCATGATTTAGGTCATATTTTTGTGGCGGCCTCAGGAAACAATGGTGAAGAAGAAAATTTTCCAGGGATATCTTATCCAGCTAGATTTGAGAATGTTATTGCGGTAGGAGCTATGAATCAAAACGATGAGATTGCGGCCTTTACCTCGTATGGCCCTGAATTGGATATCGTGGCACCCGGGGTTAACATATTGAGTAGCCTACCGGAAAACGAATATGGTTATAAATCCGGGACCTCTATGGCCGCGCCTTTTGTCAGTGGTATCATCGCTTTAATGTTACATATTAATCCGGATTTAACCCCGCAAGAAATTAAGGGGCTTTTAACCGATTTTTCCGAAGACTTAGGGTACGATTCTGATCTGCAAGGCCATGGTCTTTTAAGGGGTGATTGGGTTGTGAATGCAACCTATGAAGGTAACCATACTACAACTTTCACTTTGGATTTTATCGCCTATGATCATGGCGTTATCAGTCCAGAAGGGACTTATGAAGTACCTCTTGGAAGCGATTGGACCTTTGATTTAAGTCCTGATGAAGGGTACCGTGTTTCAGATATTTTAATTAACAGCGAAAGTATTGGGGCTAAAGATACCTTTACTTTATTTGATATTGATCAAGACTATGTGATTGAGGCGTTTTTTGAAAAAGCCTATTTCACGATAAACTTTGAAACGTTTGATAGTGAGGATTTTTCTTCTATTGAGGTGCAATATAATGATGACATCCCTGATTTAGCCTCACCACCTTTAAAAGGCCATACGTTTAAAGGATGGTACATGGATGAGAGTTTTGAAGAAACGTTTGATTTAGAGACGATGCCAGCACAAGATTTAACGCTTT
>CAZCSL010000015.1:22255-36195 GCA_964501415.1 uncultured Candidatus Izemoplasmatales bacterium
CGTTTGATTTAGAGACGATGCCAGCACAAGATTTAACGCTTTTTGCTAGATTTGAGCGCAATAGTTATACTTTGGATTTTGAGACTTTTGAAGGTGAAGCTATCGCCTCTAAACAAGTCACTTTTGAGGATGATATCCCAAGCTTGGAGGAGCCACCTTTAAAAGGCCATACGTTTAAAGGTTGGTACACGGATGAGACCTTTGAAGAAATTTTTGATTTAGAAGCGATGCCGGCTTATGATATCAAGTTATACGCTAAATATGAGGTTAATCAATATTATTTATCTATCTATCTTGAAGATCGATTGGTTTATAATGAAAAAGTAGCTTACGAAACTGAACTTGAGTCCTTAGACTTACCGCAGCCAACGAAAGAAGGGTTTAGTTTTAAAAGTTTTACACCCTCTAAAAACACCATGCCAGCCGATGATTTAAGATTGGATGTAAATCTTGAGCGCAATGCATATACAATAACGTTTAATCTTGATGACAGTGAAGTTGTTGAGCAACTATATATGTTTGAAGAAACCATAGATTATCCGGACCCACCTTTTAAACAAGGCTATGACTTTGTAGGGTGGCAAACGCAAGATGAAATAGTTGAAAAAGAGACGATGCCAGCGTATGATTTAAACTTGCAGCCTATTTACGAAGAACGAGACCCTCCAAAAATAGCTATATTAGAAGCGCAAAAACGATTTGATTTCGATACTTCGATTTTAATTTCTTCAAAAGAGGATGTTGCGATTACGATTAACGATGAGCCTATCGAAGATGATGTTGTCTTATCCTATCCCGGTGATTATACGGTAGTTTTAGAGGATGGTCATTATAAAGTGATTTATACCTTCAGTATTGAAGTCAGACCCTACAGTCAAGTGTTTGATATGGGTGTATTTCTTAGTGCTGTGAGTGTAATCGGTGTTGCATCGCTTACAATGGTTAGACGTTTCACGCTTTAGACCGCGCTTTTAAAGGCGGTCTTTTTTATTAGAAATCATTGTGGTTCCTTTTTATTTTTAGGTGTTAATGTGATAAAATATAGTCGTTACGCTCTGATTGGAAAGAAGGTACATCATGAAAAAAATATTGTTAATCGATGGCTCGAATTTGATGTTTCGCGCTTATTATGCGACTGCGTATTCTGGTAATTTAATGAAAAACTCTAAAGGGCAATATACCAACGCCATTTATGGTTTTATTCGCATGCTAAATGCGATATTGAAAGAGGATTTTACCCATGTTTTAGTTGCATTCGATAAAGGAAAAGCTACCTTTAGACATAAAGCTTATGAGGATTATAAAGCCAAACGCAAACCTATGCCTGATGAGTTTCGCTCTCAATTGGATTTGATCAAAGAAGTGCCTAAAAAACTAGGTATGATGGTCTATGAAACCGAAGCCCTAGAAGCCGATGATATTATCGCGACGCTGACTAAAAGTTATTATGATGATTTAGACGATATAGAAATCATTAGTAACGATAGAGATTTATTTCAATTACTTAACGACAAGGTTAAAATTAGATTGTCAAAAAAAGGGTTGGAACCTGATCAAATCTATACCAAGAACACTTTGGGTACGGATTTAGGAATTAAGCCATCACAAATTCCTGATTTAAAAGGGTTGATGGGGGATGCCTCTGACAATTTACCTGGCGTACCGGGTGTTGGAGAAAAAACGGCGCTTAAATTAATCAAAGAATATGGCTCAATAGAAGAGATTTTAAAACATCTAAATGAATTAAAAGGCAAATTGAAAGAAAGAATGGAAAATCACGGACAAGAAGCTTTGAAATGGCGGGATTTGGCCACGGTAAAAACCGATGCAAGTCTGCCTTTTAAACTAGATGATGTTGCTTATAAGGGGTATGATTATGAGCAGTTGAAATCGTTTTATGAGTCGCTTGAATTTCACAGTCTCATCAAAGGTTTAACAACGGAAGAAAATAAGACAAAAACCGTTAGTAAAACCTTGAAAGTACTTAAAAAAGAAGCCGATATCAAAGCGGTTTTATCTAATCAAAAACAGCTTACTTTTTTATTGGAAACCGAACTAAAAGAAAATTACCATCATGCAAAAAACTTAGGTATCGGTTTTATCGTCGAAGATAAACCGTATTTTGTGCCTTACGACGTTATGGTTGAATCGGATGCGATTAAATCCTTTTTGGGCGATGAAAAGATAAGTAAAACAACGTTCGATTTTAAAAAAGCCATCGTACAATTATCGAAAATAGGTATGCCGGTAAACGGCGTTACGTTTGATCTTTTGTTAGCAGCTTATGTTTTAAATCCAAGTAACACAAAAGAGGATTTTAAAGTGGTCGTTTCCAATTTTGATTATCACGATGTAGAATACGATGAGACGATTTACGGTAGAGGCGTTAAACGCAATATTCCAGAATTAAGTACGTATGCTCAACACAATGCCCAAAAACTGATTGCTATTGATGCTTTGAAAGATAACTTAGCAAAAAAGCTTAAAGAACAAAAGCAAGAAAACCTGTACTATGAAATAGAGCTTCCCTTAACACGCGTCCTTGCGACCATGGAAATTTTAGGCATCAATATTGATAAAGACGCTTTAAAGACGTATGAAAAAGAACTCGATGTTGAACTTAACGATTTAGAAAAACGCATCTATAACCATGCTGGTAGCCGCTTTAATATCGCCTCCCCCAAACAGCTCGCAGAAGTGCTTTTTGAACAGATGAATCTTCCGGTGATAAAAAAGACAAAAACGGGATATTCAACCAGCATTGATGTCTTAAAGCGTCTAAGAGGCAAGCATCCTATCATTGAAGACATTATGCAATATCGTAGTTTAAGCAAGTTAAAAAGTGCTTATGTCAATGGTTTGTTTGAAGCGATATTGGATGATGGTAAGATACATACCATTTTTAAACAAGCTTTTACTCAAACAGGACGTCTATCGAGTATAGAGCCCAATTTACAAACCATCCCCATCCGCACTAAGCGAGGGCGTGCTCTTCGAAAAGTGTTTATTCCTCAAGAAGGCCGTATTTTGATGGCGGCTGATTATTCTCAAATTGAATTAAGGTTACTCGCCCATCTGGCCGATGAGCAAACCATGATAGAAGCTTTTAAAAATGATGCGGATATCCATGCGATTACGGCTCAAGAGATTTTCAACAAAGATACTCTTACGGCCGATGAAAGAAGAGTTGCCAAAGCCGTTAATTTTGGGATCATATATGGTCAAAGTGCTTGGGGTCTGAGCGAAGAAATTGAAATTTCACAACAAGAAGCTTCGCAATTTATCAAAGCGTATTATGAAAAATTTAATGGTATTAAACAATACATGAATACGGTGGTTGAAAGTGCCAAAAATGATGGCTACGTGGAGACGCTATTTAATCGCAGACGCTATATACCGGAATTGCAATCAAAAATCTATGCACAAAGAGAACTGGGGAAACGCACGGCGATGAATGCGCCTTTGCAAGGAAGTGCGGCCGATATCATCAAAGTAGCGATGGTAAAGATTTATCAAGCCATGCAACAACAAAACCTTAACAGTACGATGATTTTACAAATTCACGATGAATTGGTATTTGATGTGGTGCCAAAAGAAGAAACCATCATGAAAGAACTGATCGATAAACATATGAAAGAAGCTGCAAATCTCAAAGTTCCTCTTACTATTTCACTAGCTTCAGGAAGGAACTTAGATGAAGCAAAATGAGATAACACGTGAGACCGTGATGTATAAGAGTTTTTTTGTCAACTTCTTTTTGATAGTCGCAAAGCTTATCGGGGGTTTTTTATTTAGAAGTACTGCGTTGATTGCGGATGCGATGCATTCTTTATCCGATTTGTTAAGCGATATTTTGGTCATATTCGGATTAAAACACTCCAATAAACCACCCGACCAAGAACACCCCTTTGGGCATGGCAAAATAGAATATGTATTATCGTTGTTTATGGGGTTGATGATTTTTTTCATTGCCTATCAGTTGGGTCGTCATACCTTATTGACGTTTATGGATACACCGGTAATTCCTTCTTTGTTTGCGGCCGTAGTTTCATTAGCGGTCATCACGGTTAAGTTTTTATTGTCCCGTTTTATTAAGGGTCATGCCGAAGAGATGGACTCACAGATTTTGCATGCCAGTGCCGATGAATCTTTTACCGATGTATTGAGCAGCGCCGCCGTTATTTTTGGGGTATCATTAACGGTCATTGCCAATCATTTTGATTTAGGTTGGCTGGCTTATGCTGACCGAATCGCAGCGATATTCATTGTTCTTTTAATCGCTCGTATGGCCTTTATAGTAATTCTTAGTGCGATTAAGAGTATTTTGGGCAAAAGCGCTTCAAAAGCATTAATTGATAAAACGAAAGCTAGAATCATAAATATTGATGGTGTGATTAGCGTTGATAGACTGACGATGATTGCGTATGGTCATTATTATCAAGTGATGGTCGATATTCGTGTAGATGGTCTTAAGACGGTACAAAAAGGTCATGATATTGCTAGTGATGTAAAACAGGCATTAAAAAAAGATAAAAAAATTGGGCATGTGATTGTCCACGTTAATCCGGAGGTATGATTATGAGTTTATGCATGCAAAGAAAAAGCGTTCGTAGATTTTTGCCTACACAAATTCCCCATGAAACGATTGAAAAATTGATGATGAGTGCGATGCAGGCGCCTACGGCGACCAATCAGCAACCCTGGGAATTTATCATCATCAAAAACCGTTCGATTTTAGAGTCGTTGTCGCAAGCTTCTAAAGGCGCTTGGCCACTAAAAGAAGCGCCTATAGGTATTTTAACTTTATGGCGAAAAGATTGTAAAAACCCGGTGATGGCCCCTCAAGACTTAAGTGCGGCAACACAAAATATCTTGTTAGAAGCGACGCATCAAAACTTAGGTGCCGTATGGATTGGGGTTTATCCCCGTGAAGAACGCATGAAAAACATCGCTTCTTTACTTAAGTTATCTGACAACCAGGTTCCCTTTTCACTCATTGCGCTGGGTTATCCAGATGAAGATGATAAAAAAATCAAGATTCGCTATGACCAATCGCGCATCAAGGTAGTGGATTGATGCCTGAATTACCCGAAGTTGAAACTGTCAAACGTTCTTTAAAACAACACGTGATAGACAAAGAAATTGCGGCCATCAAGATTTATTATCAACCCATCGTTAAATCAGATTTATCACAATTTGCAAACCGTTTAATCAATCAACGTATCAAAGATATTACCCGTCGGGGTAAATTTTTGATATTTCATTTAACGGAAGGGTTTTTATTGTCGCATCTACGTATGGAAGGCAAATATTTTTTATTGCCTAAGGATACAAAGAAAATGACGCATGAACACGTACGGATTGATTTTAAAGATGGTATGAGTTTAAGGTATCATGACGTTCGAAAATTTGGCACCATGCACTATAGGCGGGCTGATGAGTTATATACTACAGAACCTTTGGCTAAGTTGGGATTTGAGTATGACGATCAAGCGTTAGACCCGAATTTAATATACAGACAACTAAAAGCTTCTAAACGTACTTTGAAAAGTGTTTTATTGGATCAAACTATTATTACGGGAATAGGAAACATCTATGCAGATGAAGTTTGTTTTTGTATGAAGAAGCATCCTGCTTATCAAGTTTCTAAGATTTCTAAGAAAACCGTTGAAAACATGTTATCATGTATACACAAGATTCTTGATAAGGCGGTCTTATTGGGTGGGTCTTCGATTAGAAGTTATAAAGATACACTGGGGTTTCATGGCCGTTTTCAAAATGAACTTAGTGTCCATTTGAGAGAAGGAAAATCCTGCCCTGTTTGTTTTGGTACAATCGATAAAATCAAAGTTAGCAATCGTGGTACGTATCTATGTAAGGCGTGCCAAAAGAAGTATTAGAAAGAAGGTATGCTATGAGTATTATCGTGGGACTAACCGGCGGTATAGCGAGTGGTAAATCCACCATCAGCAAAATGTTTAAAGAAAAAGAGGTTCCGGTTATTGACACAGATGGTATCGCAAGAAACCTGCTTGATAACGATGAATCTATCTATAATGCTATTGTTGAGACATTTGGCGAAGCGGTGCTTACGACTGATAAAAAAATCAATCGCAATAAAGTGGCTCAAATTATTTTTAGTGATGCTGATAAACGCCAAGCACTAAATGACATTGTTCACCCCAAAGTTAAAGACATTGCTTTACGCGAAGTCAGTCATTATAAAGAAGATGATCATAAAATAATCGTTGTAGACGTACCGCTTTTGTTTGAAGCATCATTTGACAAAGTATGTGATGTCACCGTTGTTGTTTACGCACGCAAAAAAGATCAAGTCTCTCGCTTGGTCTCTAGAGAAGGCATCGATGAGGCTTATGCGAAACAAAAAGTGAATGCACAAATGCCTATGGCTAAAAAGAAATCATTGGCAGATTATGTCATCGACAATTCCAAAAGTATCCTAGAGACCAAAAAGTCTTTTGAACGTGTTTTTGAGGCCATCAATAGTATTGAAAAGTAAAGGGGATTGCCATGAATAAATTGCATGCCAAAACAGAGGTAAAACTATTAGCTAAAGCCCCAATCTCACATACGCATATGCATGTGTTAAGCCTTTTGTATCAACCGATTATTGGTAAAGAGGCTTTTAGCCTTTATACCACAATGCATGCATTACTTGATCGCAATCATTTAAAAACGCCAAGCTATCCTTTGGCTTTCTTTTACGATATGCTCGATTTAAACGAGGCCTCATTTATTTCGGCTCGTCAAACCTTAGAAGCAGTCGGCCTGATTGAAAGTTATCAATCAGACGAAGGGTTTGAGATTGATTTATACTTACCTTTTTCAGCGGAAACGTTTATTAAAGATGCGCCTTTTGGCGTTTATTTAAAAGATAAAATAGGGGAAGAAAGATTTTTAGATTTAATCAATCATTTTCGTATTGTGGGGCCGAAAAAGCGCAAGCATAAACATATCTCAGTTTCGTTTGATGATGTATTCAAACCGATTCAACAACGTATTAAATCGCAACATCGGTTTATCGAAGATGAAAGTAAAAAAGCGATATTCACAGAAAAAAATGATATTGAATTAGTCATTTCTGGTCTGCCAAACTCAGTGGATAAAAAGGCCTTAACGACGAAAAAAAGCAAAGAAAAGCTACAAGAGATTGCCTATATTTACCAATGTTCAGAAGCTGAACTGCAAAAGATATTACTTAAATCTTATGACCATGAAACGGGTTGTTTTAACTTTGATGACGTGGTAAAACGTGCCCAGTCTCATTATCAAAAACACGGACAAAAAAGCCCCATGAAGAAAAACGATGCTTATTCGCTTTCTTATTTTAAAAACACGCATCCCAAAGACCTCTTAGAAGCCGTTACAGGCACCAAAGCAGCAGCTGTAGAGTTGCGTGTTATTGAGCGTCTCATTGTTGAGAGCGGGTTTAAGCACGAAGTGATTAACGTGTTGATTGCTTATGTTTTAAAAGAACTAAATAACGAATTCCCCGCCTATAATTATTTTGATAAGGTCTTAGCAACATGGCGTCGCCAAGGGATTGAAAAGGCAGAAGATGCGGTTAACTACATCATGAAGCGCAAACATCAAAAAAACCAAAAACCACCGAGTCGAAAATACGGCAGTCGCAAAGACAAGCCGATTGATACCAACGTTGACTGGTTTGACGATTATTTGAAGGATCAAGGTGAAAACAAATGAAAAAACTATACTTTAAGGAAAATCCCCAACTCATCGATGAGATTATTGATGAGTTGAGCGAAGATGAAAATTTAAAACCCTTCTTTTTAAAACACGACATTAGCAGCTCAGCGATTGAAGAGGCGCTTAGCGATCTTTTGGTTTACAAAAAGGAAATTAAGTATTGTGCGCCTTGTAAAGGACTGGACAACTGCCAACAAGATACCTTGGGCATGCAACCCGTGCTTAAATATCAAGGGGGAAAAATCCGCTTAGAGTATGTTGCTTGCAGCTACTTACAAGCAAAAGAAAACCGCTTGTCTAGCAAAAAACGCATCAACGCACTTTATATGCCCAAAATGATTTTTGAAGCGACCTTGAAAGATTTTTATATGAACAGCGATGTGAGAAAAAGGCTGTATCAAAAAATCATTGGAATCGCGAATCAATATATCAAAGGGGAGAAAGTCAAAGGCCTTTATATTCATGGCCGTTATCAAATAGGTAAAACCTATAGTCTTGCCGCGATTGCCAATCACTTTTCTGAACAAGGTTACGGTGTAACCATCGCTTATTATCCAGATTTGGTGCGCGAGTTAAAAAGCGCCATTAAAGATGGCAGTTTAGAATCCCGTATTTCTGATTTAAAAAACATTGATATTTTATGTTTGGATGACATTGGTGGAGAAGCGTTCAGTCCTTGGATTAGAGATGAAGTTTTAGGGCCCATTTTACAATACCGTTTGTTAGATGATAAATTGACTTTTTTCACTTCTAATGTGCCCCTTCAAGATTTGACTTCTTATTATATTGACAGTGAACAACAACAAGAAAAAATCAAAGGGTACCGTATCATTGAAAGAATCAAACATCTTAGTGAAACCATTAACATGAAGTAATTGACAAAAAGAATATTTATTTGTATCATGTTTGTAACAACTATGAAAAGGGCAAAAACGTTTCTACCCACAGCGAAGCGGATTTGGTGAAAGCCGCTAAAGAAACGCTACTTCCTTTGAGTTGGCCCCGAAAGGTGAGTCCGTTTGTCGCGTTAAGACCTCAAGAGCATGTGAACTAAGGTGGTACCGCGGAGCCATTCGTCCTTAACAACGTTGTTAAGGACGTTTTTTATACTTTTAGGAGGCAAGACATGTTAAAGACCAATTTGACGATTAAAGAGTTACAAGCGCATATCAAACGCATTGATTATCAACCAGGAAAAAAATATGAGGTCGTTTTAAAGCTTTTTGAAGAAGTCGGTGAATTATCAGAAGAAATGCGCAAGGAGCATCAAAAAGGTTTAAGCAAGGAACGCAAAGATAAAATCAAATATGAGCTTTATGATGTCTTGCATTATGTCACCCATATTGCCAATATTTACGGCATCGATTTAGAAGATGCCATCATAGAAAAAGACAAAATAAATGAAGCAAGATACGATGATAGGAGGAAATTAAAATGATGCAAATAACCTTTAAAGATGGCAACAAAAAACCGTTTGAAAAAGGCATGTCGCCTGAGGAAATCGCGGGTGCGATTGCTCCGGGACTTAAAAAGAAAGCGGTCGCTGCTTATGTCAATGATGAGTTATTTGATTTAAACCGACCAATTTATGAAGACGCCCAACTAGATATCATTACTAAAGACCAAAGTGAAGCGTTTGAAGTTTTGAATCATTCCACAGCGCATTTGATGGCTCAAGCCGTCAAACGCCTTTATCCGGATGCGAAATTTGGTGTAGGACCAGCGATTAAAGACGGTTTTTATTACGATATTGCGACCAGACATAAGATTACGGATGAAGACTTACCAAAAATTGAAAATATGATGCGGCGCATCGTCAAAGAACAAGAAAATATGAAGCGTGAAGAAATCAGCAAAGAAGAAGCACTAGAGCGTTTCAAAGATGATCCTTACAAAAAAGAACTGATCGAAGAACTGCCGCAAGGCGACACCATAAGCATCTACACCCAAGGAGAGTTTGTAGATTTATGCCGTGGTGGGCATATCGGCAATACCCGTCATATAAAACACTTTAAACTCTTAAGCGTAGCGGGTGCTTATTGGCGCGGTGATTCAGACCGTGAGATGTTACAGCGGATTTATGGTACCGCTTGGTTCAGTAAGGAAGCCTTAGAAGAACACTTGAAAGTTTTACAAGACCGCAAGGAAAGAGACCACCGCAAACTAGGTAAAGAACTCAAGATATTCATGCACGATAAAAAAGCTGGTCAAGGTTTGCCCATATGGTTGCCTAATGGGTATACCATTCGCCGTACCTTGGAAGACTACGTGTATGATTTAGAGCGCAAAAACGGATATTTGCATCTTTCAACCCCGGTTTTAGGCACCAAGGAACTTTATCAAACCAGCGGACACTTTGATCATTACCAAGATGATATGTTCCCGTTGATGAACGATGATGATGAGACCTTTGTCTTGCGTCCCATGAGCTGTCCACACCATATGATTGTGTATAATAGTGAGCTGAGAAGTTATAGAGACCTTCCTTTGCGGTATGCAGAAATCGTCACCCAGCATCGCTATGAAGCCTCAGGCGCTTTAAGCGGTTTAGAACGCGTTCGTGCCATGACATTGACGGATTCACATATATTCGCTAGAAAAGATCAAATCAAATCAGAAGTATTAAATGCTTATCAGTTAATCTTACAAGTGATAAAAGATTTAGATCTAACGATCGATTATGTGGAACTAGCATTAAGAGACAAAACTAAGGGCAAGTTTCATGATGATGATCAACTGTGGGATGAAGCGGAAGCAACCATGAAGAGCCTTTTGGATGAAGAAGGCATTGCTTACAAAGAAGTAAAAGGTGAAGCCGCCTTTTACGGACCTAAGGTCGACATTCAGGTTAGAACGGCCATGGATCATGTCATTACGATGTCTACGGTACAACTAGATTTCCTATTACCTGAGCGCTTTGATTTAACTTACATAGGAAAAGATGGTGAAAAGCACCGCCCCGTCGTTATTCACCGTGGCTTGATATCGACGTGGGAACGTTTGATGAGTATCTTGCTTGAACAATATAAAGGGGCATTCCCCACTTGGTTAGCGCCAACTCAGATGCGTTTGATTGCGGTCAATAAAGAAGCGCATGGTGAATTTGCACAGGCGCTTCATGAAGAGTTTATTGAAGCGGGATTCAGAAGTTCCATTGACTTAAGAGAAGAAAAATTAGGGTATAAAATTCGTGAAGCCCAAACACAAAAAATCCCTTATCAACTCGTCATTGGTGACAAAGAAGTAGAAGGTAATACGGTAACTTATAGACGCTACGGACAAAAAGAACAAACCACCGTATCCCTAAAAGACTTCATCGACATGATTAAGACTGAAATCAAAGAAAAGAAATCGTATTTAAGATAGCTAAAGCAGGACGCCTAAGGAAATTAGGCGTCCCTTTTTCTTTTAATCAACGTTGTATAATTAAGGTTTTTAGTATATATTTAAGGTATCAAGGACGCTTAACGTTTATTTCATACCCCACAAGCTGAACATCCATTCATAGCATGTTTAAACCCGTATGGTTTTTAGGTTAATAATCTTTATTCTCTGGGAGGCAAATATGAACCCCTTTAAAAGACTAGGTTTTGTTTTAGTAATGCTTTTGTTTTTCGTTTTGGCAAGCTGTGGCAATGGTGAAGATGAACCCGATGATAATGATGTGATTGAACAAGCCCCTTCTTTTAATGTGCGTGTGGCTTTTGAAAGTATCCATATCATGATTGAAGATGTGACTGATGCCGACGATCAATTAATGGATTTTCAAGATTTTTATGATTTAATTGACAAAGACATCTCTGGATTAACTTTATATAGTACACAGGATGAACCTGATGATATTTTTTATTCCTTTAATGATTTAAAAGCATTAGAGGATGTTGATTTTGATGAAGATCAGGGGAGCATTGTCATTCAAGGAGATATCGAACTGAATACCGGTGCCTTTGCCCCTGAGGGCTCTTTTGAAGCTTTTGAAGTTTTTAAGCACGATCGAGCTTCCATTTCGGTTTTTGCTTCAGACGGTAGTTGGGAGGCCAGCAAATCTGTGGCGGTTCCATATTTAACCATTGATGCTAAAAATGAAGGCGATGCTATGAGGTTAACCCTCTCAGGAAATGCGGCTTATGGTGATGATGATTTATCATTCTTACCTGCATTCATCTTAAACGGTGCTTATGATGTCAATATTCTTGAGGCTACAGGAGATGATTACATCGAAGCTAAAGCCCAAAGTAAAATCGTCGCAGATTTATCTGATAATCATATCTATGCCTGGTATGAATGGGTGGATGAATATAGTGATGGGATTGAAAATATAACCGCTATAAACCTCAGTTTATCCAATAATGACATTATAGTAGAAGCCTCAAAAGAAAGCGATGAACTTTTTGCGGCTATGACGCTTTATTTTATGGACGGCAATATTGGGACCATTCAATACCTTCAAGTTCGTTTTATGGGCTCAAAAGAAACATCCATGGTTGATGTTTCTCCTATTGAAGGCAGTGGTGATCAAACGACCATCACTTCGGATTACTTTAATGTTGTGGAAGGTGAAAGCCTAGATCTAGACGATAACGAAATTACCGATGGGAAGATGCTTTTGACGAACGACTTATTAGTGGGGCAATTTTTAGACCGCTTAGAAAAAGAAAGTATGTATCAAACATGGAAAGTTACAACGTTGGAAGACCGCCCATTAAGTCCATCGGTTTTTGGCCCAGCTTTAAGTAAAAATCCCCATGAAGATACGATTTCAAATGGCGATGTTTTAAGCGTTTTATCGGCTGATTGGACGACTATAAGATACTATCGTCTCAATGTTTTAGATATTTATCCTTATTTAGATGATATCAATGAGGCAGACGATGCTCAAAGTCTATATGAACAGCTCGAAAAAGAGGCGTTGAAATTAGATATCGTACAGGCACACAAACAGCACTATTTTAAAGCTTACGTTGCATCGGGGTATTTGGATGATGAGACGTTTGAGCAGTACGCCGAGTTAAAAGCCTTTGTTGAAGAAGTCAATCAAACGGCTGCGCAGATGATAGAAAAGCTCTTAGATGTCAATCAAGCGGATGACGAAGCATCATTGTTCAGCGCTTTAGAAGCATTGGAAGATTTAGAAAAACTAGAGGGGGATTATTCACAAGCTTATTGGCAAGCTTATGTTGAACATAACTACACAGAAAAAGATTTCATCGCCACCGATGAGGTTCAAGCCTTCATTGATGAAGTAAACGAATATATGCAAGCTATTGAGGCTAAACTGCAGGATATCAACGCTGCTACAGATGCAAAAACGCTACTAACAGCCTTAAAATCCGTTGACTCATTAACTAATATCAATGCTGACTATAAAGCGGGATATTACGAGGGTTACTTAGAAGGTGGTTATGATGATGAAAAGGTATTTACATTTATAGATGAGGTTCAGGCTTTCATAGATGACATAAACGAAACCATGGATGATTATGCACACCTGTTAGAAGCTATGAATAATGCTACTACAAGTGAAGCCTTAATAGAGGCATTAACCGATGATGACTTGAATATTGAGTCGGTAGATGAAGACCACGTTATGGCATATTGGAGCGCCTATGAACAAAGCGGTTATCTTGAGGATAAGGCATTTATAACGCCAAGTGAAGTTCAAGCTTTTGTTAATGAAGTCAATACGGAAATAGCTGATCGAATGGCAACATTGTCTAGCGTAAACGAAGCCACTAATTCGGCATCTTTACTAGAAGCCCTTAAAGATGAAGACCTTGATTTAAAAAACGTTGAAAACGAAAATGAAGACGCTTATTGGCAAGCTTATCAAGAAGAAGGTTATGATGATGACAATAAGTTTTATTACATCGAAGTAGTGCAAGCATTCATCGATGAAGTGAACGCAGCCATCGACCAAGAAGAACCACCTCAAGATGATGATTTATCGGACTTAAACGATGCCACTAATGCGGATGCATTATTGCAGGCTTTAAAGGATTTAAACCTCGATAATGTCAATCCGAGCAATAAACAAGCTTATTGGCAAGCCTACCAACATGAAGGCTATGACAATGATAAGACATTTGATTCGATTCAAGAAGCTCAAGGGTTTGTGAACGGGGTCAATGCGCATCCTGGTGGCCCCTAAAAAGCCATAAAAAAAACATCGTTCTTGTAACGATGTTTTTTTATGTGATTAGATGTCTTTTCTA
>CAZCSL010000016.1:0-34756 GCA_964501415.1 uncultured Candidatus Izemoplasmatales bacterium
GAAGACACGTGATAAGATCTTATCGGTTGCATGTAAATGAATGGGTAGTCCCATACAACTTCCTCCTCATAGATTCAATTTTGAACCTGTTTATCTATGTTAATCATAACGCGAAATATAGAGGGTTTCAATGCTTTATTGTAGCTATGAACGATAATTTCATTTGTACAAAGAGATAATAATGCGTTACAATATAAGGTGATGGGAGGGATTATATGAACATACTAAATGAAACTATAACGTTAAAAAACGGAGTTGAAATGCCCATTATAGGGTATGGTACGTGGCAAATCTTCGATGGAAAAAAAGCGATAAGAACGATTCAAAACGCCTTGGACATTGGTTATAAACACATTGATACGGCGCAGATGTATGAAAATGAAAAAAGTGTGGGTAAAGCGATTAAGACCTCGCATTACAACCATGCGGATATTTTTATCACTTCAAAAGTATTGCCTGGAACCAATACGTATGAAGGCACTATCCAAGCCTTCAATGAAAGCATGAAAAGACTTGACATCGATGTGATGGATCTATTCTTAATCCATGCGCCACTCTCTTGGGATGATGAGGCTAATGTCGAAGTATGGAGAGCCTTAGAACACCTTTATTCAAACAAACGCGTTAGAGCCATTGGGGTTTCTAATTTTTCTGCAAAAGATTTAGAAAAGCTAATCAGCAAAACCTCTATTACCCCGCATGTCAACCAAATTCGTTTTCACATCGGTCATTTTCCTAAGGAAACCTTAGCTTATTGTCAAGAAAATGATATTGTGGTAGAAGCGTATTCGCCCTTTGGAAAAGGTAGTATTTTAGACCATGATACGGTGGTCTCCATGGCGAAAAAATACGCCTGTACCCCGGCACAACTGGCAATGCGTTTTTGTTTGGACAAGGGTACGGTTCCTTTACCAAAAAGTGCCAATGTCCACCGCATGAAAGAAAATGTCGCTTTAGATTTCACTTTAAGTCAAGAAGACTTAAACAAACTAGAACAATTGGATTAGTAGTATATTTTAATACATATCGTTTGACTTTTTAGACGAAAAGAGGTCTTATATAAGTAGAAACCATCATTAAGGAGTGTTATGATGCAAAAAACTTATCATGTCTTGGGCATGCACTGTGTTGGCTGTTCTACAGGCATTGCTAAAATAGTCAAACGACTAAAGGGTGTCTCAAAGGTTGAAGTCGAGCTTTCAAAAAGTAAGATTCATGTCAATTTAGATGAAACCCTAGTTACTGATCAAGCGGTCATTGATGCGGTTTCCAGATTAGGGTATAAAGCTCAAGCTGAATAAAAGCCTTTTTCAAGGCTTTTTTTCTTGGTTTTAGGCATGCTATAATAAGGTATTCATAGAAATGAGGTAGATTTATGTGTGGTAGGTTTACATTGACGATTGACCCAAATACATTGGAGGAAATGTTAGAAGATACCTTTGAGGATTTGGTTTATACACAGCCTTTACCAAAGGCTGCCTATAATATTGCCCCTTCAGAAAACCTTTCTGTGATCATCTATGATAACGCGAACCAAACGTATCGTTTTGGTTATTTAAAATGGGGCTTTGAGCCTGAATTTTCTAAAACCAAAAAAGCTTATCAGATCATCAATGCTAGACTTGAATCCATCGATCAAAAACCCTTCTTTAAAGAAGCTTTTACCAAAAGGCGGTGTTTAATTTTAGCGGATGGGTTTTATGAATGGCAAAAAACACCCCAAGGCAAACAACCGATGTATGTTAAATCAAAAAAACATAAGCTAATGGCATTTGCAGGCATTTACACCCTATCTAAAAAAACACAATCAAGCGGCGCTATCATTACTGCTGAAGCAACCGCTCATTTTGAGAGAATCCATGATCGAATGCCATTGATGATTGGGCGTGAGGACTTTAAAACATGGTTGTTGTGTGAAACCGATAAAGACTTAAAAGACTGGGCTAAACATCGCCGTATAGAAACGATTGATTATTACCCTGTTTCTAAGGCTGTCAATAACCCCAAAAACAAAGAAAGTACGTTAATTGAACCTATAGATGAAAAAAACCGTCCACTTTTGTAATTAGTGGACGGTTTTCTTAGGCTTCTTTTATGAGTGATTCTATATCGACGGGTTGCTCATAATCAATGGTCTCAAAGGCAAAGCCGTTGGCTTGATAAAAATCCTTTAACATTAGCTGTGTACCTTTTAAATCGAATATCGCTTCATCGCTAATGGTTTCCATCAAAGTTTTGGTTTTTTCTTGGGTGGCATCTTGCATCTCTAGGTGGTCGATTCTGAGGCGGCCTTGGCCATCTTGAATGGCTTGATTACCATATACCATATCTTTGAAAAGACGGTATTTATGGGCCAAAATCGATTCATGTGTTTGTTGTTTGCTCATCACATCAAACAAGCAAGAAACGTAAATAGGCATTTGGGGAATAAAGACACTTGCCTTGGTTACAACCGCTTTAGAAGATGAAATCAAGGCTTCCCCATCATAACTTTCTTTTAAGAAACGGTTGAGTGCGTCTGCGGTTTTTTCTAAGTCTTCTTTTGCTTTACCAAGTGTGCCATGCCGGTAGATTTTTTGTGTGGTTTCACCGCCGATATACGTATAAGAGATGGTTTTAACGCCTGAGTTTAATGCGTTGTTATCTGATAATTCTTGTAACCAAGTTTGCCAATCAGACCCGCCCATCACAAAGACGGTATCATCGATTTCTGGTTTACTCGCGGGTTCCACAGACAATGGCATCACCGTCTTTTTCGCGATATCAATGGTCTTGCCATGAGCGGTTTCACCAATGGTTTTAATCGCTGAGCGAACGAGTTCACCGCTTTTTTCATCTTTGCGGGCTCCTGAGGCTAAAGAGTAAACAACTAAATCCAGCTTTCCAAACGTTTCTTTGATATATTGGATTACATCTTGTTTCATTTCTTTAGAAAAGGCATCGCCAATAAAGTCTTTATGGGTTTGATTAAGTTTGCGCGTATGTTTTTGGAAAAAGATATTGTTCCAATAGCCCGCGGTTCCGGTCCGTTTGCCTTTAGGTTCAGATTCAAAACAAACGTTGATGGTGTTGGCGTTTGAACCAAAGGCTAAGGCAATTCTTGTGGCTAGGCCATAACCCGAAGACCCCCCGATAATTAAGACGTTGATCGGGTTTCCAAAGGTGTCTTTTTCTTTAGCTTCTGCAATTTGTTTTAAGACATATTGTTCTTGTCCTAAAGGATGACAATTGGTAAAAACGTTAGAACGTATTTTAGGTTTAATAATCATAGTTATCTCCTTAAGTTTATTAGTGATAGAAATAGGGTATGTTGCATTATGATGGTATTTCATTTGTTGCTTCATCAATCAGAGAATAATTCTCTTAAAATATCTGTATAAAGACTTCTAGTATATTGAGAATACGCAACCTCGCGGGCCAAAATTGGATCGTCTGTGATGATGGCATCCAGGCCAAGTAGCGTCATTTCTCTTAATTCATTTTTATCATTTACCGTCCATACATAGACGCTTTTATCTAAACGGTGAATGGCATCGACATAATGTTCATTATTGAGTAATATATCTTTTCTAAAAGCATAAGCATCCACATAGGGCAAGCGAATTAAACGGTCGAAATTACCGATAAAGTTCGGCATTAACAACACGGTTTTTAGTTCCGGTTCTTCTGCTTTAAAGCGTTCTAAAGCGCTGTTGGAAAACGCCAAAATCTGAACGGTAGATAAATCGTACTCCAGTTCATACAATAAGGAAATAACCTTGTCTTCAATACCGGGTGCGGTGGTTTTTAAATCGATATACACGTCAGCTTGCCCATCAATCAACAACAAGGCTTCTTTAAGGGTGGGGATATGTTCGCCGGCAAATTCATCAGAAAACCACGACCCTGCATCTAGTAAGGACAATTCTTCATACGTTAAATCTCTCACCAACCGTGAGGTGGCGTCATCGGTCGTACGTCCCGTTGTATAGTCATGAATGAGCACGATTTCGCCATCGCTGCTTAGGTGAATATCAATTTCAATGCCGTTGGCCCCATCCTCTAAACCTTGTTTAATAGAGGCAATCGTGTTTTCAGGCGCGCTTAGCGATGAGCCACGGTGGGCAACGATATCTGGGGGATTTAAAAACGCGAGTGGCAAGCGGTCTTGTGAGATCAAATTGATGGTGTTGATGGTGTTGAGTACGAACAAAGCCAGTAAAATAACCGCAACGGATAATCTAACCCAAGCATTTTTAAATATGTTTTTGATCGCACTATTGGTAGGCATCGGAAACTTTAACGAAATCTGATGATTGGCATTTTCATAATACCATGCACTCATCCAAGCGAAGTTTACGGGAATTAAAATCAGGGTGGCTAAAAAAGCGATGGCCGCATAAATGACATAAAGAATCGTTAAAAGAAAAGCCAAAACCACAGCTTGTTGGTAAGCCAGCATTATAAATAAGGCAACAAGGCCAATAATGCCTAAATAAAGTACATACAAAAAGAGATTTAAGACTAGATTCAATAAAATAAACTCAATGATAATCTTAAGACGGTGTTTTTTTAGGTGAAATAGGTTACCTCTTAACAATTTCAAACTATCGCCGTTTTCAATATTGGCAATATTGATGATGAAAAACGTCTCGATAAACATGATAAACAAAAACAACAGCGTCATATAAGTTAGCACCATCAACCATTGATACGTCTGCATCTCCTCTAAAATAACGGGCGGGATATCAAAGGTTGAGGCTATACCTGCAAAATGCATCAAATGCACGATGACGATAAAAAAGAACGCGGGCAAAATCAGTTTGATATGATGGGTTTTCAAGGTTTTTAGCACATGTTTGCTGCCTAAACTCAAAAACTTAGTGAAGTTAATCTTAATGCCTTGTTCTGAATAATGATATAGTAGCGATAAAAATAGTAGTTCTACAATCATAAACATCGCAAAGATAATGACGATAACCACGGCGGCTATGATACTTGAAGGCGAGGTTAAAAAGGCTATCGCATTGCGGTTGGAAATGTAGACATACCCACTGATTGAAAGCGCAAGTTGCAATATGAAATTAATCAAAGGAAAAATAATCAAAAACCCTAGTAGCCGGTATAAGACTTCAAATGCGATTAAGGTTTTAAAATTAATCTTCATCAAGGCAATCATGGTTTGTACGCGATTAATCATATCTTATGGCTCCTTTGTGCTCATTAATTACGTATTATAACATACTCTTTGGCACATATAAAAGAAACACCCATGCATCTTAATTAAAATGCATGGGTGTTTTTATGGTTAGATTCTTTCCTTAGCGCTGTAGGTCGTATGCAATAACTCATGAGCCTTTTTGGATCCAGGCTTACCTAAGAATGAAGCATACAGTTTTTGGACTTCCTTGTTTTCGTGAGATTTTCTGACATTCATGTTTTCATCCATTGCATAAAGGGCTTTACGGCGTTTGTCAAGGACTTTGATATTGCCATGATGGAACGGTTGTCCACCGCCACCAATACAACCACCTGGACAAGCCATGATTTCAATCGCATCAAAGTGTGAATAACCTTCTCTGATATCTTCTAACAATTTACGCGCATTGCCGAGTTCATGGGCAATACCGATTTTTAGCGTTTTTCCGTTAACTTCAATAGAGGCCTCACGAATGCCTTCCATACCACGCATAGCCTTGAAATCAACGTTTTTGAGTTCTTTACCTGTCATCATTTCATAAGCGGTTCGGCTCGCGGCTTCAATGACCCCACCAGTAGCACCAAAAATCGTCGCCGCACCGGTTGATTCGCCTAATAGATTATCAAAGCCTCTTTCTGGTAAGCTTTTAAAGTCAATGGCCGCTTCTTTAATCATCCGCGCAAGTTCTCTTGTGGTCAATACGTGATCAACATCGGGATAGCCTTCTTTACTGAGTTCTTCACGATGCGCTTCATTTTTCTTTGAAACACAAGGCATGATCGAAACCATATTGATATCTTTAGGATCGACACCGATTTTTTCGGCATAATAAGTCTTACTTAAAGCCCCTACCATCGATTGTGGTGATTTACAACTAGATGGCACCTCAAGCAAGTCTGAGAACTGGTGTTCTATAAACTGTACCCACGCTGGGCAACATGAGGTTAGCATGGGCAACGGTTTGTCGTTTTCAATACGGTCAACGAGTTCGTTTGCTTCTTCTACGATCGTTAAATCGGCGCCAAAATTGGTATCGAACACCGCATCAAAGCCAAGACGCTTTAACGCCGAGACAATTTTACCCGTCGATATTTCACCCGGAGCATAACCAAAGGCTTCTCCAAGGGCAACGCGCACCGCTGGAGCCACTTGTACGACGTTGTGTTTATGTTCGGTGTTCAGTGAACGCCATACATGGGAAGTAGCGGGCATGGCTACTAAGGCTGCGGTTGGACATACCGATACACACTGGCCGCAATACGTACAAGACGTATCGCTCATATCTAGGTGATATGCCGTAGATACGACCACATCAAAACCGCGTTTTAAAGGCGATAGAACACCAACGGTTTGAACGTCATCACACATCGTAATACAACGACGGCACATGATACATTTATTGGGATCTTTTAAAATCGCGCCACTGGTGTCATCGATGGGATGTTTCATCATTTCACCAGGATAGTGGATTTCTCTAATGTTCATTTCTTGGGCAAGTTCTTGCAGTTCACAATCTAAGTTTTTAATACACGTTAAGCAATCTTTGGGATGATTAGACAAAAGCAATTCCAAAGAGGTTCTTCTGCCCATGACCGCTTTTAGCGTATCGGTTTGTATTCTCAAGCCATCGGTTACTTTTTCTGCACAGGAAGGGACTAAAGAGCCTCTTTCTTCGTTTTCTACTAAGCAAACGCGACAGTTGGCATTTTGATTGACAGCGCCAATTTCATGTAAGTTTAAGTGACAAAGTGTAGGAATATCAACGCCCACTTTTTTAGCGGCTTGATGAATGGTGGTGCCTTTTTCTACGGTCACTTGAATATCATTAATGTAACAAGTAATCATTTTATCAATTAATTTCATATGATGAACCTCCCTTAAGGTTTAATAATCGCATCAACTGGACAAGCATCGTAACAAGCACCACACGAGATACAAGCCTCTTGGTCGATGACGTGTGTTTCTTTGACTTTGCCTTCAATGCAGTCGACTGGACAAACTTTTTTACACTTTGTACAGCCAATACATTTGTCAGGGTCGATGGTATAGGCTTTATTTTTACGTTGGTAGGCATAATCCTCGTATTCTTTATAAAAATACTTCATCGTTGATAATACGGGGTTAGGTGCAGATTGGCCTAAGCCACACAACGAAGCATGCGATATATTCTCACCTAACGTCTTTAACGTATTTAAATCCTCTGGTTTGCCTTCCATATTAACCAAACGTTCCAAGATTTCATACATACGTTTGGTCCCGATGCGACAAGGCGTACATTTACCACAAGATTCATCTTGCGTAAAATCCAAATAGAATTTTGCGATTTCAACCATATCGCTGTCTTCATCCATAACGATCATACCACCGCTACCCATCATCGCACCGATGGATTGTAAGGAATCATAATCGATAGGCGTATCAAAGAATTCTTCTGTGATGACGCCACCTGAAGGTCCACCAATCTGAACGGCTTTGATTTTCTTACCTTCTGGATGACCGCCGCCAATATCATAAATAATTTCTCTAAACGTGGTTCCCATAGGGACTTCTACTAAGCCAATATTTCTAATGTTTCCAGCCAACGCGAATACTTTTGTCCCTTTGGAATTTTTGGTACCAAAGGATCTAAACCATTCTGCGCCATTAAGTAATATGGCCGGTACGTTGGCAAAGGTCTCAACATTATTTACATTTGAAGGCTTGCCTCTAAACCCATATTCAGAAGGGAATGGCGGTTTTTTGGAAGGCTCTCCACGATACCCTTCCATCGAATGGATCAAAGCGGTCTCTTCACCACAAACAAAAGCGCCGGCACCAATTTTGACTTCAATATTGAAATCAAAACCACTACCCAAGATATCGTTGCCTAAGAATCCATAAGCCTGGGCATCTTCAATCGCTTTATAAAGAGGGGCTAAGGAGGATTCATATTCAGCACGAATATAGATTAATCCAGTATTGGCACCAATGGCATACCCACCGATAATCATCGCTTCAACCAATGAATGGGGGTCGCCTTCAATTAAACTACGGTCCATGAACGCACCGGGGTCACCTTCATCGGCATTACAAATCATATATTTTTCATCGCTGTCTTCAGCGGCACAAAATTGCCACTTTAGACCCGTGGGGAAGCCACCGCCACCACGGCCGCGCAAGTTAGAGTCTCTAATCACTTGAACGACATCATTAGGGGTTTGTTCGCTAAGCGCATTGGCCAAAGCCAAATAGCCGTCTTTAGCGATATACTCATCAATATCTTCAGGATTGATATCGCCACAGTTTCTAAGCGCAATACGGACTTGTTTTTGATAAAATCCGATATCTTCTAATGCTTTGATTTTTTTCTCATCATTCGGATTGGTATAAACCAAACGTTCAACCACTTCGTGGTTTAAACAATGACTCTCAACAATCTCATCAATATCAGCGGCTTGTACATTAACGTAAGCTACGTTATCTTCTTTGACCACAACGATTGGACCGATACCACAAAAAAGCAAACACCCAACGGGCTTTACTTCTACTTTTGCATCAAGATTGTGTTTTTTCAAAGCTGTTTCAAACGCCTTTGGAATCGCACTAGCACCGGATGATAAACAAGAGGTTCCTACACAAAGCAACACGGTGAAGCTTTGGTCAGTCGGCTTTTTCAAGTTCTTTTTGTAGCTTTTAAGTTCCGAGAGTGAACGTATTTTAGCCATTATGAAACCTCCTTATACTTTGCTAGAATGTCGTCTAATGATTCGGGTTTAACTTTGCCGTAAACTTTGTCATCAATGGTCATGACTGGCGCTAAGCCACATGCCCCAATACAACGGACATCTTTAACTGAAAAAAGCCCATCTTCACTCATGGCATCGGTGCTTGCACCGGTAAGTTCTTGAACGCGTTTAAGGATTTTATCCGCACCCTTAACAAAACAAGCTGTCCCCATACAAACGCTGATGGTATGCTTACCCAAAGGCTTCTCAGAAAAGAATGAATAAAACGTGACAACGCCATTAACGTGAGCACTAGATAACTTTAGTTTTTTAGCGATATACCACTGCAAATTTTGTGGCAAATAGCCAAAAAGCGCTTGGGCCTTATAAAGGGTAGGAATCAAGGCTTCTTTGTTGTTGACGGTCGTTAAATCCTCAATATACCCATCAAGTTGTTTTAGTTTCGTTTCATCAAGTGATGAAACATCAATAATATCTTTCTTCTTAGGAATTGTTTTTTCCATTGGCAACCTCCCAGTCTTTTTCATACCTATTATACACATATTTGTATTACAAGTAAATAGAAAACAGGCAGTTTTTTTAAAAACTTGTAAGACAAATTAATGTGGGTTCTAAAAAAGAAAAAAAGCGCTTATGTAAACGCTTTTAATCGTATTTATTGTAAATATAAATCAAGCTTTTTCTTCAATTTTTTGAACCATAATTTCCATTAATAATACCAACCCAACAATAATGATGGTCCAAGCAATAATTAAACTGTAGTTTAAATTGATTCTACCAATATAAATCATGCGGCCAATACTGGTTTGGGCTTGTCCAATAAATTCGGCCATCACCAATACTTTAAACCCTAAACCGAGGCTTTGAATCGCGCCGCTTTTAATATTAGGCAAGGCCAAAGGTAAATGCATATAAACCATTCTTTTAAACCGGCCTAGCGGTTCTAGTCTAAGGGCTTGTTTAATGCCATAATCAACGGATAAAACACCGCGTTTTGACGCTTCATAGACGATGGGGAAAATCATTAGAAAGACGATGATATAAATCGCCATGTTAGCGCCATAAAGCATCAAGAATATGACGATTAATGAGGCGACGGGTAAACTTCTTAGTCCGCTAACTATCGGGGTCATAAAATGATTGAAATTTTGTGAAGCCCCACCAATTAGACCCAAGATAATACCGGTTAAGCTCCCAATGAAGAAAGCAATCATTAAGCGCATCAATGATCTAAAAATAATTACATAGGTATTTGGTGTAATTAGTAACGTCAGTAATTCATTTCCAATTTCGCTTAAATAAGGAAAAATGAGCGGATTTTGAATCTGAAAAGCGCGGAATTGCCAAAGCAAGGCTATCGATAAGATCGATGCGAAGTAAAGCAAAAACTTCTTCATGGGTTTAGATGTCTATAAAAACTATCATCGGGTAACCGACCGCCAATTAACTCAGGATTAAAATCCATGATAATGTTAAAATATACCTCAATAGCGGTTTTTGCATCATCACTTTTAACAAAGCTCAAATTGGAACGGGGCATCGCATCGATTAATACCGGTTTGGGAAATTCGTATCCTAACGCCCCAGCATAATCCGCTACCAGTGCGGGGTCTGCTTCGGTTAAATTGACGCTTTCCTTAAGTAACGCTTCAAAGCGTTCAAGCGTTGCCTCATCTAAATCATTGTGCACAAAGACGCCTGCTTGGGGATAGGAAGACTCATCAACCAAATCGGACCATTTTGCTTGTAAATCCATGATTTGAAGGTTGTCAAGCTGCATGTTTTGGACACTAAGCAAAGGTTCAGCTAATAAAACAATCACGTCATCTTGCGTGGTTAAATACCCTGCGGCTGTGGCCACATCATCGACATAAGTGATTTCTGGGGCCTCAGATAAATCCAGCTTATCTAAAATCGTCTCTAAGATAATACCTGGGGTGGCATTAACGCCAAAAGCAATAATCTCAGCGCCTGCTAAGGTTTGTGCATCTAAGCTTTCTTGTTTGGTGGCAAGATAAAGATTGCCTTTTGAAATCGTCGCAAAGTACTGATACGGCGCATCGGCACTTTGAATTA
The DNA here is from genome assembly GCA_964501415.1 of uncultured Candidatus Izemoplasmatales bacterium. GTDB lineage: Bacteria > Bacillota_I > Bacilli_A > Izemoplasmatales > Izemoplasmataceae > B1SED10-225. Next base: position 10,981 of record CAZCSL010000016.1, read on the forward strand.
ATCTAGCGCCTAAATTGGTTGGAGCATAGATAATCTCATGACTTTCGGTATTAAACGCCGCCGCGAGCATATCGGTGCCAAAAACGACTTCAATATCAAACTCAGGGTCGTCGGATTCACTCATTTTATGTTCCATGGCAACTTGTGAAAAAGCGGGGGCACCTGAGGGCACAATCACTTTGGTTACCTCGGTTTCTTGGCTGCACGCACTTAAGATAAAACTAAATAGTCCTAATGTTATTAAAATTACCCATTTTTTCATAAAAAACCCTCCTTTTATCTCACTTTTATGATACACTACAGGTATCAATATTTTTGTAATATATGTTACAAAGGAGGGCGATTATGTATTTAACAAAGGCGGTTGCTCCATATCTTTCTTGTTCGTGTTTTTACCCCAAAAACACGATGCTCAAACACGAAGGCGATGCTTGTGATGAAATTGGCATTGTCATGCGCGGCACCGTTGAGATGCATCACTACAGCGAAACAGGAGAGGTTTCTTTGCTTGCCTCAATCCAGGAAAATGAAGTATTTGGCGATGTGTTGATTTTGTCTGATGAACCCTATTATATCGGTACTTTGATGAGTACACAAACGTGTGAAGTAAAGTATTTATCCAAGCAAAACTTAGAAACATTACTGAAGTCAAATGAAACGTTTAGAGATTGGTTCATTAAGCAATTAGCCAATAAGGCGATGATGATTAACCGTCATCAAAAAATCTTGCATCAAAAGACGTTACAAGCCAAAGTGCTTTACTATTTGCATTTACAACAAACCACAACCAAAAATAAAAAAGTATATTTGCCTTCACATGAACAATTTGCCCAGATATTAAACGTCCAAAGACCCTCTTTATCACGGTGTTTGTCAGATATGAAAAAACAAGGTTTAATCGATTATAAAAACCGTTATTATTGGGTGTTGTAATTCTTAATGTATATTAAAAGATTTCTAAATAACGTCATGCTATAATGAGACCAAATCCATTAAAGAAAGGAAATCTATGATATGGAAAGAAATGTGGTTTATTGGGAACGCCAACATTATAGTGAGAATGGCTTTACGCTTATTGAAGTTTTAGAAGACGGCACGCTCAATCAAAGGAAATTTTTAAGACAAGATGGCGATTACCGCGAGCATTGTTTTGAAGAATCGCAATGTGAAACGCTTAATTTAAACGGAAAAATCATCGTACAAAAAGTTAAATTCGATGAAAAAGGCATTTTATCTAAAGACGCTTTAGATAACAACGTTGAAGATGTAGCAACCTTTAATGTAGAAGATTGGCAAGCTGCTAGAAAAAAAGTACGGGAACTACAAAAAAAGGCCGCTGATGATTTATCATCAGATTATCGTTCTATTTTGTATTTGGATTCTGACTTGGCTTATAAGCAGATTAAAAAGTCGAAAGACGACTACTTCCCCATCATCCCTTGCCGGGTAAAAGTAACCAACGGAACGCTTAAACGTGAAAAACACCCTGAACAAATGTTTGCGATTTATGTGCCTGTTTTAAATGAGGTGCTATACTTCCATCACATGCCAAAACACAATCACATCTCAATTACCGGCGATCAACTATTTGCCTTAGATACTAAAATCACAGAAAAACCACTAGATGAAGAAGCTTTCTTAACCTACATTTATGAGAAAAAGCATGAAATCGAGCAAAACGACAAATACTACCGCGATTTAATTGATTCCCAACGTGAAAAAAGAGCGTTTATGGAAACCGAAACCATCGGGGATTTATTTCCTAGATAAAAAAAGAGTTGAACGGCACATCATTTCGTGCTCGTTCAACTTTTTTTAAAACGTGATAGAAAAACGGGTTAAATCTCGATTGATAGGTGCATCATCTATAATCATCTCTTCAATATTTCCTGGAGACTGAGTGCGCAAGCTTTTGATAAAGTTTTTGATGCGCTTTTCATCGCCTTGAACAAATCCTTGTACTGAGCCATCTATCGCGTTTTTCACATACCCTAACAAACCATGCCTTTGGGCATGTTCTTTGATGAAATAACGCATGCCAACACCTTGAACAATCCCTTTTAGTACTATTTTTTTTGCCATGGTTTTTGTCATAACATCATCCTTTGTTTTGACGGTTTATCAATCATTCATTTTTTAATCTGCAAAGGTAAGTCTATTGAAAAATGTGACCCTACGTCCAGTTCAGAGGTTAAGCGGATGTTTCCTTGGTGTTTTTTAACGACATTTTTGATAATGGATAATCCTAAACCACTGCCACCAGAAGCCCTGCTCCGAGCCTCATCAAGTCGATAAAACCGCTTGAAAATTTTATCTTGCTCTTCAAGAGGAATGCCGATGCCAGTATCGATAACATCAATTGTAAAAACCGATTGTTTCGCTTTTCCAATAATTGTGATGGTCCCTGAATCGGTGTAGTTAATGGCGTTTTTAATCAAATTTAACATAACTTGCTGGATTTTGGTTTTATCAACATATAATAACTGTGAATCAACAGCGCACTTTATTTTAATCTGTTTTTCGTGTGCTTGTTTGGTAAGTAAAGCAACAACCTCTTCAATCAAAAGTTTGATATCCGTTTCAACACGTTTTAACTCATAATCAAGTCGATCCATTTTGGATATAATCAACAAGTCTGACAAAATATTCTCCATTCTTGTGGATTCATCGTAAATCACTTTTAGGAGTTCTTTTTTTGTATCGCTCTTGGTGTCATCATCACGGTTTAAAATCTCTGCTAGCCCTTTAATCGTAGTTAAAGGGGTTTTTAGTTCGTGGGACACATCGGCTGTAAATTGTTTTTGAAACGTCTCAGCGGTTTTGAGTTCGGTAATATCGTGCATGACGACTATGGTGCCTTTAAACTTATCCTTTTCAAAAATAGGGGTCGTTGCGACATCATAGTGCTTTTCATCTAAATTCATTTTAATCGTAAGAGGCTTTTGTTGCTCAACACTGTCCTTAATGATTTGATATAAGGTTTTATGCGGTTTAAGCACGGATATAGAGGTTTCAATATGAACGGTAGTTTCAACGTATTGGTTAAAAAGGGGATTGACGTGTTTGATTATTCCATGGGCATCAATAAACAAAAGACCACGGTCAATAATATCAGAAAGAGCGATAAACTGAGCGATGTTTATGGTATTGTTTTTTAAGGATGCGTAACTGGAATCAAAGCGCTTTTTTTCTAAACTTCTTTTGTTTTTTTGATAGCTTATTTGACTATGATAAAGACCTATTAATAGCACCAAAACAAGGCTAAGTATCAATGCAAATAACGCTTCATCGATCATTAGCCATATCGCTATGATGATTGCTAGGGCAAGAATTGGTGGGATGTAAAGTAGGTATTTTTCTTTCATGGTTAATCACCAATATCATTGTATCAAAAAAAACGATAATTAGGTATTAAAATCAACAAATGTTGCACGATTCAAAAAATAGATATGTTCGGCAATATTGGTTATATGATCGCCACAGCGCTCAAATTGCTTAATCGCGATTAAGGCAAAATAAATAGCTTGGGTGGGTAAATCGGTTTCTTCTTTGCTTAAGTTAATAAACTGATGGCTTTGCGATTTAAACGTTTGGTCGATGAAATCATCTTTTTTGGATACCGCCTTGGCCATGGTTGCATCACGCTTTAGATAAGCTTCTTTGATGCTGCTTAACATCGATAAAACATTAGGTTTGTAATCTAGCATCGATTGACGAATCATGGCCGTATCTTTTGGATTTTGCATGATGTAAGTCGCGATATTTTTAGCATAGTCTCCAATACGTTCAAGTTCATAGGCAATTTTAATGGTAATGATAATTAAGCGTAAATCACTCGCAACGGGACATTCCTTTAAAAACAATCGGATGGCGCGTTCATTGATATCCGCTTCACTTTTGTTGATGTTTACATCATCATCGATGACGGTTTGGGCTAAGTTATGATCGTTATTTTCAATGGCATCAAACGTTCTTTCAAATGCTTCATAAACATCATTGAACATAGCTTCGGCCTTGTTGCATAATTCGATTAAAGCCCGGTCAAAAGATGGTCGCATGGTAGACATATTTAACCAAACCTCCCTGTGATATAATCTTCGGTCATCTTATGTTGTGGAATGTTGAAGATGGTGTTGGTATCGTTAAACTCAACCAACTCACCCATATAAAAGAAGGCGGTGTAATCTGAAATACGGGCGGCTTGTTGCATAGAGTGCGTAACAATCACAATCGTATAGCGTTTCTTTAATGCTTCTAACAAACTTTCTATTTTCGTGGTTGCGATGGGATCTAAGGCTGAGGTTGGTTCATCCATGAGAATAACTTCTGGTTCCATCGCTAAAGCTCTAGCGATACAAAGGCGTTGTTGTTGACCCCCAGAAAGGGATAGTGCAGGAGTGTGCAAGCGGTCTTTGACTTCGTCATAAAGAGCGGATTGTTTTAATACCTTGGTGACGATTGTTTCAAGCTTTTCTTTATTTTTGATGCCTTGACGTCGTGGTCCATAGGTGATGTTGTCGTAAATGCTCATGGGAAATGGGTTGGGTTTTTGAAACACCATACCAACTTTTTTACGTAGGTTAATCACATCATAATCATAATGATAAATAGAGGATTCGTGGTAGCTAACGTCCCCATCAACTAGGCATTCGGGAATTAAATCGTTCATCCGGTTGAGCGTCCTTAGAAACGTTGATTTGCCACAACCTGAAGGACCAATCAAAGCGGTAATCGATTTTTCATAAATTGGTAGGCTAATTTTTTTCAAAGCATGGTCTTGATTATAGGAGACATCTAAATCACGGGTTTTAAATACGATCGTTTTATTCATTTTATCATCCCTTTAGTTTTTTATGTAAGCGGAAGTTAAAAAACTTGATAATGATGTTTAATGTGAGTACGACAAGTAAAATAATTAAGGCAATGCTGCTAGCCAATTCAATATTAGCGGGTTCATTAGACATAAGCGTCCAAATATGAACGGCAAGCGACGTAGAATTTTCACTTAAACGTACGTTATCCTTGATGGCCGTACCCAAAACAAATATCAAGGCCGCGGATTCACCGATGATGCGACCGATAGAAAGAAACACCGCAGTCATGATACCGGGTAAAGCATTGGGCAAGACAATCTTAAAAATGGTTTGACTTTGATTCGCCCCTAAAGCCAAAGAAGCTTTTCGATAGTCATCGGGTATTACTTTTAAGGCTTCTTCTGTCGTCCTAATGATTACGGGCAACAATATCACAGCTAGCGTCAAAGCCGCCGCATACAAGTTAGACCCTTGTGAAAGATTTAATCTTACGGTTATGGGTACAAATATCGAAATACCAATTAAACCATAGATGATTGATGGGACACCTGTTAAGGTTTCGATGAAAGATCTTAATGTGTTCGTTATCATATTTTTAGGCGCAAATTCATGTAGATAGATCGCAGAAATGATACCGATTGGCAAGGCGATGATCAAGGTCAATCCGATTAAGTAAAGCGTTGTAATTAAAGATCCTCTTATGCCGCCACCAAGTTCTGCAAATGAAACTTCACGAATCTCATAACCCGCTTCTAAGTCATTGACCATGGCTTGAGCACCACGACTTCTTAAAGAGGAAGGGGCATCATGATAAGCGATTCGTTGAATGATAATATTTTCGCTTAAACCTATCGTTTCTTGAGAGGCGTTTTGATTAACCAACGTCTTTAAAGGCGACTCAGGATGTAAATAGGCGACTTTAATCACCATATTGCCTGCGCGATCCAAATCTTCTTTAAAGGCAACGCCATATTTTGTTGAATAAGGGTGGGAAAGATTTTCTTCAGCTTGATATAAGGTATTTAAATCAGCCGTTTCACTAAGTGAGGCTTTATAATGTTGAGTATGATAATCGCTTCTTAAAAGATCAAGATTGACTAAGCCAAAGCCGTTTGATAAAACATAGTAGAAAATCAACCCTAAGAATAAAGCGGCCATCAAAGCCCCAAAGTAGGTTAAAGAACGTAGAATCAACTCAATGGTTTTTTGTTTTTTAGGCATCCATGCGACCCACCCTTCTTTTAACGAAGTTCAATAAAAGATTCGTTAGAACAATCACAGCCATTAATAACAGGCCTAAAGAAAAGCGAATGTCATAATCGATGCCCGTGGTTTCTTTCATGCCTTGTAGCATGGTTGAAGTGATGGTGGAACTGATTTGAAACAATCCTAAGGTTGGGCCGCTTCTAGCGTTTCCAATCACCAAGGCAACGGCCGTTGCCTCACCTAATGCACGGCCCACCGCCAATATGACTCCAGAAAAGATACCCGATTTAGCAGCGACTAAAACGACGCTAAAATTGGTTTGCATCTTAGAAACGCCCAAAGCCAAAGAGGCTTGTTCTAAAGAGGGGTCTACACTTCGAATCGATGTTTCTGCGATAGCGGTCATGGTTGGAATACTCATTAAAGCCAATACGATTACAGCCCCTAAAGTAGAGTTTCCTCCACTAGAATTAAATCCTAAATTGGTAGCGACAAAATAAATAATTGGAAGCAATAAACCTGCCCCTACCAATCCATACACAATAGAGGGAATGGACGCCATCAATTCAACGATGGAGCGCATTATAACGGCGATATTTTTAGGAGCGATTTTAGCGATAAAAAGAGCGCACAAAATACTGATGGGAAAAGATACAAACAACGACAGAATGACGATAAACAAGGTATTGATAACCAAGAAGCCTGCTCCATAAGCGACGGAGACAAACGTTGGGCCTTCTAACCATGTGGTTCCCGTCAAAAATCTAATCAACGATACTTGCCCTAAACCGTTATTATCGGTGATAAAGGGTAAAACACCGTAAAATGCAATAAAAAATGCAATTATAACAATAAACGATGCAGAGATTAAAGCTACGATAAATAAGCCGTTTTTTGTGAGTGCGTCTGTTAAAGAAAGGGGTTTTTGGCGTCTTTTTGTAACGTTTCTACTCATGTCCATAATGACCTCCAAATGCAAAAGCCTGGCCTAAGCCAGCCTTTTTTCATGATGTTGGTTGTTTCATTAATCAATAAATTCTGACCAAGAGGTTATTTCGCCTGCGTAAATGGCTTTAATTTCTTCGGCGGTTAAAGAATCTACCGGATTGTTAAGATGAACAATCGCAACGATTGCATCCCACGCCAATTGTCCACGGGTTTCTTCTGAAGTTTCATCTAGTTCCTCACCTCGGAAATCTCTTGAAGCAAAACCGATTTCTTTAGCATTAACGCCATCTTTTTGATCACCTTGCGTACGTCTAAACGCATCTCCACTTCCGGTGTGATCGTGTTCAGGCACGACGTTACCACAACGTGGTGCAAAGTCGGCGCTGAGCGCTTGAGCAACCGCGGTGATTGAATCAGAACCACCAAATCGCAGGGTCAAATCACTATTATCAGCACTACAAATCGGATGCTCATCACTGATATCAGCCCAATTTTGATTGGTCACTAAAGCAATGGCACCGATGTCGTTGATCACATCTGAGGCATCGTTGGTTTGCAAGTAAGCGATGAACGCATAAGAGATTTGTTTGATTTCATCACTAGCAAAGTCATCATCGGCACGAAGCATGTAATTAAAGGGACGTTTTAAGCCGTATGAATCATCAAGTACATTATCTAGCGTGGCTTCAACGCCTTCAAAATTCAACGCCTTAATGGTATCGTTCACACTGGCCATAGATACATAGCCAATGCCATAAACATCCGTAGCCATCGCATTCATAATACCGGCATTGTTTTGGGTTACAAAGCCCTCTACAAGCTTACTGTCATCGGTGGTAGCTTCAGAATAACCAATACCGCTCATAAATCCATCACGGGTACCTGAAGTCGTATCACGCGTATAGACATTGATGTCACCATCAAACGCATCAGAACCACCACATGCACTTAGAGTAAACACGGATAAAGCCAAAATTGATAATACAAGAATTTTTTTCATCATTTCCTCCTATTTTTTGATTTACACCTACACTATAAGGCACCAACATCAATTTACTGTCTAGTCACTGTAAAGATTCCATTAACAATCGTAAAAAAAAAAGACCACACATTACATGTGATCAAATCAATTTATACCCTATGCCTCTGATGGTCTTTATCATCGTTTGGTCTTTATCAATTTTATCCCTCAATTTAGAGATATGTACATCTACCACACGCGTATCACCGTCATAGGTGTAACCCCAAATGTGGTTTAATAGCTGTTCTCTAGATATGACTTGATTTTTGTGGGCTAAAAGCTCTGAGAGCAGTTCAAACTCTTTTAAGGTTAACTCTATGGGGGTATCACCCTTTTTAACCTCATAAGAACTGCGATTTATCGTAAGGTCATGATGAACCACAATCGAATCGGATTCTTTGAGTTCTTTTCGTCTTAAAGCCGCCTTGATACGTGCGGTTAACTCTCTTGGTGAGAAAGGCTTCATCACATAATCGTCTGCACCGACATCAAAGCCTTCAATTAGGTTAAACTCTTCATCCATCGCCGTAAGCATAATGATGTGTGATGTGACCTTAGCGTCTCTTAAATCCTTACATACATCTAAACCATTTTTCTTAGGCAACATTAAATCGAGTAAGATGATATCATACTCACCACTCAGTGCTTTTTGATAGCCTGCTTCGCCGTCAAAAGCCGTGTCGATATCGACGTGTAACAGTTTTAAATCATACGTCAGCATTTTTACAATTGAAGCTTCATCTTCAATAATCAAAACCTTAGGCATAGCGATTTCCTTTCACTAACGACATCTCATAGTTAAACATCCGTGTCATGGCAAGGGGGTGATAGGACACAAGGCCTATATTTATCAACCCAACTTAATTTTAGCAAAATCAACCGTTTAAACAAGACGTTCATCATACATTTAACAATTCTTAACATTGGCTTAATAATTATCTAAAATCGAGCCCTTACCACCGGTTGTCAAATCGTTCTACAAAGCCAAAGAGGTCTTTTATCTCATAGACTTTTTCATCATCCAACGTCACTTCACCATTATAGTGCCCAAACACTTGGTTTTGTCGGCTCGATAAAAACGCAAACTTGGTGTGGTCTTGACGTTGCATAAGCGGTGTAAAAGTCAGTTTTAAACGGTTATCCTCAGTATGGTATTGCCAAGGCTTCATCACCTCGATTTCACCTTGATCGTCTAGGTCATAAGTGAATTGACCATGGGAGAGTTTGTGGGCAACGCCATCATAAAAAAACATATCTTCACTGGCGTGTTTGGTATCGCCAAAGCCATGGCCAATGTTTAAGGCTATTTTATGGGTTTGATCATAGCCTTGGGCCGCCCCCCAGTACCACGTTGATTTATAAGGCCAAACGCCGCGGCCAAAATCCATAAGGGCTAAGCTGTTTTTATCTAGTTTGATGTTTTTACCCGCGTGTTTAATCGTGCCGCTGGCGCGCATACCCAGAATCTTTTGGTTATAATAAAAGTGATGGGGCTTATCCTTAAAAGGAACGGTTAAAACCATGCTGTCTTGGGGTTTGTCATACAGTTCAACATCGACTTCCAAAGGATGATTGTCTTCAAAGTTTTCCCAATATATTTTGAGATGGCTTTTCTCTTTACCATAGTTTAAATTAAACATCGTATTTTTTTTATGAATCACCGTTTGACCATCGATGCTAGTGCATGATAAGTTCAGTTTTCCTAAAGTTAGGGGCAAGGTTTTACTTTGCGTATGAAGCGTTTGGGCTTCATAATCCATAAACGTTAAAGAAATGAGGCCCATATACCCGTTGTCGGCGATGACAATACCGAGCCCCGTTTTTTGGGTTTGGATATAAAAATAGTCCCATTCTTTGATTCTAAGTTTAGACTTTTTGATTTGGCCTTTATTGTAGGCTTTGATTAACTCGGTATGATAACCAGCCTCGCTCAAGGTGCCATCTTGGTTTAATAGCATCCCTTTACTGAGTTTGTGTTGCATAAGATCCCTCCTAAAAATTCATTATAGCATGCGCCTTACACTTGAGAAATTCATATATTTTTTAAGTGGTTTGCATGATGAATATAAAGCAATGATTTATCATTCATAGCTTTAATCTGCGCACAAGCCAAATCAGTAAAACCGCCCCGCCAAGGGCAATCAAAAAACTCTCTAAAGTAAAGGTTCTTAACGAACCGATGTTAAAGAAGGAAGCGATAAACCCGCCTAAAAACGAACCCAAAAGACCGATGATGATATTTTTAATCAACCCTCTTCTTTTGACGTGCATCAAAATCGATGCTACATATCCAACCAAAGCCCCGAATATTAACCAAAGAATAATTGGCATAGTGTCCTCCTATTTTTTGTTTATTTATGTTTGATTCTCAGTCAGTTTATCTAGGTATTGTTTTGTGTAATCTAGAAATACATCAATAGATTTTTTGCTAATCTCACGGTGGGTCATCAAGCGCATGTATTCACCTTTGTAGCCACCTAGTAAAATGCCTTTTTGTTGCATGTAGGTTTTAAACGCTTCCATGTCAATGGTTGCTTTAACAAACACCATGTTAATATCGCTTTGTTTGTGATTAACCTCAAAAACCCCCAATGATGCTAAGCCTTCAGCTAAGTACCGGGCATGCTTGTGATCATCGCTCAAACGGTTTGTCATCTCTTGTAATGCAACGAGGCCCGGTGCGCCTAAAACACCTACTTGACGCATCCCGCCCCCAAGCATTTTACGGTATTTTAAGGCGCGCTTAATAAACGCTTCTGTCCCTAATAACATACTCCCGATTGGGGCGCTTAAGCCTTTGGAAAGACAAAACATTAACGAATCGGTATATCGGGCAATCTCTTTTGCCTCTACGCCTAACGCTATGGCGGCATTGAACAATCTCGCCCCATCCAGATGATGCGCAATATGATGGTTTTTCGCCACATGATAGGTTTCTTTTAACGTATCTAATGGTGCAACTTTGCCAAGTGAATGTGCCATCTCTGAACAGATTAAGGTGGTTTTAGGAAAATGGATATCTTCACCTCTAATGGCGGCTTTTAACGCACCGATATTTAGATGCCCGGCCGCATCGTCAACCAAGCTATACCCAACCCCACTTAACGCGCTAGCCGCCCCAACTTCATAGTTTTTTATATGCGAATGTTTACCTAAGATAATCTCATCACTCGGTTGGGTATGTGACATAATGGCGACTTGATTGGCCATAGTGCCACTAGGGAAAAAGAGCGCTTTTTCTTTGTTTAACAACTTAGCGCTATAGGTTTCTAAAGCCTTGATAGTAGGGTCATCCCCATAAACATCATCCCCCACTTTTGCTTGGGCCATCGCTTCTCGCATGGCATCTGTGGGTTGGGTGACGGTATCGCTTCTAAAATCAATCATGTTAAACGTCCTTTATCATTATGATAGTTTTATTATACTGCATTTTATCATCTGTGGCTACATGGTAAAAACGATATTAAACGATTTTCATGTTGATCATTCATGCCATAAAGTGTCTTACTAACCCTTGACATATTACTAAAATGGTATATACTATTATTACCATATACCTTTTTGGTTATATAGGAGGTTTTTTAGTGGATAACTTAGTCGTGGTATTTAAAGCCTTAAGCGATGAAACAAGATTAAGAATCATGGTGTTACTGTATAAGCGCGATCATTGTGTGTGTGAATTAACCGAAATACTTGCGTTATCACAACCAAAAATATCAAAACACTTAGCTAAGCTAAAGGATTTAGGCTTGATTGAATCAAGGCGCAAACAGCTTTATATTTACTACCACATAAATAAAGAATATACGTTTTTGTCTTATATTCTTCAATATATCGATCAAGCGTTAGATACATACCCGCAACTATATCAAGACCACAAAGCCTTGTCACAATGCACGCTGATTGAGACTAAAGCGGATGATAAGGGATGATTGAATGCACGTAATAACCTTTTTACTAGAACTATTATTAGAAGGCTTGATCTTTTTAAGAAACTACGTTTTCTTTCCTCAAGATGGGACGACTTTTTCATTGTTAAGAATCTTTTCCTTATTGATTGCCTTTAGCATCTCTGGAGCGATTGTGGTTTTTATGTCACAGGGTGCCATTTTAAGGCATATGGGCCCAAGCGCCAAAAAGCTAAAAGCTTATGGCGTTGCCTCAGTTTCAGGGATAATATTGGCGGTCTGTTCGTGTTCGGTGTTACCGATGTTTGCCAGTATTCGCAAAAAAGGCGCTGGTTTAGGACCAGCGGTGGCCTTTTTGTTTTCAGGCCCCGCCATCAATGTGTTGGCTTTGAGCTTAACGTTTTCTGATATTGGTCCCGATATCGCTTTGGCTAGAGTCATTGGGGCCATTTTACTATCGATAGTGATTGGGTTTACACTATATGTTATTTTTAGAAAGGGCGAAGTAAAACAAGCGAATAACACCCTTTTTGAACGGTTTGATGAAGAAACACGCTTAAAAGCTTACCAAAAAATTCTTTTCTTTTTGACGCTCTTCTTCATTTTAATCTTTGGGGTATATAGACCCTTGCCAACCCTTATATTGTTAGTCTTATTAGGGATTCAAATCGTCCTATTCTTCCGCAAAGATGATTTAATCGCTTGGGGTGCAGAAACCTTAGATTTAGCCAAAAAGATTTTACCTTTGTTTATCATGGGCGTCTTTATTGCAGGCATTATCAGCTCATTAATCAGTGAAGAAATGCTGGCTAGAGTGGTTGGACAAAACACGTATCAAGCCAATTTAATCGCTTCGGTAATCGGGGCGTTAATGTATTTTGCCACCTTAACAGAGGTCCCCATCGTCAGTACGCTTTTAGCAAACGGAATGAATAGAGGTCCTGCCACCGCTTTATTACTTGCCGGACCATCCTTAAGCATCCCCAATATGATCATTATTGGTAAAGTGCTTGGTATCAAACGCACGTTAACCTATTTAGGATTGGTTGTTGTCTTATCGGCCCTAGTTGGGTTGGTAAGTGGCTATATTATTTACGCTTTATAACTTTTTTATGAAGGAGGAGTGCAATGAACGTTAAAGTATTAGGCAAAGGCTGTAAAAACTGTGATAAGTTGGCAGAAAACGTGAAAGTTGCAGCTGAACAACTAAAATTGGATGTGACGGTAGAAAAAGTGACTGACCTAGATACCATCATCGATTATGGCGCTATGAAAACCCCCGCTTTAGTCATTGATGATAAACTTGTTCAGCAAGGCAAAGTATTAGCCCCATCACAAATCAGAAAGCTTCTAGAATCATAAAAAAGCAGGTTTGCTCACCTGCTTTTCTTTTTTCGCCTTTCGCATAATAATCCTTGAATCATAAGGGTGGGTCTTCCTTGGGTATACTTAAGCAAAACCGTTTCTTTAGTCCCTCTGCCATAGCCTTGAATAATGGCTTTTTCTTCATCGATAGGTAAAAGATAATACGTATTTGAAGCTTCTGGGGTTTTTAGCGTTAAGATTAGGGCCCCTTGTTTGATTTTTAAATTTATGCCCTTAACATACTGAGCCAAACGCGCATATTTACCTTGTGGTCTATAGGTGCCAAGTGCGCTTTGCCAAGCTTCTGTGATTTTAGGGTGTTGATAATTGCTAGCTAGTGGCAACAACGTTTTTTTGTAAGGACTGGAGACTTCAAAAAATAGCACATCTTCATCGCGCACGGTTTTGGGTAAAAAACGCAATGGTTCGATTTGTTTTTTGAAAGGTTTTAGCTTGGCAATCCCTTTTGGTACGGGCTTTAAAAAGCCATCACCGCTTTCATCTAGGCGGTATTTAAAGAAGCCAAGTTTGCCGGATAAATCTTGGTTTTTATCAATGCTAAAGGATAGTTTTCGGTCAATCATAACCATATCCTTGCTATATCTAAGCCGTTTATCAAGCGGGATGGGGTTGGTAGGGTGTTCGATTGTTTTAGGTATGTCAATGCCTTGGTCTAAAAAGATCTCTTGGATGATCAAAGGCATGATTTTTTGGTTAAAAAGGGCTCCTTTTTTGGCATTATTCATGATATTTAAGGCTAGTTGTGGTTTAGGAAAAAGGTCAAAAAGGCTGTGGTGATAAAAGGTATTACCGCCATGGCCGTAAACTTCCCCTACAGCGTCATGATTGAACTTAGCATAATTAAAACGAATCCCTAAGCCAATCCGTTGCTCATTTTTAATCATATAGCCATCTTTAGGAGGCGTAATCATCGCTTCAAAGGTTTTGGCGTTTAAGAGCTTGGGCTGGTTTTTCTTTAAAAAGTAACTGGCCAGTTTTTGCATATCGTTTAAGGAAGCATAAGTATTCGTCCCTGCGCTGATCATACTCGATAATGGGTCTTCTACCGTGCGCCCTTTTTGATTGTAAGAAGCGGCAATGCTGTTTTTATGTTTTGATCTTAACTTGGGCGTTTCTAAAATGAGTGGATTTATTTTAAGCGGGGCAAAAATATGGTCCTTCAAATATTCTTTATAGCTTTTATTACTCACTTTTTCAACAATTAATCCCAACAAAGCGTATCCGATATTGGAATAAGCAAACATCACACCCGGTTCATGCGTTCTATAGTGATTGGACAGTTTTTCAATGAGGCTTTGTTGGGGTATCTCAGAATCAAACATCATCGACAAATCATCCCCAGGTAAACCTGAGGTATGCATCAGCACGTGTCTGATGGTCATCTCATCATAGGTTTTGTGCTCTTTGATGGAAAGCTTTGGTAAGTGGTCCTTAATCGCATCATCTAGTGTTAATTTGCCTTGGTCCATCAGTTGCAAAATAGCCAAAGCGGTAAATACTTTGGTTGTGGAACCAATCATGAATTTAGTTTCCTTAGTAACGGCTTGATTAGAGCTTGCTTCTCCAAATAGCCCTTCATAGATAGGGGTATCTAGGTATTGAATACTAACGGCAAGGCCTTTAATTTTGTATTTTTTGCGATATTTCGCGATTAAAGTATCCAGTTTTTCTTTGGTTGAATTTTTTAACTCCATCGTTTCACCACCCTCTTAAGTGTGCTGTTGCGAATGGGTTTACACAAACATTTTTCTCATTCACATAGATAATTTCATTATATCTTAATCTCACTTCGATAGCGAGTCTGAAACAAAAACATTTTTTAACTTTACATGTACTTTAGCATAGATAATCGCTTTTGTGCGTTATAATAATCCTAGGTGATGGTGATGAAACAAATCAAACTAGGCAGCCTCATTTTCGTGGGGTTGTTGGTGATCGTTTTTGTAGCGCTGAGTACACATAGTTTAATTAAACAAGTTCAACTGAATACGATCTATAAAACCCATGAAATCAACGATTTTGACATGCTTACCATCGATGATTATCAGGTTGCTTTTCGTCAGTATGGCAACCCTGATCATGAAACGCTGGTCTTGATTCATGGCTTCTTAGGCAGTGGTTATGATTTTCGGTTTATCAGTGAAATGCTTGAAGAAAACTTTCACATCATTGCCATTGATTTGGTGGGTTTTGGACATAGTGAAAAATCAAGCTCCTTTAGCTATACGGCAGATCAACATAGTAAAATCATTGAAAAATTATTGGAACACTTAGATATAGACCATTACTATATGTTAGGCCATTCTATGGGGGCAAGAGTAGCGTTGTATCATAGTTATCATCATCAAAATCAGATGGAAGGGTTGATTTTACTATCTCCAGCT
Source organism: uncultured Candidatus Izemoplasmatales bacterium (assembly GCA_964501415.1). Lineage (GTDB taxonomy): Bacteria > Bacillota_I > Bacilli_A > Izemoplasmatales > Izemoplasmataceae > B1SED10-225. Next base: position 26,648 of record CAZCSL010000016.1, read on the forward strand.
GATTTCAATCCAGAGCAAAATACGCAACCGCCACCAAAGCTTTTTTATGACTTGATATTTAAAAATTACACGGTTCAACGTTTGGCTTTTTTTGGGGTCCATCACCAAGAAGCTTATAAGAGCAGTGATTATTTTGATCCCATGTATTATTTTAGTGCGATGATCCCTTCTGGGGTCTTACAAAAAATGAGCAATGATCAAGATGATATTGACTTTGAAGCCCTTATGACAGAAATTCGCTTAGACCCATTAATCATAACCGGTGCAAAAGATACGTGGACTCCGCTTTTTATTAGTGAAAATTATAAAGCTAAATTAAACGAGGCACAGTTAGTGATTATAGAAGAGGTTGGGCACATGCCGATGATTGAAGCACACACATTAGTGGGTAACTATATAATCGATTATATCAATGATGAGTAGACTAAAGTCGTTTTAAGTCCAAAAAAAAGCACTTAATTTTAAGTGCTTTTTTATCGGATTTTGCTTGCAAGTTAATTAATCAGCGTAATAAGCTTGATAATGTTCAATTGCAGCGTTGGCAATGTCTTCTAATGCTTCAACGGTCGCTGTAGCTGCCGCATCCCCATCGACTTCTTTGTAATCATCGACATCAAAGTCGCCCATGTTATCTGCATAATCGATAATGGCGCTTTGAACATCGCCACGCTCAATAATAGCGCCTCCCCAATCAGCACTTTCAGAATGATCGCTAACATTAAAGACGGTCATAGTGCCACCATCAAAGCTTACTTCAACGGTCATCGGATAAAAGCCTTCACCTTCGATAGTCATGGTGACTAAGTCGCCATCCAAAACTGATGAAACGACGGTTGCGTTAAAGTACTCTACCGGATAATCTACATCGGGTGCGTCATCGCCGTTGCCACAAGCCGCGATAAATAGTACCGCTGCAAAAGCCATTAATGTGAATAATTTTTTCATACTAACTCCTCCTATGTTATTTATTTATCTTGTTTAATTGTTCTTCTAAGTAATTGGTCACTGGTGTGGAACCAATAATCCACTCCTGAAATTCTTGATTTTCAAATATGATTAACGCAGGTACGGTTTCTCGGTATTCAAAATCAGGCGTTCCTTGTTCATAGATTTCCCCTGTATCAATCAAAAAAATCTCAAAGTGTTCTTCAAGTTCTTTTAAAGAACTGCTTACCGAAGGTTCCAAATTGATACAAATATCACAGAAAGGTGAGTAATAATATATGATTGTCTTCTCACCTTCTAGTTGATCCAAATCATCCCAGTGACTAATATGATTGAAATCATTATAGGTTGCGGAATCACTACCACAAGCAAATAAAATGAGCAACCCTAAAAGCATCACACTTATGTTTATTGGCTTGATAATGATCCCTCCTTCGTTACATCAAAGAGGTATTTAATGGATAAATACCTCTTTTAGCAACGCATTAATCTATATAGTTTTCTTGATGATATTCTAGTAGTGTTTTAGATACTCTAATTAATGAATGCGTGGTGACTGAACTACCCGCATAAGCATCAATCAGGTCAGTCTCTTCAATTTCTGTGGTATTGGCATGATCGGTATATTGGCTTGGTGCATCATTATAGAAGATGTTAATACCCTCTAAATCATCCAAGTTTTGACCGATTAACCAAGGGATAAAGTCAACTTTGAAATGGCCTTCATAAGTCTTACCTGTATCAGGAATAGGGTCACTGTCGCCCCACATACCTGCGGTATAATCGCCATCTTCGCCATCAGAACTAAAGGTTAGTGTTACGATTTCACCCGTCGTTTTATCAATTTCGAAATAGGCTACACTCCAGTAATTGACACGGGGTGCACGGCAAGTACATGATACAAATGCCACTTGATACTTGACAAAATCACGCATTTCATATTCAAACAAGATAGGCATATCACGCATGACTTCATTTCCATATCCATCTAAATGGGGAAATTGTAAGACTTCAATCGTCGCATCATCAGGACGGTCATTATCGCCGTTCTCGCCGTTATCGTCGCCGTTACCACAAGCCGCAGTAACGAATAAAAGACTTGCAAATAGTGTCAGTAATAAAAACTTTTTCATCTTATAAGCCCCCTATATTATTCGCAGTCGCCGTTGTCGCCGTTGTCGCCGTTGTCAGCGCCTTCGCACCAAGGCAGAACCTTGTTGTCGCCTTCGTAGTTTCTCCAACCACCAGCGTTCCAAACGTTCGTGTAACCAATTTCTTCAAGTACGGCTTGCATTAAACCACTTCTAGCGCCGCTCATACACATAAGAATAAGTTCGGTGTCTTTGTCGCCAAAAATGTTTTCAAGGATATAAATCATGTCATCGTTGATTACTTCAGAAAGATCAACTTCATCAAGGGTAAATGTGCCAGGATGATTTAAGATTTCATTGTCTTCATGCGTAAGGAAACCAAAGTAAGGTACGAAAGTAAAGCCATCAATCCAACCATTTTCTAATTTAGGTGCACTTTCACCTGGATAAACATCACGGAAATCAAAGAATTTTGTGCCTGGACGGCCTAGGAAATCATCGATATTTTCCATGTTGATGTCTTCAGGAAGATCTTCAACATGCGCACGGGGTGGCATCGTGATAGTGAAGCTCTCATCACCAAATACACGGTGGTCACCCGTATAATCGCCAAGTGCGCCAGCGTTCCATACGTTTTCATAACCAAGATGTTCTAAAGCTTCTTTGATGAATCCAGCTCTGACGCCCGCAGCACAAATCAATACGATGTTGCGATCTTCATCAAATAATTCACGCAAAGCACCTTCATCTTTGATTTGCGAACCATCAAAGTTCCATCCATCAGTACGAACCAAAATGTCCGCATACTCTAGATATTGGAAGAATGGAATCATTTCGAATCCACGAATCCAACCATCTGACATTTGATCATCAAAGTTTCTTGCATCAACAAATTGCCATGCAGGATCAAACAGATAATCATCAATGTCGCTCATAGTAATGGTTTCTGGTAATTCTACATCATTACCGTTTTCACCATTATCATTTTCACCATTGTCAGCTTCGCCATTACATGCTGCTAGGGTAAAGCTTAAAAATAGCATTAATACTAGTAAAAATTTCTTCATTTACTACTCCTCCTAAAATTTTTTTATATTATTTTATTTAAATGATGCTTTAGCATCAATAAAACCAACTTAAAGTGATATATCAAAGTTCAAGAACCCAACATCCATAATAAGCAAGATGAAATATATCGCCATGAACAAGAAGAATAACGCCGTCGCAAACTTGATTTTTGGTAAGTGTTCACGCATTAAGTTTGCCACAACCATCGTGTTTTTCGATTTGATTGCGATTAATGCGATGATTAATAAAGGTAAAATAAACATCAAGTTGAACACAAAGAGGTAAAACACTTTAATAACATCGATACCCGCTTGCATGTTGGCTTCTAGTGAAGCTAAAACCGCAACGTATATTTGCCCCGTACAAGCGGCTTCGGTAATCCCTACTAGCACACCGATAAAGGCTGGAATCACTACAAACCAAATAATGCGTCCTTTTTTATCTTCTTTGGTTTCTAGGACTTGTGTCATTCTCGCCATCAAGCCTTCATTAAACCTGCGAATAAACCTAGGTAACTGGTTTTTCACTTGATCGTATTTGTCGTGTTTGGTTACGATGAAATCATAAAACGTCAAGATGGCCAAAAACAACGTCAACACCGAGAAGAAACCATATAAGAAAACCGATATGTTATCAAAAGCTTGCCTTGAAATACCTAATATCGTTAGAAAGCCTAAACCGATGGTAAAGTAGGTGACAAATACAGCTGATATGTACGAAATACTAACCGTTATCATTAATTTAGTGCTTTTTGTAAAACCAATCATCGAGATAAACATCAACAACATCGCGATGGCACAAGGATTGATACCATCTAGAAGCCCTGTTAAAACGATGAAGACCAAGCCTGTTATAAAGGTGAAATCTCTAGGTTCATAGTCATCAATATCTCTTAAATCATACTGAGCGTGATAATAGATATCCCCATCTTCATAAGCAGCAATGATTTTATCTGCATCTCTAAAGTAGGTATCACCCGCAAAAATGATGGGTGCCGCTTTGCCACCTCTAACGTTATAAGCTGCGGCGTATTGATCAGATATCAAAGGATCTTGCATAACGTCATATATAATTACTTCGACGCCTTGAGCTTCTAAGCCCTCTAAAACACCGTGGTCTTTGACACGGTCGCATACTTCACACCCAATTAAATCCAAATACACAATCTTACGATCTATATCGTTAGCATTCTCAGTTGATTCAGCTTTCAAACCCGGGGTGAAAAACAGTAAGACTATGAACAGCATTACGAGGTAAATATGCCTATGTTCTCTCATAAAACACTCTCCATAGTGATAATCTACACTGGTTATTGATACCTAAGTATCAAGCCTTTATGCTAGTTAAATCATGAACATGTATTACAGATATATGATAACATCAATTTTACATACTCAAACTTTAATGGCCTAAGTTGCAAGATATTTTCTTATCGTGCAAGTACGGCTACTAAACTTAGGCATACTTAAAGAACTAAATATGTGTAAATTATAACACCCTGATTTTTAAATATCAACGCTGTCATACAAATGTTTAATTAAGCTGTAAACTTTATAATTAAGGACAATTGTCCCTGACCTGAAACAAGCCTTTAAAAAAGGGCTAAATACTTGCCCTTTATTAATTGATTTAATATACTTCTGATCATCTAAATATGATGCGTATTAAGTATGCATGGAAGTGTTTTAGAAAAACCCTGATCAAAACCCCACCTCCAAATCGTTTTAACTTAGGTGGTTTCGCTTGGGATAGGCGGCGCATTTGTTGTTGATAATATCCAATGCTCATCAAGGGCCCAAAGAGACGGTCTAAGGATTTAATGCCTGTTGTTAAATGGTGTGTTTGAACAACCTTTAACTTATTATTCAAAAACCGATTAGTTAAGTCAGGATATAGTACTAAGGGGCGCGCAAGCCCAATTAAAGAAGTCTTCTGCGTTTTCAGTGCTTCATTCATGTGCTCTTTTGAGCGAAAGCCCCCTGTAACGGCTATAGGTATGGATAAACGATTTTGTATCGCTTTTGCATCTTGTAAAAAGTAGCTTTCTTGTGGTTTTGATTTTTTTTCAGTCATTATCGGGTTTTCATAGTTCCCTCCTGATAACTCTATTAAATCAATACCTAAATCAGCCATTTTTTCCATAACATATAGCGACTCATTTTTTGAAAACCCACCTTCGATAAAATCAGCAATATTTAACTTCATCGCAATCGGATAATCAGTGCCCAGTTGCTTACGCATGCCTTGGTAAATCTCTATTAAAAGACGCATACGGTTATCTAGGCTGCCCCCATAATGATCATGCCGTTGATTGATTTTTGGGGAAAGAAACTGGCTGATTAAATATCCGTGAGCTGCATGAATTTGCACCCCGCTGAAGCCTGCAGCTTTTGCAAGCTTTGCGGTGGTTATAAATTGCTGGATAATCATTTGAATCTCATGTTCCTTTAAAGCGATTGGTCTTTTGAACAAGCCTCCGAATTTTCGCTTTAGTGAAACCGCGCTGGGCGCTAGGGGTTGTTTAACGACCGATTTTGGAGCTTGGCGGCCTGGATGATTGATTTGCATCCACAACTGCGTTTGGTGTTTGCTTCCTTCAGTTGCCCACTGCTTAAACGGTTTTAAATCAGAGGTTTCATTGAGCACTACGTTTCCCGGTTCTCCAAGCGCTTCTTTTGAAATCATAACATTGCCTGTAACCACAACTGAAGTTCCGCCCTCAGCCCATCGTTTATATATATTGATGAGTTGTTCAGTGGGTTCGTGGTGTTTATTGGCCATGCCTTCAGACATTGCTGATTTAAAAAAACGGTTTTTAAGTCTTTGACCGCAAGGTAGCGTTAAAGGTTGATGTATCATGGTTTCACCCCTCTATCTTTTCATGATTTTTTAAGGGATTGCGGTATGATTATGCTTTGTTTGGGCTTTAAAATCCCCCAGTGAGTTGTTCGGCAAGCTCAAGTAGTTCTTCATGATTAACGAGCCCTTCAATGAAGCGTTTAGGAATATTGGAAAGGCCAACTTGTGCCCCGATTAAGGCGCCACTTAACATGGCACGTACCTGGTTTTGACCGCCCCCATTAATGGCATGTAACACGCCCATCTCAAAATCATTATTAAAACGCGCAGCCAAGTAATAAGAGGCTGGCAACATATGATAAATCGCACAAGGCATGCCATAAACCAAAGAAGCTTTCCATGCGGGTTCTATCTTTATCCCTTTATCTTTTGCGGCTTGGGCCATAAAAGAAGGGGATAAAAGCGCATCAGGCGAGGCGAACAACCCTTCCCTCGATGAAACATCCCGTCCGACCATCGGTTTCCCTAGCTTTTCTGATGTGATCGCAAAAAACGGGAGTTTTTTTTGATGGACCAATTTCATTAGTTTGCTGCTGAGGTGCTCATCCAGTGGCTCCCCTTGTATCAATAAGCCCAAAACCAAGTTAAACGCAACCGTAAGGGATTGTGTCACGTTATCGCTTTGAGTGAGTTTGGTATTTTCTGTGAGGACTTGGCTTAACTGTGGTAAGTCATTAGCATAGTAAACGGCAAACGGGATATTGCGTTCTAAAGATTCGGTCGTATCGGCGATGCTGGCCACATCAGACCAAGGTTTTTCATCTATCACACGGGCACGATAAAGATGGCGCATCATTTGTGAGGTATAACCCCCCACCCCTTTTAAGGCATCATCGCTTACAAAGGGTAAAACGCGTTTGTCCATCCAACGCGTAAAGGTTCTTTTTTGATAGCCCTGATGTTTGGTAATATAGTGTGCCATTTCTTTGATGATAAAGCCTTGTTGTGATAACTCACCGGGTTTTAAGCCTTCATGGTAACGATTTTTTTTAGGGGGTTGATAATCATCAATCCATTCACCATAAGCTTGTTTTAGTGCTTTTAAATCATAATACCAATGGGGGCCCACCCCCAAGGCTTCTCCAATCAAGGCACCCATAAAGGCACCCTTAGCTCTATCTTTTATATGGTCCATCTCACACACTCCTTGATATTATCTATAGGTTTAGTATACGCTTTTTTCTTCGTTTATGCAGTTGATGTGCAATAGTCCTTTTGATGATTTTTTAGTTGACAAAAAGAATGAGTTTTAGTACACTACGAAACCGAATACCATCTAAATTGGAGGCTTGCTTTATGAAGTATTTTAAACCTCTTGTGTATATTTTTGCGCTTATGTTGTTGTTTCAATTTTTTGCCGCCGTTTATTTATTAATAATCGCGGGGTTCACAGGCAACTTAGAAGATGTTACCGCGTTATCTGGTAACGCACAATCATTCGGTTTGTTATTGACACAAATTTCAATGTTAATTTTTTTACTGCTAGTCTTTAAGAAATATGGCATCAAACATTACTGGCGGATCAAAAAAGCCCCTAGAAAAGCCTACTTATGGGCCTTTATTGCTGGTTTTGCCATGATTAACATCAGTTTGTTGGTCATGGATGTGATGAACTTGATTATACCAGAAGCCCTCGACCGTTACATTGAAGTTGTAGAAGCGAGCTTTGGTGATACAAATCTGCTTTTGGGCTTTATAGTTGTGGTTATAGGCGCATCGCTTATCGAAGAAATTATGTTAAGGGGCATTTACTTTAGATTTTTTGAAAACATTTTGCCCGTTTGGTTGCTTATTGGGCTTAGCGGACTTTTCTTTGGCTTATTTCACATGAATATCGTTCAAGGGATTTTTGGAACCTTGATTGGTATTTTAATGGCTTTGGCCTTTTATTGGATCAGAAGTCTATGGATTCCAATCTTGATGCATATGGGCAACAATCTTCACGCTTGGCTTGGAGGCGCAGTGCCTGAAGCTTGGTTAGAAGCTACACCGATGGTTGTTTTTAACTATATACTCATGTTTGTTGTCTTACCCATTTCTTTGTACCAACTATATCGTTTTAAGACAACCCCTAGTGATGGTTTATAACCATTATGATTCTTTAAGGAAAAAAGTCTGATAGATTAAAACCTATCAGACTTTTTTT
>CAZCSL010000017.1:0-34471 GCA_964501415.1 uncultured Candidatus Izemoplasmatales bacterium
TCATGGCACTTTGTGACATCGGCGGTTTCATATAAGCTTTGGAATTCATTCTTTTGGCGTTTTGCTTCTTGTCTTTGATACGTGGTTTGCAAGCTTCTTAATAAAAGCACACTCATAATGATCATCATGATACCAAAAGGTAGTCCTGTAATAATGACGGCATCTTGCAAGGTTTCAAGGGCTCGTTGACCGCCGATTAAAATCAATACCGAAGCAATAGCTCCTTCAATGGCTGCCCAAAAAACACGTTGCCGTGATTTGGTGTCGGTTTTGCCCCCGCTTGTAATGGCATTGATGACAATCGAGCCAGAATCACTTGAGGTAATGAAGAAAAAGATAATAATGGTGGTTGCCAGTAATACCAACAATAAACTAATGACGGATTGTAAAATGGTAATATCTATCATATTTAATAGTTCAAATAAAGCACCCGGTAGATTATCATTGGCAAGATTGCTCAAAGAACCATTATGGATGGCATCGATAGAAAAGGCCGTCCCGCCGAAGACTGAAAGCCAAATAAATGACAAAAAGGAAGGAATAACTAAAGCCGCGATGATAAATTCGCGAATTGTTCTACCCTTAGACACACGGGCAATAAACATACCGACAAAAGGCGACCAAGAGATCCACCAAGCCAAATAGAAAATGGTCCAAGCGCTTTGCCAATCACGCTTAGCGCCATCAGATAACGATAAAAACATCGATGCTTGGGGCAAATCAGTTAAGTACAACCCTAAAGAACTGGCAAACAACCTAAATATATACAGCGTAGGGCCTAATAACAGCACCAAAGCCATGAACACAAACGCGAGTTTAATGTTAAGTTTGGACAGTTTTTTTACCCCTTTATCGATGCCTGAGATAATCGATATGGCCGCAATAGCGGTAATGACAATAATGAGCAGCACTTGCATCAAAGGCGAAACACTAAGCCCGGTCAAATGTCCAAGACCACTATTGATTTGCTGGACACCCAGACCCAAAGAAGTGGCCAAACCAAACAAGGTAGCTAAAACCGCGATTAAATCTATGATATCGCCTAAGCGACCAAATACACGTTCTTTAAACAAGGGATAAAAGATTGACCGCAAGGAAAGCGGCAGCTTTTTATTATAAGCAAAGTGGGCCAAACAAAGCGCCATAATGGCGTAAATGGCCCAAGCGTGAAAACCCCAATGCAAAAACGTTGAGGCAAGGGCTGAGATGTTTGTTTCATCTGAGGCGAATATTGGTGGGGTTTCTTGGGCATGCATTAAAGGCTCACCAACGGCCCAAAACATCAGTCCAATCCCCATACCTGCGGATATCAACATCGAGTACCACGCAAAGTTGGAAAAATCAGGCCGTGCTTTCATACCGCCAAGCCGCACCCTTCCCAATCTAGAAAACGCTAGAAAAATTGCAAGTACGATAAAAAAGTTAGTCGCAAAAACAAAAATCCAATCGGCGTTGGATACCACCCAACCCCGCACTTGGGCCAAACTTTCATCCGCGGGAGAAAGGCCAAACAACCCGGCATTGGCGATGATAGCATAAAGCATAAATACCAGTACCAAAATGCCTGTGCTAAAGGAAACAAATGGGTTTAGATCAAAGCCGAACTTGGTAAAATTACGTTGATAAAGCATTTTTTCCATGGCTTCTTGTTTCGACTTTATCTCTTGTTTATTTGCCTCTGACATAAAATCCACCCTTTCACTGACTTTACTGTCATTCTAAAATAAATCTAGCGCGCTTTCAATAGCCTCTCTTTAAAGCTTTAAGATTTCTAAGTTGCCAAACGATAAGCGCTATGCTAAAATGTTTTTAAATTAGGAGGGGTTTAAGGTGAACTACAATAACGATGAAAAAACAAACAAAACCGAACCATCAAAAAACCATGATGTTTCCATGCAGCAAAACAGATCAACTAAGCTGCCTCGTTTTACCAATAGAAAAAAGTACTTCATCATCATCAGTACTTCCCTTTTAATCCTTGCCATTATGACGCCTTTGACGATACGCTTCATTCACGCACAACAATATAGAAGTTTAGAAAATTTGATGACACACGTCGATCATGATAACATCCACCGCATCGAATCACGTCTTAGTTTGATTCCTGATGATTACCGCGAGGTTGTAACAATAAAAAAGAATTATGACTTGATTAGAACCGAAGCCACCATCCTTGAAGACAAAATCATCAGACTCGATTATGACGTGATGCGCGAGGCTTACTATAATTTAAAAGCGCTTGATGAGACTTTAACTGACTGGAATCTATCGCCTTATTTAAGTGCCATCGATAACCGGATTTTGTTATACGGTATTACTTGGCAAAACGATGACTATCTGTTTGAACTTATCCCCAATCCCGATATCATTCATGAAGATTTGTTAACCTCCACCGTCCCCTCTCATAGAATAGATGGTGTTGAATACTGTTTTGAAGCCGACCATAACTATACGTTATTTAGATATGTTAACGAAAACGATCCCAATGATACCTTTGAAGCTTATGAAATTGTAGCTATTGAAGAAAACGCCTTAACCTTACTGGTCTTAATCAATGGTGAAACGATTACGCTTTACCCCTAACTTAACGAAAAACACCGCCAAACAGACGTTTAGCGGTGTTTTTTAATGGTCTCTAAGAGGACAATTGTTTTACTTGTTCTAGATGATGGGCTTTGACTTCATCATCCGCATGCATTTTTTCAATCAAATGGGTATTGATACGTCTGACTTCTTCTTCGTTTAATAAACTCGGTGCCTTTTTTTCATAAGCTTTGATGTGTTTAATCGCCTCTTTTAGTTTTAAAACTGCGTGTCTTGGCTCTATTCTATCTATCTTTAAGCGGCCGCGGTTTGCAAATATAACCATCGGTTTGAGTGTTTTATCCGGTAGGTTCAAAAAATTTTTTACCGCCTCAGTGTGCGCATAGTTTTGTCTTAAAGGATTATAAAAAGAGTGTTTGGAAAAGCGGTTGAAGACTTGAGTCCAATTTTTGTTTTTTTGCGAACCAAAAATATAGCCTCCGTAGTTTTTCATCTCAAAGACATAAACGCCCTTTTGTGAAACCGCAATGACATCAATTTCAGTAACATCCGTACGTTTGTTATCTAAGTAAAGATTCGCATAGACATGTTCTTTACCAAAAATTCTAATCAACTTTCTATAAAGCACAAATTCGCCATAATACCCCTTATCAAAATACGCCTTAAATATATTGATGCCGGCTTTTTGTTTATACTGGGAAGTATGCATGGTAATGAGATCATAAACAAACAAGATCAATCTTAACAAAAGATTGCCAAAAAACATCGTTAAGACCATCATAAAATTGAGGGTGTTTTCTAAATTGCTTTTTCTTCTTTGTCTTCTTCTTGCCATCGTTTAATGTCCTTTCAAAGATTTTTAATTGGTTAGGGGCATACTACGATAAAGTATTACACTATCCCATTTGGCACTTATAAAGCATTCCCCATTTAATCCCCCAACTTTTTTGTAGTATGCCCTAACCGCTCCATAACAAAGGTGTGAAGCTAGTTAAAACATAGCATAAAAAAAGAGTGAAAAACACAGATTCCACAAAGCGTGTAAAAATTCTACATTTCATCAATGTTTTTTGGGCTTTACGATTATGTTGTAGTGGGCATAATAATATTTTTGCAGTTCATAAAGGCCGTATAACGTAATTAAAGTAAGTGACTTGATGAGATAGGCAAATATTTCCAAAGCGCTATTATAAGGATTGATTGCCTGTGAAATCAGCGCGAGATAATGAAAAACAAAAAAAGCAGTATAAAGCGTCAATAAAACCTTGTAACGGCCTAAATAAAGGTTGGTATGTAAGATGCGGTGTTTGATTATTTCGCCTGTATGGGTCTTTTTTGCGTCATAGATTAAAATGTAGATAAACATGGCGTTTGATAATAACCAAACCATCACAAATATGATTTGAAAGACCGCGTCTTCTATGTGTGTGTAAGTCAAGCCAAATGGCAATATCAACGAAATGTTTAACGATAATAATAAAATCCATTTAAGGTTAAGGACTTGCTTTTTATAAAGACGCTTTGTTTTATCGTTTAAGCTTTGTTGATAATATAGCGTTTCATTTTCATGAAAATATTTAATTCCCGTTTGACTTTTGTGATTCTTAAACACACTCAACACAACGGCACAAACATAAACAAACCATAATACAATAAAGGTTTGTTGGTAAGGCGCTTGCAAGATAGGAGCTATGAAGGTAGTTAAAACCGCAGCCAAAAAGAGTATGAACATCTCCTTAGAAAACGTATATTCGATATCCCAATACGTCTTGGAAAACAAAGGACGGGTTGTTTCGGCTTTGGGTACTTCATCCTCGTTTGACCCTAAAAGTTGATGGATATTGACGTCAAAAAGCTTAGCCAGTTGTTTAAACGTTTCAATATCTACTTGCGTTCGCCCAGTCTCCCAACTGCTGATGGTACTGACCGCAACGTTTAACTTAGAAGCGACATCTTCTTGGGTCATATGTGCTTGTTTGCGGTATTTTTTGATTTGTTTTGCGTAAAAGGTCGCTTGTTCATTCGCCACAATAAGACCTCCTGTTTGTCTATTGGGTATTGATAACATATATAGCTTATTAGTCTACACGATCTTATAACTTCCCTTACCGTGTTCTTTAATTTCATAGGTCGCTTCATCCACGCGTTTAAATACGGTCTCTAAGGACGTATCATCAACGGTTATTTTGGTGGCACCTGTACTTAGGTCATAGTGAAAGTGATGGAGTTTTTCTAAAAAGTGCTTTAATTCATCTAGTGATCCTTTAAACAACAAAATAAATTCATCGCCACCCCAACGGGCAAAGATATCTTCTTTTTTGATGTTTCTTTTTACATGTTCTACCAAGAAATTCAACACGGCATCACCGGTATCATGACCTTGTTTATCGTTGATGTCTTTAAAATCATCAATATCGATAAAGACCAAATAGCGGTCGTCTTCAAAATCACTTAAAAAAGCATCAAACAACGCATCAAAGCTTCTGCGGTTATAGATGTTGGTCAGTGGGTCGAGCTGACTTAAAATATCCAAACGCTGTCTTTCTTGTTGATGGGCATTGGCAAAAAGGCGCAAAAATAAATACGCGGCTAAAACCGTCAGGGGAATTTGTAATAAGCGGTCCATAAACTGTGATTCTTCACTGTGCGTGGCAATCCACTGTGGATAGAGATATTCGATGATGAGCAACGTAGAAAAGATAACGATTAACGATAAGATAAATACCAAGCGAGTTTTGCCATGAAAAAAGAAGGTCGTACAAATCGTCAACAAAAATAAATAGGCAATGGCGTTATTGGCACTACCCCCAGAGTCAAACCAGCTGATCGGGAATATCCCATAGATCAAAAATATAAACAATAGTTTTTTCACCGTCGTTACATAAAAATCTTTGTGGATGGCATAAAGCGTAAACAACCCTACCACAATCATCCCAAGCCACTTATAATTCACATGAAAAGGAAAGCCAAATATCAAGTTGCCGGTGATGCTAAAAAGCGATAAGGCTATTAAAACATAAATGATGACTCTAAATAATTTTTCTTCCAATCTCTCCTCAGCATACGTTGATGCCATCTCATCACCCCGCTCACAAGCCCATTATATCACAAGCTAGGCCATTAATAAATATTTGCTCAAGCTTGATTTTGCCCTGTTAGTATGAAAGAAAAGCATCTCATATAAGCTTTATCAAACACGGTGATATAATAAAAGTATCAAAGATGAGGAGGGCTTATCATGATGATTGATGGTTCCCGTTTCGCTGATTGTAGCAGTGGTCAAATGGGAGAGACGTATTATGAACAATATAAAGTCCAAAGACATTTGATTGAAAAAACCGAAACCTCTCCCTTCTTATTACATGATCTAAGACTGACCATCGGCTTAATCATTACAGGCCTCACGATTGTAACAACCTTAATCGCCATATTTGTATAGATTTATAAAAAACTCAAGGAAATTTGCCTTGAGTTTTTTTGTTATTTAGTACCTTTTCAACCCCGCTTCAATTAGGTTCCAAAACCGGTCGACATCGATATCAACACCGACGTATGCATTTTTATCTTGGGCCAGATAATCAAACATATCACAATTGGTGCGCCCATAACTAGGCCCATGCGATAAATCGATATCCAAACGCACGTGTTTTAACTCAAGCAACTGTTTATCAAGTAAATGCGCGATGGTAACGGGATCATGTAAGGGCCCGCCGGCAAGGCCAAATACACGTTTTTGGTTTTCATTAAAGACACGCATTAAAGCGGTGAATAACCTTGAGGCTTTAGTATTGAGCTTAGCCATTCTATCGATCACACTGGGTAAGACTTGAACTTTTCTGGTTACATCTAAGCCAACCATCGTGATTTTCACCCCTGAGCGTATCACGATATGGGCCGCCTCTGGGTCCACGAGCATGTTAAATTCTGCGGCGGGTGAGACGTTTCCATAACCAATCGACCCGCCCATAAAGACGATCTCTTCAATATGGCTGACAATCGTCTCATCCATACTGAGCGCCAAAGCGAGATTAGTCATGGGCCCCGTGGTAACAACCGTTACTTTTTTATCGTTTTTTTTAAGCGTATCGATGATAAAATCAACGGCATGTTGTTGGGCGTAATCGATCTTCAAAGCGGGAAAATCAAACCCATCTAAGCCACTTTCTCCGTGGATGTCCTCAGCGATTTGTTGCTTTCTTATAAGCGGTTTTGAAACGCCTAGGGCTACGGGGATATCAAGGTTTAAATATTGTACCAAGTTTAACGCATTTTTCCCGGTTTTTTCTAAGGTTTGGTTGCCTGCTGAGACGGTAATGCCTAGCAAATCAATACTGGGGTCCAACCCTGCGAGTAAAATTGCAATGGCATCATCGTGGCCTGGGTCACAATCTAAGATTAAAGGCCGTTTGTTCATCACGTTTCACCTACTTTTTTATATTTTAACATAAAGTGTTTTAAGGATTCTTGATTAGGCATGGCTTCTTGGGCCCCTTTTGTTTGCGTCGCATAAGCCCCCGCAGCCATTGCGCAATCAAAGGCCTCATCAAAGTTGAAGTTTTGAGCGAGCTTAGCGACCAAAACGCCTGTAAACGCATCGCCTGCACCTGTGGTATCAAGCGGGTTGATTTGGTAAGGTTTGACAAACTTATCTTCGCTTGCACTTTGCCAATAAGCCCCTTTATTTGAAAGGGTAATGATAACACGCTCAGGACCTTTTTGACGTAATTCTTTAGCGATATTTATAAGGTCAGTTTGATTATGGATGGTTTGATTACTTAAGATTTCCGCTTCACTTTCATTGATAACCAATAGATCTATCAAACGCATAAAGGTTTCATTGAGTGGCTTTGCGGGTGCGGCGTTTAAAACGGTTTTCACCCCTAGTTCTTGGGCCAATAAAAAGAGCGCTTCTATGTTTTTTAAGGGCACTTCTAATTGACTAAGGAGGTAATCGTGCTTTTTGGCATCAGCTTTAAACCGTTCTTTTAATGTGGACATCGCTTGTTTGTCGTTGGCCCCAGGATGGATGATGATGCGGTTTTCTGGGCCTTCTAAAAGAATGCCTGCGATCCCGGCGTGCTGATTTTGTTGCATGGTTATGCCAGCGGTATTTACGCGGTAGCTTTGCAAAGTTTTTAATAGTTGATTAGACAAGCCATCATCCCCAAGACTGCCAAACATCGTAACAAGGCTTTCTTGTTGTGCAGCCGCAACGGCTTGATTGGCGCCTTTTCCACCCGGATTCATCTTAAAGTCCTGACTTTTTAGGGTTTCTCCTCGTTTAGGCATACGCTTTACATTAAAGACCATATCCATATTGATACTGCCAAACACAAATACATTAGACATATTTTCACCTCTATTATCGCTTGCCTTCATTTTAGCATAGCTTTATGGTTTATGATGGTTAAACGGTAAATCCATAAAAAAACCACATCTGAAATCAGATGTGGTTCAATCATTATTCTAAGGTATCCATGCTATGGATGCGATCAGCCATAGCTTCATAGCTCGGATGTTCCTTATACGCTTCCACCAAATCATCAGGTACATAAATCTTTAAATCCTCGCTCGTGGCGTTAAAGGCGTGCGAATATTCAGTGTCATGCCATCCTGGTTGATAGTTTTCTCTTAAGATAGGCACGACTTCTTCAGCTTCGATAATGACGGTTTTTAGGTCGTGATTGGCCATAAAGGCATCGGTGTAAATCACTTCGATGTTTTTAGGAATGGTGATTTCTTGTAAATCATTGCGGGCGAACACCGATCGAGAGATTTCAGTAATATTCGATGGTATAGCGATGCTTTCTAAGCCACTATTGTAAAAAGCACCGCGATCAAGTGAGGTCAAATCCTCAGGCAATTCAACGTTTGTAAGCCCTTCTGTTTGGGCAAAAGCGTAGGGGCCAATCGAGGTTAAGGTATCGGGTAAGATCAGCTGTTTGAGATTTCTCACACCCCAAAAGGCGCTATCTTCAATCGTTGTTAGTCCTTTTGGTAAAACCAGTTCTTCAAACCCTTCTGCGAATTGGAAAGCCGACGCTTCAATCGTTTCTAAGTTATCGGGGAAGGTAATGGTCTTTAAGCGTTTAGCTTCAAAAAAGGCGGCGGCAGGAATCGTTTTTAAATCACTTGGCATAATGATTTCTTCAATACGCTCATCGGCCATACGGACGCGCCCATGCATTTGGGTGCCAAATAAAACATAAGGAGGCTTTTCAAAGCCTTGCACGATGTATTCTCTTAAGATGACGTGGTATAAAAAATATTCATCATCGCCAATAATTGTTTTTTCGCCTTTTCCTGTGATGCTATGGACGGGACATGGATAATCAAAGAACCATTTTTCCTCATCTTCGGGATAATCGGGATGGGGTTTCTTATCGCCACAAACCGCTTCATATTCTTCGATAAGCTCATCATATTCTTGGTTACCTATGCGGGTATCAAATAATTCTAGTTTGGCTTTGTAGTTATCATATTCAAAGGTTGCCAGCAGACCGATAATATCTACTTTTTCAACCTCAGCATTGCCCGTTGTAATCGGCCAATCATCGATGGCTCGGGCATCATGAAAAGCGATTTCTTGGCCCAATGAATCAAGCAGGCGAATGTGTTCAATTTCTAGTTGGTCTTCTTCATTACCTATCACTTCAAACAATAATCGGTGCTGGCCGGTTTGGTCGATATCAAAGGTGTGAGTCCCGCTTGTTTGTAAGGTGCCAATGGTTCCACCCTCATCAGACCATCTTAAAATCACATTAAGGCCCTCAGAAATATCTGTGACTTCAATTTCAACTTGGGCAATATCATCTTGGTCAAAATCCAAAAACTCCTGGGATTCAAACAACGCATAGCCAAGATGCGTTAACGTAATTTCTAGTTTGCCACCAAGACATTTTTGCTCAGGGTGATAACAAGAACCCTCAGTTTGTTCAAAGCTTGATAAATCGATATATTCTACTTTAAAATCATAACCAGATAAGGGTAGGTACAGATTGCTTTCTTCATGATAATTATCGCGACCTGCCCAATAATTTTCATACCTTGTCAAACCATCATATAACCCAAAGGTCTCCAACAAGGGCATACGGGCCCCGAGCGAGGTGTATTCTTCGCTGAATTGATCATCAGAGACATCGATGATATAAGCCTCATCGATTAAAGCAAAATTCAACAAAAGCTTAAACGACTCATACGTTTCATCATACCATTCCAAGGTATCTATGTTGATGCGCAAGCGCACATCATCGTTATCAAAATACCCCTCATCCAGAAGTTTTAAGGCCTTACCATGAATTAAAGGATACGTTGAATCGTTGGTTTTTAGATAGACCATATCGTCTTCATAAACGATATCCCCATCAGGATACTTTAACAAACTTAAATCCATAATGGCTTGCCAGGGATCATCTTCAGCTAGGCGCATGTTCAAGTGTCCATCTTCTGCTTTTACTTCGCTGTAAGGTTCTTCTTCAATGGGATCATCATCGTTTGGATCACCATTGGAGTCATCTGGGGTTTCGCCGTTTCCACAAGCACTTAAAAAAAGGATGCTTAATCCCCATAACACATAAAGCCAACTGCTTTTTTTCATCTAAACCCTCCTCATATAGTCTATTTACAATTGTATCTTATAGAAAAAACACTTATTTGTAAAGGCGCTCAAAAGAACTACGAAATTCATCCCTTGAATTACCATAACAAAAGTCAAGATTTATTATTCAACTGTGATTGCTAAGCAATTCACCATCACAGTAGGGACAAGAGTTTTTTGCTTTTTGTAAATAAAGTGTCATAAAAAAACATGTGTTAATGGAAGCTAAATTTTCTAAATAATGAGCAAGTTTGAAATAATTTTTGGGTATCATATCGCAGATTTTGAAATTTTATGTTAGACTTTAAGTGGGGATGTAGGCTTTAAGTTTAAGAATTATGGGGGTGAATCAATTGAAACCAACGGAAAGAAAAATACTGCAAGCCGCAACCAAACTATTTTCAGAAGATGGGTATAACGGCGTCTCAACAAAACGTATTGCTAAAGAAGCGGGTGTGAACGAGATTACCATCTTCCGCTTATTTAAAACCAAAAGCGACTTATTACAAGCGGTGATTAGAGACTTCGCCTTTGAAGGTAATATCGTTAAGAAAATTGCGGATGACTTAACCGGTGATATTAAAAAAGATTTACATATTTTCGCTGAGGTTTATTACATGTTTTTAGTCAACAACATCAAAATGTACAAAATTCAGCTTAGAGAAATCGCTGAAGAAGGCATGACCTTTACCAACTCGATTGACTATGTTCACTTTATGAGTGAGTATTTAGAAGAAAAAGTTAAAGCTGGTGAGTTTAAAGGCAATCCTAGACCAACCGCCGCAGAACTGATCGCTTTGATTTTTGGATTGTTTACATTCAACGTCTATAACCCCAAGTTGTATACAGATGAAGTGAAACACAATACGATTTTGACGGATTATATCAACCGTGTCATAGAAAAATTTTGTACCTAAATATAGCTTCATTAAGCGATGGTCGTGATTGGCCATCGTTTTTTTTTGGATTTTTTCTTGATATTAAAAAATGTAAGCGCTATAATGTATGTGTGTACTTGCATACATTTTTTAAAAGAAAGGAGAACGCTATGCAAAACAAGATTATCTCAGCAGAATCTTTTGTCTCAAAGTTGCATGATGGAGCAAGCATCATGGTGGGCGGGTTTATGAATGTCGGAACGCCAACAGGATTGATTGACGCGATTTTAAAAACCGACTTAAAAGATTTTACCATCATATGTAATGATGCCGGTTTCCCCGATGCGGGTGTAGGCAAATTGATCGCTGCAGGTAAAGTCAAGAAGCTCATCGCAACGCATATCGGCCTGAATCCTAAGGCTGGTGAGCTGATGGGCAAAGAGGAACTCGAAGTTGATTTGGTTCCACAAGGTACCCTCGCTGAGCAAATTAGAGCGGGCGGTGTCGGCTTAGGTGGTATTTTGACGCCTACCGGTATTGGTACCCTTGTCCAAAAGGACAAAAAAGTGATTGAAGTACAAGGACGCAATTACTTACTCGAAGAGCCTATTCAGGCAGATTTTGCTTTACTCTTAGGCCATATGGTCGATGAGAAAGGCAACACGATTTACACCAAGACCACAAGAAACTTTAACCCACTGATGGCCATGGCGGCTAAGACGGTGGTTGTTGAAGCACGCAGTGTGGTCAGTATTGGGGATTTAGACCCCGAGAACATCGTTACACCACATACGTTTGTGGACTATATTGTAAGGGGGCATACCGTATGAATCCAAAAGAACTCATAGCAAGACGCGTTGCAAAAGAGTTAAACGATGGTGATGTGGTTAATTTGGGTATTGGTTTGCCTACGATGGTTTCCAATTATATTCCCGAAGGCATCGATATCACCTTGCAATCAGAAAATGGTATGTTAGGCCTTGGTCCCAAAGCCGAAGAAGGCAAAGAAGATTGGGATTTAACCAATGCCGGTGCACAGCCGGTCACGATTCATACCGGTGGGTGTTTCTTCGATAGCGCGACTTCATTTGGCATCATCCGTGGGGGACACGTGGATGCGACGGTACTTGGGTCGCTACAAGTCGATGAAGAAGGCTCAATCGCCAATTGGATTATCCCTGGCAAAATGGTGCCCGGTATGGGTGGAGCCATGGATTTGTTGGTCGGCGCTAAAAAAGTCATCATTGCGATGACGCATACCGCTAAAGGCAAAATCAAAATTCTTAAAAAATGTGCCTTACCTTACACCGCCGTTAAAGAAGTCGATATGATCGTAACGGAACTTGGCGTCATGAAGATTACCGAAGAAGGCATTGTACTTACTGAATTAGCGCCTGGGGTAAGTGTTGAAGACATTCAAGAAGTAACTGAACCAAAACTGATTATCAGTGAAAATCTAAAAGAAATGAAAATATAGGAGGAATTATGAAAAAAGCATTTGATAAGTTAACACAAGGTTCTGTTAAATTAGTTGAAAGATTTTTACCTAATCCCTTTATTTTTGCGATTCTCTTAACCTTTATCGTTGTTATTGCATCGATGTCGTTTACAAGAACGACGCCGTTTGATGTCGTAGATGCATGGTATGGTGGCTTTTGGAACTTACTAGCCTTCTCGATGCAAATGACATTGGTCTTGGTTACCGGGACTATCTTAGCAACGGCACCTGCGTTTAAACGCTTGTTGCAAAGGCTAGCCGCAATACCTAACAACAAGATTCAAGCGATTCTTTTGGTTTCCATCGTCGCATTGTTGGCCTCGTTTATTAACTGGGGCTTTGGCTTAGTTATTGGTGCTATCTTTGCAAGAGAAGTTGCCAAACAAGTTGATGATGTCGATTATCCACTCTTAATTGCAACAGCGTATAGTGGTTTCTTAATTTGGCATGCTGGTATCTCTGGTTCGATTCCCCTCTTGATTGCTGGAGGCGGACAAGCGATTGCCGACCAAACAGGTGGGGTTATCACCGAAGCAATACCTACCAGTGCAACGATCTTCTCTGCGGTTAACTTAGCGCTCATCATCTTTATCATGTTAACCTTGCCTTTCTTATTGGCTTTAATGCATCCTAAAAAAGACCAAACGAAAACCGTTGACCCTAAAGTTTTAGAAGATGCACCAGAAGAAACCAAGATTCCTAGATCCGAAATGACGCCTGCAGAAAAACTTGAAAACTCATATATCATTAATTACGTACTTGCAGGTATGGGTTTCTTATTCATCATTAGATATTTCGTCAATAACGGATTTGACTTGAATCTTAATATCGTAAACTTTATCTTCTTGTTTACCGCTATCTTACTGCACGGTACGCCTATTAATACCGTTAAAGCCGTTAACAATGCGGCAAAGAGCGTTGGCGGCATCGTACTTCAGTTCCCCTTTTATGCGGGAATCATGGGTATTATGACTTACGTTGGCCCTGCTGGGGTTTCACTTGCAGGCGGTATCTCAGACTTCTTTGTCAATATCTCAACCGAAACCACATTCCCACTTTTCACATTCTTAAGTGCCGGTATCGTTAACTTCTTTGTGCCTAGTGGTGGCGGACAATGGGCAGTACAAGCGCCCGTTATGATGCCTGCTGGTCAAGCCCTTGGTGTGGATGCGGCGAGAACCGCGCTTGCGATTTCTTGGGGCGATGCTTGGACGAACATGATCCAACCGTTCTGGGCGTTACCAGCCTTAGGTATTGCAAAACTTGGTGCGAAAAACATCATGGGTTATTGTTTAATCGTATTGCTTTATTCTGGTATTATACTTGGATTAGGCATGCTCATATTGTTTTAATCATTAAAGGAGGCAACCATGAAAAAAGTTTATGTTGTATCAGCTAAAAGAACCCCCATCGGCGCTTTTTTAGGCACCTTAGGCAAAATGCATCCAGCCGATTATGCCGCTGATGTTGTTAAAAATATTTTAGAAGAAACCGATGTCCCTAAAGATAAAATCAATGAACTCATATTAGGTAATATCTTGCCCGCTGGTTTAGGCCAAGGCGTGGCTAGACAAGTCAGCATCAAAGCAGGTTTACCAAAGAAAATGCCGGCTTACGGCGTCAACATGGTCTGTGGTTCTGGGATGAAAGCCGTTATGAATGGCTTTGCGAACATCCAAGCTGGCTTGCATGACTTAGTGATTGCCGGTGGTGCAGAATCGATGTCAAAAGCGCCTTATCTATTGCCTGATAAGACCCGTCCAGGGATTAAAATGGGTGGGTTTAACGTCAAAGACCACATGATTGATGATGCCTTGATGGATGCGTTCAAACCAATCCATATGGGTATTACCGCAGAAAACATCGTTGCGAAACACGGCCTTTCAAGAACCGATCAAGACAACTTGGCTTTTACCTCACAACAACGTGCGATCAAAGCGATCGATGAGGGACGCTTTAAAGATGAAATCGTCCCGATTGAAGTGCCGAGCAGAAAAGAGACCATTTTGTTTGCACAAGATGAATATCCCAACCGCAAAAGTAGCTTAGAAGGTCTTTCAAAACTGCGTCCTGCCTTTAAAAAGGATGGCACCGTAACTGCAGGTAACGCCTCAGGCATCAACGATGGGGCAAGCTTCATGATGCTGGCTAGTGAAGAAGCCGTCAAACAGTATAACTTAAAACCGCTTGCAGAAGTCGTTGGCATTGGCCAAGGCGGCGTTGACCCTGATTATATGGGTCTAGGGCCTGTTCCGGCTATCGAACAAGCACTTAAGCATCAGAATCTCTCCTTTGAAGCTATCGAATTGTTCGAACTTAATGAAGCCTTTGCGGCACAAGCCTTAGGCGTCTTAACCGAAATCAAAGAAGCGTATGGTACCTCGGTTGATGCGATGTTAGAAAAAACCAACGTCAACGGTGGTGCGATTGCCTTAGGCCACCCCGTAGGTGCGAGTGGTAACCGCATTATGGTTACGCTCCTGCATGAAATGTTGAAACGAAAATCCACATACGGCCTTGCTTCCCTTTGTATCGGGGGCGGCATGGGGACTGCTGTGATTTTGAAAAACAGCACCCTATAAAAATTAAAGAAGCTAAAATCAACCCCGGATTTTAGCTTCTTTTTTTAGGTTATAAGTTATGATTACGTTTGCATTTTTAATTTGCGAACTTTGATGACATCAAAGACGATTAAACTAAGAATAATCGGAATCGCAACAAAGGTGAAATTGAAAAAGGCATCGCGGTAAGCATCGGGATGTAGCGGCGATAAAAACCCAATCAAAAACAACGTTAAAAAGACCATGCCTTGCGCCACGACATAAGGCAAAATATAACGCAATATTTTATGCTTGAGCGGAAAGAACAGATACATAATCGTCGCGAGTGAGCCAATCATCACAAAAGAAAACCGCATTAAAATATGCGCGTGGGTATCGTGTGTATTGCCCATAATCAAACTGAGTGTGCTGCTTATCAATGTTAACAAGGTAAATAAAACCGCGCTCATTAGCGCCCAATACGACAAAGCTTTTTTCATTTAAAGGCCTCTTCTCCTATACCAAGTCTAAATTTTAAACGGTGTTTTTAATCATCCAAAAATATTATACTTTAAAGCGCTATAAGAAGTATATATTTTTTTTCACTTTGATAAAAATATTGTCATCAATGGCTATGGTATAATAAAAACCGAAAATATTGGGGAAAATTAAAGCCTTAATTGTATATATAAGTGAAGGAGGAAGTAAAGATGACAAAAGATGAGCCTTTTGACTTTGAATGGGTTATGGAAACATACTATCACGAAATCTTTCACTACATGCGCAAACAAGTCTTTGAGATTGAAACGGCCAAGGATTTAACTCAAGATGTCTTTATGAAAGTTTTTACCAAAAAACATACGTATAATCCTAAAAAAGCATCTATGCGGACATGGCTTTATCGGATTGCCCATCATACGGCGATGAATTTCTTTAAGCGCGCTGAAAATAAAAGAAATATCACCGTTGATCCAGATAAACTCGTGAATCAAGCATCTGATGAAGATATCTTGGAAACCATCATTCAACATGAAGACGTCTCTTTAATCCTCAAGCTCATGAAAGAGACGTTAAACAAAAAGCACTGCCGGATCATGAACCTTTACTTCTTCTCTGAATTAAGCGTTGATGGCATCGCAAAAGCCCTAGATATACCGAAAAAAACCGTCTATAACACCATCAACCGCAGTATTGAAAAAATTAAAACTAGACTGGGGGTCTAACTATGAAAGACTACCGAAGAAAAAAACAAATCTCTGATGAAGAGATTAATGCCTTTAAATCGGTAGAAACTGAAAAGATTAAAACAAGCCTGACAAAACCCAATAAAAAACCAAATCGTTTCTTGTCTTTAGCACCCGTTGCGATGGGGATCATTTTAATCGCTTCACTGAGCTTCTTCTTATGGCCAGATGCACCTGATGAAACCTACACTTTTGAAAAATTAAGCGCCACAAATTATTGGCTTAAAGTGACTGAAGACGATTTTGACTTTGAGTTTTATTATGATTTTGACATTATCAAACAAGGACAAAGACATAACTACGATGAGACCTTTGATTATGAGGCACCCTTCATTTATGCGTCTGATGATTTAATAGATCAATTTGACATTGAATTAAACCTCTTTAAATATGATGCATTTAATTATTATTTAGAAATAATCGTCAATGATGAGAAGCGCTATTTAGAAGTCAATTACTTCAAACACCATCTTGATTCTATGATGCTTGATGAACTAGAGATTGAGGATTTTAAGCAAGATATCAAAACGCTAAATGAATGGCTAGAAAAATATCCGCCTACCTTGATTGATGAACCTATCAACCATTTCGAAGCGCATGAAGACGTGAAGGACCTTGATACCTCAAAAGCCAAACAAAATTACTTTAACTACATCGAACACTACTATAGGGTTGAAAACACGTATGGCTATGACGAGTTAGACGAAGTGGCCAATACCCCCTATATTATGAAGCGACACCAGTTAATGGTTGATGACCGAGGCAATATTATCGATACCGACTTTGTCAGTGCATACGCTTATGGCGATATCGATGCGTTATCCAACCGACTTAAAGACTTTAGTTTTAACCGCTTCTTCCATTTTATTCCGGTAGGTAGAAACCAGCCTTACCCCGGCTTTAGAATTGATTATGATTTCCAAGATAAAGGCTTTAATGGCTGGTTTAGGATGCAAAACTTTGAACAAGAAACCCCTTATATTTATAGCGCGATTTACCTAGACCATAGTAAAGAAGACATTGAAAAGACTCACTTTGTAACCATTTCTTATACCTTAGAAGAAACCTTTAATTATGAAGAACATACCTACACGCAAGAAACTTTCCTTTATAATCGCGCTTTAATCATACCACCTAAACAAATACCGGTTCAATTAAACGGGTCTATGAGTCCCCGTGATGTCTTCTTTAACATGGCTATAACGCTTTTGGATGAGGATAAAAACATCATTCATGAATATGAAATTGATATGGATTAGCGTTAACGCAAAAACAAGATGGTTTCGGCCATCTTGTTTTAATGATAAAAGACAAAGAAATACTAAAAAAAACCAGTTTTAAAGCGCCAATCTTTGATAAATTTTTACAATCTTATTTGTAAACATTGACTTTATTTGCAAAAATATATATAATCAACGTTGATAAAGCCAAAGCATAGTTATGCTGCGGAAAGCTTCAGGGTCTTAGATGATAGCCAGCTGCCTCATTATTTAGGCATGCTGGTTTTTTATTGAGCAAACATCTATGGGAGAGGGTATTATGAAATTCAACCACAAAGGCGTTACCTTGGTAGAATTATTGATTGTGATCGTGGTTTTGGGTGTTATCGCATCGATTTCATTGGTCGCGGTGGGTAGAGTCGTTCAAAATACCCGAATCAATGTTGATCATGAAAATGCCGAAAGATTAAATCAATCAACAAGGCTTTATCGACTATCAAATCCTAATCAAACTGCCTTTGAAGAGGGCGTCCTTTCAAGTGAAGCATTGATGGTGCTTCTTAATGAAGAAGGATTTATCGATGATATCGTTGAACCGCAAGCGCGGGATGGTAGTTTTTCTTGGGATTTTGATAACCAAGTGTGGTTATACAATGCGCAATTTATTTTATCGGGGGATGACATTGCTGCCTTCGATCCTGGATTTTTTGGTGGTAATGCCATTCAGGGCCCTTATGCTGGCACGCAAAAAAACATTGTCATACCTGATGTTATTGATGGAAATGATATCTTAGAGATTTATCAAAATGCGTTTCGCTACGGTGAAGAATATAGCGAGACACAATTGACCTCGGTAGCCTTCACGCAAAACAGTCAATTAGAACACATCCATCGTCATGCTTTTGCTTACAATGACATACAATCCATTACATTTCCAAATTCAATCAATAGAATTGATGGGCGCGCTTTTATTGGAAATGATAACTTATCTAGCATCACGATTGGTGCGGGGGTCGCTTTAGAAGAAAACGTATTCCGCGGTGGCGATCGTTTCAAAGATGCTTATGCGATTGGTGGCGCTGGGACGTATACATGGGATGGCAACACGTGGGTCAAGGATTGAAATCATAATAAATCGCTGTAAATCTAATGGATTTTTTGAATCATGCGTTTAAAAGAAAAAAAGCATTTGAGTAAAACAAAACTTAATACTCCAGTGCTTTTTTCATGCATGCCTATATTCTTCTAATTAAACAAACCTTTAATGCCAGAAAAATTTTTTAAACCTTGAGGAATTCTCGCATCAGTGGTTTAAAACGTATAGCGCCTTCTTCAACGGTTATCAAATATTTCCTGTAGTAAAAATGGACTTAAACAATCCCGTTTTAACCGTCTGGATATCTTTTAAGATGTCATTGGCATCGTGTTCAATTTCATGTTTTTTAAGTTTGATGTATACAATTTGTTTGGCACATTCAAAACAGATGATTTCAAATATGTAGCGGTATTGGTCTTTGGTGAAATCTAGTTTTTTTAAGTTCTCAATGGTTAAATCGTTTAATAAGGTTTTATTGATGATATGGGCCAAATTGAGTTTTATTTTACCTGTTTCTTTGATGTAGGTGGATTGCCACGTAGCCGTGGAATCATATTCGGCATCTAGGCCGCTGAACAATCCTTCTAACCCAAGGTCTTTTTCTTGCGGCAATTCGATTCGGATCAAGGCTTTAGCCTTAACGTCTAAGGCGTTGGCTTCAAAATGATGGGTTTCATGTAGCTTGCCCCCTTGAAAAGGAATGTCTAGCTTGGCTAAAACTGGAGTGATTAAATGTTTTTCTTCAAGTCTATAGGTATGGGGTTCAGGAAGTAATTCGTGGAGGCTTTTTCGTTGCACCTCTATGACGGTGTTCAAAGGAAAGCGACTAATATCCACAAACAGTTTTAAGGTATGGGGTTTGTTAGGTTTGATGCGCGATTCTCTTGGGATAAATGCTAAGCCGTTTTCCGGATAAATGATGGTTTCTTTAACGATGTTGACTTCGGTGTTTGTCTGATAATCAAGTACTTCAGCTTTGATCAAAAGGGGCTTTTCAGTTATTTTCAAGCCTTTTAATATGACGCTTTTGGTAACCTTACCATGATTATCAACTTCATGCGGTTGGTATTGTACCACCTTGGTCGTTAGGGCCAAACGGTCTGCTTCATTCAATGAAATCTTAATCTTATCGTCATTCGAGACTAAATTGGCATTGATTAAAAGATTTAAGCTGTAGGTTTTGTTTTGGGTGACAAATATTTTGTCTCGGACAAATTGTATGCCATTGGAAGGGGGTTCATGGCCTGGATCCAAATTGCCGATTTCTTCTAATTTTAATTGGCTATAGTATTCATTGATTTTCCTTAAGGCATTTTTGATTTCTTTGTCTTGGTCCAAGATGTATTGTTTGGGTTCATATTTTTGGTTCATCGATTCTATTTGTTTTTGTACATAAGGTTTGCACAAGGCAAACAACCGTTTGGTGAAGTTTTCTCTTTGATCAAAGCCATCTCTTGAATCTCTTAAGATTTCCACCGGATCGTCTTGGTTCAAATAGGCATTTAAACACGCATATAGATCGTTTAATACAAGCACCCCTTTGATGCGGGCCGCCCCGCTCATTTCCTCTAAGCCAAATAAGGTATTATCATAAACGCGTTCGTATTGATCGATGATCAACACCTTTTCTTCTGGATCGGCTTGATTATCTTCATACAGTTTTAATGACCCCTTCAAGTGGTGCGATTCAAAGCGGAAGTTTAGGGGGTATTCATCAATGAGCGTATCGGCTTTTAAGACTGCGAATTTTTTTGAAGACAAAATCACTTTTTGTTTATCGTGTTTTAATATGATTTCACGTTTTTCATCGGCCAAGACATAACGAAGCATGTAAAACTTTTCAATCTTGTCTTTTAAAAAGTTTTTATGCGGAATCGCAATATTATCGCCAAGACCAAACGATACAACCGTACCATTATGCTTGATGTTATGTTTTTTCTTAAAGCCTTTAACTTGTGACGTTCTATCGATGGTATTGATCTTTACGCGTTGTTCATCGGCGACGATAAACTTACACGTATGTAAAGCCTTATCCTTGATGCTTTCAATTTTGCCCAAACGGGCACTTTGCGCCCCATAAAACAAGACATCAGAAGCCCCTTGACCAAACAAGCCTCTCACGACTTCGTTTTCATCTAAGTTGTGTTGCGCGCCATACTCGGTAAAAATACGCCTAAAATCTTCAGCGTTTAACCCTTCTGCATAATCAATGACGCTCACGGTTTTGGTCTTACCGCGTTTGATATCAACGATGATTGGTTTTACCTCATCATCAGGATGCTCACGCTCTAAGCGTTTATAACTATCGTCAGAATTTAAAATAATCTCGGTGATGATTTTTAAGAAATTCCCCGAAAAAACCTTATTGATATCACGTTTTAATTTTCGTTTAGCCCGTTTAACGACAAACTCATCATTCATGAATAGGTCCCTTCCTTACAGTTTGAATTTTAATCCGTCTTTTTCATCAAACGCTTGTTCGACTTTTTGGACCGCTTGTCTTAAGGTTTTGATGATCTTTCTATACTCTTGTTCACTGTATTCATAACGGCGTTTGTTCGATAAATTCTCAATCAGGGCAATATGTTTTAACGCGTTGTTAACTCTTAATTCTGCGAGTCTCTTAAATTTTTCTTTTTTAGATTCCACCCATCTCACCTCAGCCTATTTTTATCATATATTGGCTATATTTTCAATTTAATTCTTTTTATTTTAAATATATGCATGCATATTTTAATAACATAGTCAATATATACCCCTATATTGAAGGCAATTTGGTTATGTCTTAGTACTAGATTATACCTTGATATCTTCGATAATGTTAAATTAGTCCCCTTAAATATTTTGTGCATAAAAAAGACTGTAAACACCAAGCCGGTTAAATTTTATTTTCTTCTAGCGCCAAAAACTTGATTATGACAATCGCTTATTGAAAAGCCTATCAAACTTCACTATAATTGAGTTATAAGACAATCAATGAAAAGGGGTTTACCATGAAAAACTTGCAAAGCAAGATGGCCAACAACATTACGTTTATTGCGGTAATTGGAAGTGCGCTGATTAGCGAATTGATTAAACTGACGTTTGAAGACCAAGATAACCTTTTTTTTATTACCGCTTTTGTGATCTTTGCGACCATTATCGGGCTAAATTTTTATAACTACCTTTATCAAAAACGTATCTCAAAAGGCAATAGCCCCCAAAGTATCGCGATTAAAAGTTCAAAACTCGTTAGTGATTATTTAAAACATTTAAAAGAAATTATCGCAGAAGGTCATTACACAAAAAAAGAAGACATCATTTTAGATGAGGTTAAATCGATATCGAGACCGCTACTATTGTTAGGTGAATATAAAGTTCGTTATCTGATTGGTAAAAAAATCTCACAAAACACCCGAGATGATGAAGTAAAAATGCGCTATATGATGGATGAAATGGGATGGACTTCAGTTTTGATGGGTAAAGAAAGAGCCATCAAAGAAATAGAAGCGGCCATGGATGTCTTTCCCGTTGAGATCGTGATTAAAAATAAAAAGCGAGTTATGGACTACACCCATAAAAGCGATGCCGATTTAAGAAAGCTATTTTTGGTTGTTAGAGCGAAGCGCCACTTAGCCTCTACGCCGTTTTTGACTATAGAAAAGAAATTATCTAACGCTTTAGATGCCTTGACGATTATGGATTACTTAAAGAAGGTTGACTATATCGACAATATCATCCCTGAACATAAGCGAAAAGAAATGCTGGCTGGAATCCATTATGCACTGGGTGAGACGTATTATCAAAAAGCACATACGTTTTGGAAAGAAAAAGGGTTGCACTATGATGTCTATGAATACCTGGCTAGTAGTTTTAAATACGCGCGCTTAACCTCAAAGGCTTCTAAGCTTTTTGAAAATCAACACCGCTACTTAAAAGCCCTCCTTTTGGAAAACTCTTTGATCAATTTATTTCAAGAAATCAACCGACCAACCGATTTTAAAAAGGCCACAGAAGCACTTGAATTTAGTACAGATTTAGCTGAGATGACTTTGCAAGATTTGCATCAAAATATCGCTACTATCGAAGCTTTGCTCAATACCTCAATCTACGTGGATGAAGCATTTGAAATTTACTTAAAACAAAAAATCATGAATGAAGGTGATCCGATTGAACAATAAAGTAGCTATTATCACAGGGGCTTCTAAAGGCATAGGCCGTGCGATTGCCAAAAGATTTATCAAAGAAAGTATCAATGTTATCTCTTTGGATAAAGCCGCCCCACCAAAAAAAAAGACTGAGTCTTTGCGTTTTACGCACATTCATTGTGATTTAAGTGATATAAAGGCTTTAGAAAATGCGATAAAGGAAATTAAAAACCAAGTTGCTCAAATTGATTTTTTGATTAATAATGCGGCGCTACAATACATAGGCGGTATTGAATCCGTTAAATCTTTAGAGTGGGATGAGGTTTTAAACACCAATCTAAAAGCACCTTTCTTTTTGATCCAAGGACTTTTACCCCTGATGCGTAAAGATAGTCGCATCCTAAACATCTCATCGGTGCACGGAGAAAAACCAAGGGTGGGTAAGTTTAGTTATGATGCCTCTAAGGCGGGCTTGAATATGTTGACAAAATCTTTGGCACTTGAACTTGCGTCAAAGGAGATTAAAGTAAACGCGTTAGCCATCGGTGCAACGCGCACACCGATGAACGATATGTTTAACGATCAAGACCAACACGATAAATCGATTAAGAAGATACCGTTAAACCGCGTTAGTGAACCTGGTGAAATTGCTGATTTTGTCGCCTATGTTCTAAGTAAAGAAAATGCCTATATGACTGGTAGTATCCTTTATTTTGACGGTGGACGTCATTTAGGCTAAGAAATAACCTACTTAAAATAGAATAATATTAATAAGTTGATAAACAAATTAAAAGCCCTCGCATTTTTGCAAGGGCTTTTGTATGTATCATAGTATTAATAACAAGTGTTCTACTAAATCAATAAACTAATTAATCAGTCCCATTATTAAACGCACGCAAAATAACATCATAGTAGTCCTTGAAATCATTCCATGTTGCGCCTGTTTCACTGTCGTTGACTTCCCAGATATTATCTTCGTTTCGCTCGATAGTTGGCTCATCACTTAAATTCAAACCGATTAAAGCATCAACGGTTTTATCGCGGTTGCCATCCCAGCCTAAGTCGCCAAAGCGCCAATAGTCACTTTCGGATTTTCTCATCGCTTCAAGAGAACTAGATTCAACGCGTTCATAAGATGATTCGCTACCATCTTCATTGGCTAAGAAGAAATTACCTTCTTGAACTTGACGGACATACCAATCGGCATTTTCCTCGACATCAATCCATGTATAAAAATCATCGATATCCTCAGCGGTATATGCTACATACCCATCAGTAGCTTCACCGGTGAATAGCGTATCTTCAATCACAATGTACTTCGCAAAGTAAACAGGATTACCGCGCATGGTAACTTCGATCACATCATCAGCACCCGCATGGTCTTCTGATACGCGTGCCCAGTTATAAGGCAAATAGTATTCATCCAACCAAATGTCTGAAACGACGTTTTCCTCATCAACCTCTATGTTTACCACACCAACATAGTGTCCATGAACTAAGGCATAACCATCGTACAGCCAATCTTGATCTTCGGTGCTACCACAAGCGCTAATTGTGATAAGTGCTGTTAAGGCTAGTAATAAAGTAAAAACTTTGTTCATATAAAACCCTCCATTTTTTTATCCTAATTTGATCTTGTTACTTGCCTATCATAACATCATAGAAATAAGTTCGCATGATAAACCATAATTTTTCTAAATATGTTTTGCTTTTACAAATAAACCGTTATTTCTAGCGCTTCTTTAGAAATTATTCTAAATAAAAAAGGCTTTAAAACACCCATTTACATAAAAAAGCACGCCTTTTTGGCGTGCTTGTATAGATTTATTCTTGCGGATAAGATAGACCCCATGTTTTTCTTAATCCGTCCATTTGTTTTAAAATGGCTATCGTGGTCTCATGAGGCATAGTATCACTTTCTCGTTTGCCTTTCTCAATACAGTCAATCACTTCATTAATCTCATATTCAAAACCCATCACTTGGTGTTTTTGTTCAATCGTTTTAATCAATTGATTATGTTCATCATAAACCAAGGCCTTTTCTGCGGCCCAAAAATGCGGAAGAAAAATATGGCCTTTTGTGCCTTTGATTATCGCTTCTCTTTTTTCTTCCTTGTCTAAAGAAGCACTGAGGTAAGCTACCGCATGATCGTAGTGATAGGTGATTGTTTCTTCTAAATCTACGCCCGTTTTAAATAGCTTTACGTTAGATTCTATTTGTTTGGGTTCACCTAAGATCAAGTTTGCCAAGGTGATGGGATAAATGCCGATATCAAGTAACGCCCCACCGCCAAGGTCTATATTAAACAAACGATCACGCTCGTTTTTTTCGGGGTTAAAATGAAAACACGCTTCTAGGGTTTTTACCTCACCGATAATGCCTTCTTTGATTAAAGCTTTTACTTTTTTGATCACAGGTAAAAACCGTGTCCACATCGCTTCCATCACAAAGAGGTTTTTCGCTTTGGCCTTCTTAAAAACATCCAAAGCTTGTTTGTGATTAAGCGTAAACGCTTTTTCACAAAGGATGTGTTTAGAGGCTTTAATAATATCAAGCATCTGTTCATAGTGAAGGCCGTGTGGGGTCGCCACATAAATACAATCGATGGTTTCATCGTTGTACAATTCTTCATAAGACCCATACGCTTTTTCTAGGTTGTATTGTTCTTTAAAAGTTAAAGCTTTCTTTTCATCTCTTGAGGCTACCGCCACCAGTTTGGCGTCCGTAACTTTAATTGCGGCGGCAAAGGCATGGGCAATTCTACCGGCGCCAATCAGACCAAATTTAATCATAATTCTCTCCTTTAAGGGCATTACATTTTTATATATCGCCCGTTCTATTATTGTTTTAGCGTTTGTCTAAATCAACATAATCATAGACTAACTGCCAGTAATCTTCAAAAGATTTTGGTATCTTGTGCCAATTGGGATCAGGAAAATTTTGCTGGATATCTTGCAAGGTTTTACCGTTTAAAAAACCTTTATCTACGATGCATCCTTGTCGGTCTTTAAGTGGTTTTAAATAGATATAGCCATCAAAGAGTTCTTTTAACAAAACGGGTTTATGTTGGTATAACTCAAAAGGCAAATCGCCTATTTGTGAGTTACTTAAATCCATGCCTACAGGAGAAGCAAACTCCTTAAAATAAGCCTCCACTTCTTCTTTGCATGGCGATATTCTTTGGCCTTGATCATTTCTGGTATATTCATGTAGTTGAATGTTATAGGTTTTATTTGGCGCTAAATCATAGACTCTTTGGCCAAAGTATTGGTTTTTTGAGCCTTCAAAACGAAACTTGGTAAAGGCATGAATGGTACCGGTTAAAATAAGGATCTTTTTGCCCGTGTCTAGAACCTGTTGCTTAATGATATTGGTTCTATACGCTTCAATATCGCCTTTAGTGAAGACTAAGGCTTTATTTTCTTCGGTGTAGGGTTTTTTAAATTTAGACCAATCAAAGCGGTAAGATAAGTTTAGAATCCGAAACTTATTTTGGTTCTTAGCTAGACTTTGATTAAAGTTAAACACCGCTTCATATAAATCCAGGTATTCTTGATAAGGAAATATCACGTTATATGAAAACATGATGTCTCTGGCCTCATCAGCATCATAAACATCTCCTGTAATAAGCTTATCTAGTTTTTCTTGGTCTTCACTAGCCCCAAATTCCATGCCTAAATAAGCCACCCCCGCTTGGTATAAGTGAGGGATTAATTCCTTGACAAAGAGTAGATTATCCTTAACTGCGTGGTCTTCAGATAAAAAGACAATATCTTTTTCTTTAAATACATCAACAATAAATTCTTTAGGGGATTTAAGTATTTTTAGCATGATTAGACCTCTTACATTTATTAAACTTTATGCCTTTTATAAAATTGATTGGCATGCAGAATCATTTGAGTTCTTATTGTCTTGTGGTATATTTTATGCTTAATTTTTTGTTTTAGATGGCACAGATTTGACTTTACAAAATAATCAGCTTTGACTATTATGATTGATCCTTGGTGGTTCAAAAAGATATCCTCAGGCTGAAAGTACTGAGGATATCTTATTATCTAGTCTATCACATGAACAATGCGTTTAACGCTAAGGTTTTGTCCCGCAGAATTGGTAATGGTATAGATGATTTCATAGGTGCCCGCCAAATTGGTATTAACCGTACCACTTACCGAAACGTTGGTGTCTGATGAGACCATAACCCCAGCATCTTCCCACGTATCCCCTAACATGACGGTATCAACTCCCGGCACCAATTCAATGCTAAGTTGGGATTGATCAGTCACCATGATGTAACGATCTTTAGTGAGGGTTTCTTCTTGAATAGTATATTGATAGGTTACACGAGTCAATCCAATGACACTGCTATCTACAGTATCATTAGTGTAGATTATCTCATCGATATTCTCGCCTTTAACAAGAACCCCAGCATCTTGCCATTCTGTGTTTTGTTCAATAGTATCGTGACCGGCTTGTAGCGTTAGGGTTACCTCAGTTTTGGTTGGTTCATCGGTCTTTGATGGGTTACATGCAACCAGTAAAATGATAACCAATAAACTTAACAATTGTAGGGGTTTTTTTAACATAACTCATCTTCCTTTCGATTTTGCATGACCGCATCTAAACTGAGTAATGTATGATCACCAACCACGAAAATATAGCGATAATAGGTATACTCAACCTCTTGAAAAATAGCACTATACGTAATCGTATAAACGCCTGGAATATTTTGATTTACTGTATTCTCTTTGACTGTGCAAGTTGAGGACCGCCCATCAATGATAACGGTGCATCCTTCATCGGTGAAGGCCGTGTTTACCGGAATGGTTGTTAGCGATTTATGTAATTGAAATTCAACGCTTGGTTCTGCTTCAATGACATTCACAAGCCGTTTTACTGTGGTGTTATTATCATAAACATCACTCACGCTATATTTTATCACATACGTGCCTACATCAGTCACATCTACATCGCCGATAATTTCAATCGAATAATCACTGTGATCAAAAACATTAACGCCACCATCGTGCCATGCACTACCTTTTTGAATAGTATCAAGTGATGGCTTTAAACTAACGATAGGTGGGGTTGTATCTACCACATTAACGGTACGAGTAACCTCATGTTCATTACCATCATCATCAATGTAGCTATAAGTCACGTGATAACTTCCAACTTGATCAAGATCTACATCGGTCGTCTTATCTGTGGCGCACAGTGTGCCATCAGCATAAACACATGTCGCGCCTTCATCTGCCCAATCTGATCCAATTTCAACGAAGACATCACTTGAGCCAAGCAGCGTTAATAGAACCTCATTGTCTTCGATGACGCGAACTTCAAAGACCACCGTAAATAAATCCATATGGCTGGCACTATCAGTAATGGTTACTTCTATTTCATAAATACCGGGGGTTTCAAAATCGATTTCATGATAATACCACCAATCCCAATCATCGCTAAAATCAGGGGATATAATGACATTATAATATGGTTCATCCGATCCAAGTAAAACTTCTTTTGGGCCAGCGAGTTCGATTAGTTCTTTAAAAGGATACTGCGAATGAATGGCTCGTATCGCGGTGTTTTCCATGGCAATACCCTCATTTGCTTCCCAACCTATAAAATGATATACATATGTTTCATCTGCATAATAAGTCGTTAAATCTGGGGGTGATAGCACACTGCCTTGTACATAGTATGCTTGATTCAGTAATCGATCTTGATAATCGATATAACGTATTTGGATAATCGGAGCTTCTAATGTTATCTCAATAGTCATCCATGTTTCGCCATTTTGAATGACAAACTGATTGACGCCTGATTCAATAAGTAATGGATTATGTGCATATTTTGATTCAATCATATTCAAGAATGGGACTTGATAAATGACGGTTTGGTCGTTTACTAAATTGACGAATGATTGATTTAAATCATCATCAACATTAATATGTTGTGCAGATTCATCCAATTGAAGTTGATCAAAAACGGCAATTTTATCTAAATTATACGATTCAAGAAACTGCATATAGTTGATTAGCGATGTTTCAAAGGCTTCATGGATGTAAATGGCTTCTAAATTAGGCATTTCTCCAAACGGTTGAATAGCGCCCATGACATTACGGTCCGTCCTAAAGTCCAAATCTCCTTTGAAAACGACTGAGCTAGCATGCGATAAATAAAGGACTGCATAGTCTATCGTGATTCCATCGGGAAAAACGATAGATTCTAAGTTTTCTGTCATCATAAACGCATTATTATCTATACGCCGAACACTATCGGGAAGGATGATATGCTCAATCCCGCTTTCTTGAAAAGCGCTTGTCCCGATTGAAACAACCTGTTCAGGAATGGTGAGTGTCCTTAAGGCGCGAGCGCCCATAAAGGCTTCTTGTGGAATATGGGTGATGGCATTTGACAGGTCAATATGGCTAACTTTATTGGCCTCTCTAAAAACCCCTCGGCCAATCGTTTGAACTTCATTGCTCATCGTGACAGACTCAAGGTGCTGCGCGCCTGAAAAAGCATAAGCATTAATGTGTCGGATGTTTTTTGGAACGGTGAGATTTCTATTTGGATTAGCACTAGGATAAATCAAAAGTTTACTTTGATCTATAGACAATAGCATATCATCGATTACAATAAAGCGACTATTGTCTTGATCGACTGAAATATAGGCGAGTCCAGTCATATTCGCTAAGGCGTCGGTATGCATGGTAGTTACCGATGCCCCGATTTCTAAGGTCGTAATCGTTGAACTACGGTTGAACAAAAGACCCGGCAAATGATTGACGCGTTCAGGAATGACAAGCGATTGTAAATCGGTCATTGCAAACGCTTCAGGATGAATCGATTCTAAAGTCTCAGGCAGCTTTAGCGATTGAATAGGCGTATCAAAAAACAATCCTTGGGTGATAGTCTTTAAATACGAGGGAAGTTTAATCGTCTTTAAGTTGTCCATACTAGCAAACGCATTCATGCCAATAAAGTCAATAGAATCGGGCAAAGTCAATGTTTCAGTTTGGCTAACATAACTAAAAGCGAGTCGATCGATATGGGTAATACGTGCCTCGCTTGCAAACTCAATTTTGGCAAGATGTACGGCATCAAGAAAAGCCGATTTACCAATGGAATCAACATGCTTAGGAATCATAATTGATTCCAAGCTTTCAGCATGATTAAAAGCATATGGTCTGATGATTTCTAGTTGGTTTGGCAGATGAACCTCGCGAAGATTGGTCGCACGGTAAAAAGCGCGGGTTCCAATATCACGGTAATGGTCTTCAAAGATGACTTCTTCAACCGTTTTATTACCTAAAAACACCCCTGTGTTCATACGCTTAATATAATAAATATCCCCTTCATCGTCTTGATAATAACGAGGTAAGTTTATCACCGCATCGTTGCCGATATAATCTGTAATGATCGCATACCCTGATGCTATAGTAAAACGGTAATCATCATAGCTAGGGTCATCTGGGATGGTCTCAAATACCGGGTAAAGTTCAAGGTCTTGATTGGGCATGTGATGCAAGAAATATGATTTTCCGGTTTCATCGACCCAATCCACTAAGACTTGATCTTCAACATAGACGACATAATCAATCGTTTCATCGAAATCATAATGTCTTAGCGTTGTTTGATCGTCATAGTGATAATGGATGGTATAGGTTAAAGGCTCATAGTGTGCATAAAGCGTCACGCGACTCGATAGCGTTTCAGCATCAAACGCTTCTTCATAATCCTTATCGAGATACCAACCGGTAAAGTGATACCCCACTTTTTTTGCTTGAGGTAGGGTACTAAGTGTCGCGATGGACTCATGATATCGAATCTCTTCTAAATACGCCCCGCCCCTTGTGTCAAAGGTAATACTAGGATAAAGCGGCAGTTCAATCGTTTCGGTTTGATCTAAATACGTAAACGTTATATTATTTAATGTTGTATTTTTAAACGCTTGGTCAAGCTCAACGATTTCTTTAAGCAACACCTCACCAATGATTTCATCTTGATAGCGAATATCATAATCCACATTCATTTCATAATCAAAATGATATTTGTCTTTAAGCGTTTGCGGTTTTATCGTCAGTTGGTCATACGCATGCAACTCATAACCTCTTTCGTTAAACCAAACGTCTTCAAAGTCATCGATTACTGCTGTGACCATGGCTTCGCTCATGTAAATGTTTTTTAAGACGATGTTAAAGTTATTCAATACACGACTTATTTCTTCAATCCCCAATAAATCACTTGGCTCTATTCCTCTAGATAGTAACGCTTCTTCATCGAGTTCGCGCGCGATTAAATCTTCACTCAAATACATCAAGGTATGAACTTCACTGCGGTTCGTAAAAACCCCAAATGTGTTAAAGGCCCTTTGATGAAAATAATTGACGCTAGGTGGAATAACCATTTCGAAATTTGATGCCAAAACTGGATAGTGAAGTAAGATAGTCATGGTATCATCATAAAGAACGCCTTGATGGCTTGAAAAGAAAGGATTGTCAGGATGCACATGTATCGCTTTTAGATTGAATAAATTGAGCTCATCGGGCAATTTTTCAACCTGTTTGCCAAGCACTAGCACTTCTAAATGTTCTTGGAAATCCAGGGCTGTGGTTTCAACGGTTGTGATACTATCGGGTAGGATAAATTCGCTCTTTGTTCTTTGGGTTGGGTAAAGCACTAGTGTTGTCATGGCTTTATCGTAAAGAACGCCATCAACGCTGGTAAAATGAGCGTTATCGGGATGTACATCAATCCAATCAAAATCACCCATGTTATGAAGTGACGTTAAGAAAGGCACAAAAGCGTTATCGCCAATCGATTTAACATTTTTACCAATCGATACATAGGAAAGATCGGTAATAATAAAAAACCCAAAGTCTTCAACAATTTCAACTGAATCAGGTAAAACAATGTCGCTTAAATGATGGACAAAGTAAAAGGCTTCGGTTTCAATGGTGGTTAGGTTACCGTCTTTTGCAAACTCGATTTGACTGATAGAACTTTCAAAAAACCCATGGGTTTCAATAACTTCAAGGTTTTCACTTAACGTTATTCGGTGCATATCATAAAGCGAGGCAAAAGCATAGGGTGCGATGACTTTGATCGGTAGGTCTTTTTCATACTCTGGTAGATTAACGGTTCTTTCATCGCCGTGATAACTGACAACTGAAACATGCACATCATGGGTTTTATATAAAAATAAATCACGATGGGTTTCATCTTCATAGGCAGCCCATTGTTTATAAAAAACGGTATCTTGGGTTAAAAGATCGTGAT
Organism: uncultured Candidatus Izemoplasmatales bacterium; assembly: GCA_964501415.1. Lineage (GTDB taxonomy): Bacteria > Bacillota_I > Bacilli_A > Izemoplasmatales > Izemoplasmataceae > B1SED10-225. The sequence continues at coordinate 32,028 of CAZCSL010000017.1, forward strand.
ATAGTGAAACTTCGTTGTTTCCTTCTTGGTCATAGCTCCAGCCCCCATAGCGTAAGTACTGATGCACAGGACGCCACAGATCGACAATCGGATAATCAAGGGCGCTATATTTAACCTTTGAGGCATCCTGATACTCATCGATAAAGGTCATAGTCCCTTTTTCAGCCGTCAAAAAGGCTTCTGCATCAACCTGGCCATAGGCAAACTGCAAATCACGACCGACCATGTTTAGATCATTGGACGTGCTAATCAACATCCCATATACTTCTTCAAAGCTTGCCTCGGGATTGAGAGATAAATAAAGAGCCACAACACCGGCGACCGCCGGAGCGGAAATCGAGGTTCCTTGAACAACTTCAGTTCCACCCCCAACTTCGAGGGTTTCGATTCTTCCCGGTGCCACCACATCAACATAACGCCCATAATTGGAATATTGAGCGAGTTCATCCCCCTCAAACGTGGTCGCACCAACACTGAGGACTTTTGGATGTGAAGCGGGATATACTTTACTCGTTGAACTTTCATTTCCCGCCGCGGCTACAATAATAATCCCTTGTTCAATCGCGGCCTCTAACAACGCAATGGATTGGGCCATAAATTCATCAAAAAAGAAATAAGCGGGCGCACCTAAAGACATATTGATTACATCTACATTTTCTTGCATCGCATAATGAATCGCTTCATCCAGTTCGGATTGGTATATCGTATCATAATCACTCGTTTTAATCACAATCAACTCAACGTCCGGGGCTATTCCTTGATGGGCTAAGCCATCATAACGATGCTTAATGACCGAGGCCACAGAGGTTCCATGGCCATCCGAATCCAACACATGTTCAAGACCCACTTCAAAAGTCATGGCATTATAAGAACGTTCTGAGACTATGCCTAAAAACCCTTCGTGATAATAATCAATGCCCGTATCAATGACCGCCACCGAGATGCCTTCACCTGTTGAATGTTGCCATGCACCAGACATATTTAACACATCGAAATGCGGGGCTTGATTGGATTCATCCCCTTGATGCATTAATTGATAAGTGCGGTGCGGAAAGACTTTGGCTAAGAGCTCATCGTTATTACGATGAAGCTCTAAAATATCTTCAAACGTTTTGCCATCCTCAATTTCCATACGGATTGAGCCATTACGCATTTCACCGATCTTTCTTGCATGCAGTAGTTGTTCGTAATCTTGGATGGAATCATCTTCATCTAAAGCAACGATAATTTCATCCGTTAGGTAGTAGCCATCCAAGATTTCAATGGCCTCTTTAAGTTGACGATACATCTTAAGTGAACCCTTTGATTCTGATTCCCCATCAAACACCTTAGGCAGGGTTAAGGTAAAACCCACAAATAACATAACTAATAAACTGATTGCCCCTACTCGTTTAATCCACATTTTGTCCTCCACTATAATGTTTTCATAAAAAAAAGCTAAATTGTGTGCATTTGTTTGTAACAAAGTCGTTCAATAAGACTTCCTTCTTTTATTATACTATAAATAAAGCTTAATCAAGCCAATAAAAAAGAATTTAATTGGTTGATGAACCCCGGATTCACCCTGAACTCTATCTTACTTAAGGATGCATGAAACTCAAGAAGATACCACACTACTTAAAAAGCATCAAAACTCATAGGTTTTATAAGCCCTATTTTCAACGTTGCCAACAAAAAAACCGAGGATTTTTAAAAAGTTGATAATCCTCGGTTTTATTCGCTATTTGTTAAAACCAGATTTTTGCGCTATTCATACTATCGTATACTACTTAGATTTTTCTTTACAAAGTCTAAGTCCCTATAATCTGTTCTTTAGCTCATCTTCAAAAGAACCCATGCGCTCTTTAACCACACTAGCCGCTTTTCCTACTGGAGAGTCATCATCGGTGGTAGTAACCTTGTCTTTTAAGTCCCTAGATAAGGTTTGTTCTAATCTAGAAGTATACTTTTTATATTCTTCTTTTTTGTTTTTCTCTAGTTTGTTATCGGCCTTTTTGATGAAATTGACGCTAATTAAACCTAGTTTAACCTCACTAATCATTAAACCATACGCATCTTTCAGCGCCTGATAGGCCATGAAGAATTGGTTTTCACTAAATGTTTCATCGCTTTTTTCTTTAGCGAGTTCATAGTAGTAATTATAGACCGCCGATTGTAACTCGTAAGCTTTTAAATCGCCAAAGTAAATACGAAACTCTTTATAAATCTCCATAACTTGCCAATGAAAATCCTTTAAGGCCAAAATATTTTCCTTTGGGTCTTTGCCTCTATGATCAACATAGTATTTTTGAATCTTGGAATGATCATCCACTAACTTATTATGGATACGGTTAAGAATGCGTTTGATATCTTTGTAAGCTTCAAACTTCATTCTTCTGTTGTTGATATAGATATCGCCAAAAAATCCAATCATGGCACCCGAAACTAAACCGAGTAACCCAAAC
>CAZCSL010000018.1:0-30616 GCA_964501415.1 uncultured Candidatus Izemoplasmatales bacterium
CAACGGCCTTCTAAGCCGTCGGTCGGGGGTTCGAATCCCTCCCGGAACGCCATTTTGCCTTTTTTAGCCCTCCGGGGCTTTTTTTATGGGGTCAAAATGACGTTCAGGCCGGTGGTTGGAGCCTGGAGGCCGGTGGTCGGCTTAGTTAAAAAATGTTATGAGTTAATTTAAAATATTTCTTGAAAGAGGGTAAGTCGTGTATATGAATCACTAGGGTTATCATTAGACTAACACGAAAAAATTTAACGTAAATTTAAAGGCACTTAATAGTTCTTTTACACTAGCTTAAAATTCCTTTGTTAATATGAAGATTATTACATCATGAATACATAAACACAAATTTATATTTGGAGGAGATTTGTTATGATGAACCCTTTACAGTATCTTAAATCGTTTTTTGCGGGTACATTGATGGGTATAGCTGCAATTATTCCTGGTGTGAGTAGCGGGACCATTGCATTAATCACCGGCGTTTATAAAAAAACGATTGATTCGTTTGATATTTTACTAAGTAAACAACAAGGCAAATGGTATGCTTTGGCCTTTTTACTAACGATTATCACGGGCATGCTACTTGCGACATTCTTATTCGCTTCATTAATGGAAAGCTTGCTTGCAAGATTCCCCATCCGCATGAATTTATTATTTGCTGGTTTAATTCTTGGCACCATTCCATCCATTGTAAGACAGATTAAAACGAATAATGTGCACCGTATTGAAATCAAACACCTTGTCACTATCTTTTTTGCGTTTTTGTTTGTCGTTGTTATAGGTCAATTTTCTTCAGGTAATCAAAACGTTATTGTCGAGCTCACCTTTATCACTGGATTGAGTCTTTTTATCGCTGGTATTTTGAGTACAGGCACCGCAATTATTCCTGGTATTAGTGGGTCAATGTTGCTAGTGACTTTAGGGATGTATGGCACCATGATTTCTGCTATGTCTAATTTATATTGGCCATTACTCTTACTTTTGGGGCTTGGATCTTTGGTGGGTTTTGTCATGTTTTCTAAAATGATGAAAATTTTATTGAAACATTACACCGCAACCACTTACTCACTTATTACAGGGTTTTTATTGGGCTCAATCGTCCACATACTCCCTTATGAGTTAACCTTAGATTTTGCCGTGTTGATAAGTTATATTGTGATTTTCTTAGCTGGCTTTTTTGCGGTGTTATTTTTAGGGAGTAAAAAACGTTATGTCTAGAAAACTTATCCTTTTTGATTTTGATGGCACCATCGCAGATACAAAGTTCATTGCTTATGAAGTCTATATCAATCTTGCGAAGCAATATGATTTGGAAATTCTCGCCGAAGAGGAAATCAGGGCCTTTAACCAATTGTCGCTCAGAGAAAAACTCAAAGCGCTTGAAATCCCTTTGTACAAATTACCGATGCTTATGAAACAAGCTGCTAAGATTTTCCATGAAAAAATTGAAACGGCGCCTTTTTTTGAAGGCATGGCAGATTTGATTAAGACATTAAAAGAAAATGGATATAAAGTCGCGATTGTTTCTTCTAACCGGAAGTCCATCATCGAATCTTTCTTAAAAAATCATCAATTGGATGGGTTTGATGCGATTAGTGGCAAAGCACCACTGTTTAAAAAAGAACGTAGCATCAAAAAAATGATGAAAAAATTCAAGGTTGACAAGCATGAAACAACCTATATTGGGGATGAACTACGTGATATTGAAGCCTGTCAACGGTTTTCCATTGAAATATTGGGGGTCACATGGGGGTATGACACCCGTAAGATTTTAGAAACCGCTCATCCAAATCATCTTTTTGATACAGTCGATGATTTATCTAATCATCTGCTTAATTATTAAGCGATTTTGCTCATCACAGATACGCTCAGCCTTGTTATCTAGGTTCAATAACTGTTTTTAAATCGCAAGGTTAATCTTTATAATATGATTTAAGCGTCTATCGATAAAGTAAAATCAATACCTGAACCTGCGCCGCGTTTTAAATTGAATCTTAACCGTATCGAACCCTACAAAGGCATTCATAACCCATTAAATGCCTTAAAATCCATGACTTATCTCATAAATTGTGCTAAGATAATGATAACCTATAAAGAGTACGGCTGAGACAGGCTCATACCGTACAGCAACCTGCCCATAAGGTAAGGTGCTAAATCCTGAGGTCAATGATGACCTATATATAGGGAAAAACTCCCTATTTATATGATAGGGATTTTCTTTTTAGGTAAATACCTAAAAAGGAGGTGTTGAGATGCGAATCTACACCAATTATGATGGCTGGAAAATGTCGGTTCACCGTGTTTTGATGGGGTGGGTTAATTATCAAGGCGTTAAGTTTGATCTCGATGTTAAAAAGGACCGATTGAGCTTAATTCAATCGCTAAAGGCTGATCACATCATAAAACCGATTGAAGCATCGGAAGAACATGGTGCTATTTATGGTCATACGTACCAAATTATGCATCCGGATTATAAGTTTTTAAATAAAAAAGCGGATGGCGAAGTCAATAACATGCAAGAAAAAGCTCTTTTGATGAACCTTAAAGAAAACACGTCATTATTCACGAAATCATAAAAAAGCTTGTTCAAGTATTAAAGTGAACCTCATTTAGTAAAGAATGAATTAAAAGCACTTCTATACTATACACATAGTATGGAGGTGTTTTTATCAGCATGCGCCATCATTTTTGCATATCCGTGTATAATGTGGTGAATTTAGCTTTAAAAAGACGAACACTTAGAACCATCTAAGCCGTTGGTCGTTATAATAAAGGTATTTTATTGCTTTTAACAGACTAAAACTATAATAACCTAGATAGAGATCATATTGTAAAATAACACGCGTCTTTTCGCCCTCAAAAAAATATGATATACTGAAATAAAGGTGTATGCTATTGAAAGGGTGGTATATCATGCAAGCATTGAAGCATAAATCATTGTTAGTCCTTATGACGTTAGTTTGGGGATTGAGTTTGTTTGCTTGTAACCGGGGTGTTGGTTATGCATTTGATTTGGAAGAAACCACAATTGTATATCAAGATTCGCAAGATGAGTGGCATCCCTTAATCGATGCTAGCCTTCTTAAGGGAGTCGATGACATAAGCCTTCTTACCATTGAAACCGATGATGGTGTGCTTTATTGGCGCTACGATGGTTCTGATAGAAACAAGCTAATCGATTCAAAGGCGCTTAGGATGCTTGAGGATGGCCGCTTTAGGGATGAAGATGTGCTTCTTAGAGCGAACGTAGGCGTCTACGAATGGCGTGAAGTAGATGAAGAGGTATGGCAGTTTTTGTTTGATCCGCATCAGATCGATGCTTCAAACCTTGTGCCTGAAGATTTTAGTGGCGGTCTGCCAGCACGCGTGCCGCTGCTTGAACATTTTAATTTAATGGACGGTACAAGATATGTGGAAGATGAGCCGGTCAATTTCGATTGGTATGATGAACAAAGTGGGCTCTACCTACCCGATATGGATGAATCTAAGCTTGATCGCATCGTTATCTCAACGCTAGAAAATACCGTAACCGCGTGCGTGGATTTTCATGAAGACTGCAAGGGTGGTGTCTTTGAGGCACAGCTGAGTAGTGGTGATAAACTAGAGTTCCTACTTGATAAGCGCATCGCTTTTGATGAAACGGCGTTTGCGACGATTGATATTGATGTGGCATCCTTAAGCGCGGGGGCTACTTTAGAAGTTGTGATTATCCAAGGCGGAATGCTTTTGGATATAGGTTCAATTGATACAACCGGCATACATTCCTTTGTGGTAGAGACTGAGTTCGGCGGTAAACTAAGCATGATACTGAAGGGTGAGAATGAAGCGCGTGTTGATTTGGCTTCTGTGATGATCAGCGATGAAGACGGTAAAATCATGAACGAAAGCCGTGGAGCGACATTCGAAGATTGGAAGCTCAAAAGCGAAAACGGGACATTGAGGCGAAAAGACGCCGCATTTACCGTAGCGTCTTATCGCTATAATCCTTACGGTGAATCAACGTTATATGCGCCTTATGGCCTTACACCCAACGGTGTGCCTCGTTACGGAGGCGAAGCCATCAATGAAGTCATTATATCTGAGGATGTGACGGTTATTCCCTCCCATGCATTTAACTGTCTTTATAGAATTGATTGTTTTGAAGCGCTAAAACGAGTGGTATTGCCCGAAGGCATCACAACCATTAAATATTCTGCGTTTGCCCATACGCCCGCTTTAAGAAACGTAAATTTACCTGATAGTCTTGAGATGCTCGATCAATCCGCGTTTCAAAGTAGCAGCATTGAAACCATCACACTACCACAAGGCATAAAAACCATCCATTCATTCACCTTTGCAAGCACAAACTTAAAACGCATCGAAATACCACCATCGGTAGAAAGCATCGATATGTCCGCATTTTCGACCACCTCACCACTTGAAGAAATTGTCTTCACGCGTCTTCATACCGATGGCTTTGTGGAATTCTTACTTTTTGGTGCCCCTTCAAATAGAGATTTATCTGAAATATTTTACATAGATGAATCGACCAAAATATTTGTACCTGATGAAAGTCTCGATGCCTACAAAGCTCAGTATCCCGATTATGCGGCATTAATTTTTCCATTCAGCGATAAATAATGGTATTTAAGGTAAATTTTTAATCAGTTAAACGGAGTGTAAATCTATGATGAATACGTATGTTTCTGCAAAGGTGATGGCTTATTATTCGGTTATACTCGGCGCGTTTTTATTAGCAACAATGGATTCAATGAGTATCTTGTCGTTACTTTGGTTATCACTACTTATGGTTTTAGGGATTATGATCTTAAAGAAACTTAAAAAAGAAGATTTTTCTGAAAAGAAAATCATTATTGCTTTAATCCTATACCACACCCTATTTATCGCGATGATTTTATATGCCTATTTCATATTGAGCACATTGATCTTTGCGGCATTACCTTTTTCAATACTATTTAGAGTGTTGTTACTCTTAGCGATGAATATAATACCTATGATGCTTGCGTTTAACTATTTAAGATTGGTAACAAAAGAAGAAAAAAAGATTAAGTCAGATTACTTTCCAAGACACACAGCTTAAATTTGAATTTATAGATTATTTGCCTTAAATATAAAAGCCTTTCGAGGCTTTTTTTGCTTGGTTAAAGTATTATGGTAAGCTAGGATGAAAAAACTTTTTAAAGCCATAAACAAAAATCGATTAAGATAGATTATGGCCCTCAAAAAATGAGCAGAGAAACATTCGTTTTTCACCTTATTTTAGGTGTTTAAAGGATGCTTTATTTAGGGGGATATGTTATAATAAAAGCGTAAAATTATTAGGAGTGAATGACGTTGAGTTTTGAAAATTTTGTAGAGTATTTTGGTATATTCGCCTCATTTGTGATCTTGGTTTCTTTGTTGATGAGTTCGGTTAAGAAATTAAGAATTATTAATTTAATTGGATCTATTTTTATGTTTATGTATGGGTTTTTTATCGATGCGCTGCCGGTCATGATTATGAATGTGGGGATTTTTTCCATCAATGTTTATTATTTAAGACAGATGTTTCAAGCCAAAGATTATTTTGATGTCATCAGCGTAGAAAAAGAAGATGAGTATCTAAAATCTTTCTTAAACTTTTATGATGAACCGATTAAGACAGCGATGGGCAAAGCGGATTTAGATAAGAGCGATTATCGGTTTTTTATCTTGCGTAATATGATTCCAGCGGGGTTATTTATCGCCCGCAAAAAAGACGATAAGACCTTAGAGATCATCTTGGATTTTGTCACCCCTGCTTACCGCGATTTTAGAACCGGAAAATATGTCTTTACCGATATGGCTGAGGTTTTTAGAAATGATGGCTATGAAGAGTTTGTCACGGATACGAAAAACGCTAAGCATATGCGCTATTTGGAAAAGATGGATTTTAAAGCCGTAAAAAATGAAGCGGGTCGCGTCACGTACGTAAAATCCGTATAAACCAACAAAAAAGACTGCAAAGGCAGTCTTTTTTTGATTTTATTCCATGATATCATTAAGATCGGTCTCGTGTTCAATAGGCCGGTTTTGTGGGTTGAAATCCAGCCAATGTGAGGGGGTGTAAGGACCCTCATGATAGATGATTACATCAGAAGCCCCATCAAAAACATAATTAGACATATGTTCTAAGCCTTCGTATATGTAGATCCAATGTAAGTTAGAGTTGTTAAAGGCGTTGTGTTCTATTCTTTCTAAGTTTTCAGGCAAGATGATATTTTGTAAGTTTTCTGTGTTTTGAAAGGCGCGGTTTTCAATGATTTTTATATCATCATGCAATTCAACGTGATTAACGCCACTATTTAAGAATAACCAATAAGGGATAATGGTAATGTTGCTGGGAATGGTGATTTCATTTAACGAGTCGGTTTCTCTAAATACGCCATGTTTAAGGGTTTCTAGACTTTGTGGTAAATTGATGGTATGAAGCGAAGTTGCTTGTCTAAACGCATCGCCTTCAATGACTTTTAATCCGTCAGGTAATTCTATCTCTTCAATGGCGGTGGCTTGATAAAAGGCATTGCTTTCAATAATTTCTAAGGAATCTGGTAGATGGACATGTTTTAAGGAATCCGTATCATAAAAGATACGCTCGGCTAAAACCTCGATGCCTTGTGGAATCGTGATTTCATATAGTTCACTCATACTGCTAAAAGCCCAAGGTTTTATGGTTGTAACGCTATTGGGGATGTTTATATGGCTCATCGCTTGATTGTTGCTAAAGGCATGATGTCCGATGATTTCTAAGTTGTCGGGTAAATGGATGGTCTCAAGACTGTCTGCATCACTAAACGTATTATCGTTAATTTCACTCAATTGTGAACCCGCTTCAAACGTGACTACTTCTAAGGCGCTCATCCGGCGGAAGGCGCTTCTGCCTATATATTCAACACTAGCTGGAATGAAGACACTTTCTATTTCTTCTAGGCCATTAAAAGCACCGTTACCAATGGTTTTTAAACCATCGTTTAAGTCAATGGCACTTACTTCACTAAAGGCAAAAGCACTAGCTTCAATTGCTACTAAAGTGTCTGGAAAAACCACTTCACCACTTAATGAGGCATACCCAAAAGCCCACTCACCAATCACTTCAATATCGCCTTTTAAGGAGATTTCTGTGATTTCAGTACGACTAAAGGCATAAGGGCCGATCGTTTTTAGGTATTTAGGGACAATCAAATCCTCAGCCACCACATTGCTAAAAGCATGGTTATGGATGTGTCGCATGGCATCGGGGTTTTTAAAGACCACGGATTCAAGTTCATTTTGATTTTCAAAGGCACGCCCTTTTATGGTATGTACGTTTTGACCAATGACTAGCGTATCGAGTTCATAGCCTTCATCAATCGAGTACTCAAACATAGCCTCAGAGATGATTGTGACGGGTTTTCCTCCAATCTCATCGGGAATAACTAAGTCTTTATCATCACCTAAGTATTCGGTTAGAATCGCTTCACCATCTTTGGTTTCAAACAACCATTCATCGGTAACGCCTTGCCACTTGGCTTCAATGGTGGCGCCTTCATATACATAAAGTTCTACGACGATGACATCCCAATAAGCATCATACCAGTGCAAAAATTCATAATCGTCTCTTGAAGGAATCTCTGGAAAATCATCTTCAGTAACGATATCGCCCATATTGAAGGTTTTTTCAATAACCTCAGAGCCATCGTTTAAGTCGAAAGATACCACGACTTCCTTTCCTTCATAAATGGGATATAAGTGGTGTTCCCCTTCATCTAAGGTATAAATATCGATTACCTCACCTTCTATTTCATCAGACCAACCTATAAAGGTATAATCTGCAAAACTTTCGGGCTTTGGTATCTCGAAATCTTCATCTAAATACCCACTGATACTTTCAATCAGCGTCTCATCCCATTCATAAAAGTAGATGGTGACCTCCGCAATAGGATTAAAGATAGCTTCGATAACCATATCTTCATATACGGTGAAGTCATTTTCTTCATATTCAATGAAGACGTATCCTTCCATCGCTTGTGGTTCGTCTAAAGATAGGGTTTCACCATGCTCAATATCTTTGGTTTCAATCACCCCTTCAGGGCCTTCAATGGTAATTTCATACACGTTAATCTCATAGACGGGTTCAATAATTTTATCTTCGGTATACGTTAATTCGGGAATATCCCAATGGACAAAATAATGCCCTTCTTTATCAGGCGCATCTGGCATGATAAAATCACTTTCTTCATTAATCTCAATGGCATCGATAACGTTGCCATCCACATCCACGAATTCTAAAGTTATCGTATCATCATCAGTGTCTACGTCGGTATCATTCTCATCATCGCTGACTGTGTCAGTATCATCATCTATATCACCGGGTTGTTCATCATCGGTGTCACTTGCATCTTCTGTGTCACATGCGGCCATAAAAAACATTATAAAGACTAGGATTGTTAAACGTAGTAAACGCACATAATCCCTCCTCGTATTGATAGCTTTAGTCTAAACAATAAAATTTTGAACATCAAATCATGTGCGTTTATTTCTCCTATAAAATAAAAAAATGACTACGAGGGTAGTCATTTTGAGTGCTTATAAGCCGCTGCGAGTGATGGTAAAATCAAAATATTCAGGTCTGATTGAGTGTCTGGTTAAAGCAACAGGAAAACCATTACTATCATAGAAGACTTCCTCGATCATCATTAGTTTTTCATCGAGTTTGATATTCATAATATCGACTAAGAACTCACCGGCTTCTGTCGATACGAGTCTAGCCGTCGATTTAGATGCACCTTGTGTAAGCTCGTTTTCCACAAATTTAGAAATCGTTTCTTTATCATGCAAGTCAATACCCAAATCCATCATATATTTAGATGAAACCATGTAAAGCGAATAACAAATAATGGTATCGCTGTCGTTGACGGTATAGGTTTTATGACAACTCATAATGAGCGTGCTTTTGTCCATTTTAAGCTTTTTCATCTGATAGCTATTCGGGACTTCAAACAAGATATTTAATAAATGGTCTTTGATCGCGCCCTTTGAAAAAGACCTAGGAATGGCAATCAGTTTTTCTAAGCCACTTTCGGGTTTGTTTTCCCAAGGCAATACGTAGTTTCCTTTACCTTGTTTATTATAGATGAGTCCGTTTTCCTTGAGTAGAAGTAAGGCTTGTCTTAATGTCGCTCTACTAACTTTGAATTGTTTAGAGAGTTCAAGTTCGCCGGGTAGTCTTTCTCCTTTTTTTAGTTCTTCTTGAATGATCATATCGTAAATCTTTTCATAAATTTCAACATAAAGTGGTTTCTTTTTTATGCTCATGGCTTATCAGACCCCTTCTAGATGTCAATATCAAAATATTATATCACATTAATTGGGCTTGTCAAAGAATTGAATGGCTTCTAAAATGCTTCTTGAAGATTTTCTGCAGGCCGTTTTGACGGCTTGTGCGTCTAGGGTACGGTGTTTTTGGTTTCGATACAAGAACCCACCTCCAACCATCACATCGGTGATGTTGCTTGGTTGGGCACTATAGACAAGCGCAGAGGTAACCATGGAAAAATGATCCTTAAAAACGGGTGTTAAGTTAGTGTCATCTAAATCAAAGGCGATCAAATCGGCTTGTTTGCCTATCTCTAAGCTGCCAATTTTATCCTCGGCAAACAAACACTTGGCCGCATCGATGGTAATCAGTTTCAAGGCTTCTAACGCAGGTATAAAGGTAGGGTCATGTTCGTGCATCTTTTGAATCAAGACCCCGGTTTTCAGATCGCTTAAAAGATTAAAGGCATTGTTGGATTGCACCCCATCCATCGCTAGGGAAATATCCAAGCCTTGATTTTTTAAGGCTTTAAAGGGCATAATGCCGCTTACTAACTTGAGGTTGCTGATGGGGTTATAAGATATTTTTACGTCAAACTCTTTTAAGATGTCAATATCGCTTTGATCGACGTGAATCGTATGAGCCGATAAGGTTTTACGCGCTAACAAACCCGTTTTTTTCAAATAGGCAACGGGACGCAAACCATGTTTTTCAAGCGATTCATCGACCTCATCTTGGGTTTCTGCGATGTGGATGTGGACGATTAAATCATGTTTTTTAGCCAGTTCATTGATGGCTTTAATCGTTTGATCATCACAACTGTAAATGGCGTGAGGCCCGATACAAGGGATGATACGGGGGTGCGGGTCTTTGATGGTGTTTTCAATAAACGCCTTCGCCGTTAAAAACGGATTATCGCTCTCAGGTGAAGGCCATGAAAAGACTGAAGGCGCAATATAAGCGCGCAGACCTGATTCTAAGACCGCTTTTTTGACCTCGCTTGCGTAGTAATACTGATCAGCAAACGTGGTGACGCCTGATTCAATCAATTCTAGGCAGCTTAGTTTGGCTGCGTGATAGGCATCCTTGGCTTGGATGTGTTTTTCTGCAGGCCACATATAGTCTTTTAACCAATCCATGAGGGAAAGGTCGTCGGCAATGCCTCTAAATAGAGGAGAATGGGAGTGGGTGTGGGTGTTGATGAACCCTGGTACAAGCACTTTATTAGACATATCGACGACCTGGCCTTTGACTTTCTCAGGGTTAAAAGGACCGATATGTGTGATAATATCATCCTTCATAACAACCATGCCATTGGGGTGGAACGGCGCGTTGTCATCCATGGTGATAATCGTTCCTTTTATCAATGATTTATAAGCCAAGGCAATCCCTCCATGTGGTAGTTTTACGATTGGTTTTGATGATATTGGTAGATCGTTTCAAGCACGACTTGGATTTCTTTTTCCCAAGCTTCCGCGAGTTTTTCGTTTTTTTCTTGATAGATGACTTCTCCGGTTTTTAAGTTACCTGAAACCCCGCAAATACAAGCGGCTTTAACATCGCGCATGTGCGCGACGGTAAATAAGGCAGAAGCCTCCATTTCAATATTGGTTATTTTTAGGTCAATCAGCTTTTGAATCCATTCAGGGGATTCCCCGTAAAAGGCATCATCGGTGGAGCTGATACCGTAAAAAACTTTGGTGTCATCTTGTTTGGATAACGCTAAAGCAGTCGTTTTAAGTTGATGGGTAAAATCTGGATCAGCGATAGCGGGAAATTGCTGGGGCACATAAAACTTAGAGGTACCTTCGTTTTTCATCGCTGCGGTTGTGATGACTAAATCGCCGATATTGATGCCATCTTTAATCGCGGCCGTACTGCCAATTCTAATCAAGACCTTAGCACCGATGTTGATTAGTTCCTCTGCGGCGATGGCTGCGGAAGGACAGCCCATTCCCGTTGAGGTGACGCTGATTTTAACGCCTTTATAGGTGCCTGTGAAGGTTCGGTGTTCACGGTTATGACCGACGAGTTTTGGGTTATCTAAATACTTTGCGACGATATCCGAGCGTGCTGGGTCACCGGGTAAGAGGACGTATTCGCCAATATCCCCGGGTTTAAGCTTAATATGGTATTGTAAGACGTCTTTGGTGACGTCTTGTTTGTTTAAGATAGACATAGTTTTCCTCCTAGGATTGGTTAGTTTTGTCGGCTTTTATGACGTTGCGCATCCCTTCGATGCCAACTTCAATCACGCGGCCTTCCACATCGATGGGATAACCACTTGTGCGGTTGGTCGTACCTACATCGGTTGCGGAAACTAAGACGGTGGCAACGCGTACACCTAAAGAAGCCCCGACGGTAAATAAGGTGGCTGATTCCATGGAGGTGCTCTCAGCGCCCCCAGCGATGTAAGCATTCCAGCGATTGATCAAATCATACCCAACGGGTTTGGTTTCTGGTTCGGTTTGGGTATAAAAGGAATCTTTGGTGATATTGACGCCAATTTTAGGTTCAAAGCCTTTGGTGATGGCGGCTTCTTCTAAGTGGCGCACGATACTGTAGGTTGGCACCGCGGGAAATTCAATCGGTAAATAATGGGTGCCTGTACCTTCCATTCTGACCACGCCATTAGGAATAACCACGTCGCCTTTTTCCACGTTGGTCGAAGTAGAGGCACACGTCCCGATGCGGATAAAGGTATCGACGCCAATCTTGTGTAATTCTTCCATGGCAATGGCTGCGGAAGGCCCGCCAATACCGGTTGAACAAACCAAGACCTTTTCTCCTTCTAAATACCCTTCATAGGTAGTATATTCGCGGTGCTGTGCAATGAATTTGGCATTATCCAGATGTTTGGCAATCTTCTCACAACGATCAGGACTGCCGGGTACAAACACGTATTTGGCTTTGTCTTTACTGGATAGGTGAATATGCATTTGTTTTTTTTCTTCTGACATACTATTCCTTCTTTCTATTTGGATTTAAACCTTATCTATCGGAAACATCATAAGGCACACCGATCGCACTTGGTGCGGGTGAAGCGCCTTTAGAAAAGGCAAGGACTACGAGTGTGGCTACATATGGTAACATCTTATAAAACTCTCCTGCGATCCAATCGATATCTCTAAAGAAGATTAAGGACCCATAAGCTGCGCCAATGGTTTGCATCAGTCCAAAGAAGAACGAAATCAAAATGATGCGCTTGATGTTCCATTTACTAAAGACCAACACGGCAATGGCTAAGAAACCGTAACCTGAGACCTCAGCACTAAATTCAACGGCGGTAGGAATAAAGAAGACCATACCACCCAAACCGGCTAAGGCACCAGAGATTAAGACGCTGGCATAACGCACCCTTTTCACGTTAACGCCTGCGGCATCCAAGGCGTGTGGATGTTCACCACTCGCTCTTAATCTAAGCCCAAAGCGCGTTTTTAAAATAACAACGATGGAGATTAAGAAGACCACTAAGGCCACATAGGTGGTGATATAAGCTCTTTCAAACAACACGGGTCCGATAAAGGGGATTTCACTTAAAACCGGTATGGAACGAATTTGAAAGCGTTGACGGAAAGGAATGAGTTCTGAAGGTGTCACTTCTCTGGCAATAAAGACCGCCATGGCAGGGGCGATGATGTTCAATGCCATACCACTAATCGCTTGGTTAGCTTTCATAGAAACCGAGGCATAAGCATGCATGAGCCCCAGCAACATCCCACCTGAGGTGGCGATCAAAAGCGCGATAACTAGTGTCAATTGCCCATCCATTCTACCTTCCATGAAGAAGAGGAACAAGATGCCACAAAAGGCGCCAAAAATCATAAGTCCTTCTAAGGCGATATTGACGATACCGGATTTCTCCGAATAAAGTCCACCAACCGCGACAACGAGTAAAGGCATCGAGAAAAAGAGCATTTGTTGTAATAGGAAAATCATGCTTCCTCACCTTCTTCCCTTAATCTAAAGACACGAACAGCAAGCTTACCAAATATTAAGGACAAAGCACTGAAATAAACGATCATACCGGTCATCACTTCAATAACCTCAGGCGCAAAATCGAATAATTGCATGGTTTGTCCCCCAAGTTGAAGGTAGCCAAAGAACAGACCTGCTAAGAAGATACCAAGCGGTTCTTTTAGGCCTAAAAGGGCAACTGAGATGCCCATGAACCCTTGGGTTGGTAAGATATCTCTTACGTTGATAAACGTCATGGAATCACTTAAGTATAAGACAGAACCAGCCACACCGGCTAAGGCTCCCGCCACCATCATCGCATTGACGATGCGTTTTTTCTCACTGATTCCAGCATATTTAGAGGCGTTTTTATTAAAGCCAACCGCTTTTAATTCAAAGCCAAAGACCGTTTTATTTAAAATAAAGAAAACGACGATAGCGCCAATGATGGCTAACCAAAATCCGCCTTGTATATTGGAACGGGGGAACAAGGTATCAAGGCCAAACTTAGGAATAATGTTATCGCTAGGTACTGGCAAGGAGCGGTTGTTTAAACTATCGTAAACGGTCCGTTTAACCGAAAAGTTTACTAAGAAGAGGGCAATATAGTTCATCATGATGGTGGTGACCACTTCATGAACCCCTTTAAAGGCTTTTAACAATCCGGGGATAATTCCCCACATCGCGCCTGCTAAGCCTGCGCCAATCACGGCGACGACCCAAGTGAAAGGCCCAAAATAAGCAAACCTTACGCCGATTAAAACGGCGATGAACCCACCGATCATCATCTGTCCCGTTGCCCCGATATTAAATAAGCCTGTCTTAAAGGCAAATCCGACTGATAGACCGGTTAAGATAATTGGGGTGGCAAAATAAATAACGTTACCAAAGGAAGTCAAGCCCCGTCTAAATCCCGCAAATAACATCGAGTTAAACGCAGGAAAGGCTTGTGATGGGTTGATAAACAACAAGATTAAAAAGCCTACAAACAAACCAGCCACAATAGCTAATAACGATGCATAAATCTGTAATAACCGATAAGAACGAAGCGCATCAATGACTTTACTTAGATTCATGCATTTCACCTCGCTTTGAGCCCGACATATAAAGGCCAATCTCTTCATACGTAACTTCTTTTGGATCTACATTTGCGACGATTTCACCTTCATAAATGACCAAGACTCTATCGCT
This sequence comes from uncultured Candidatus Izemoplasmatales bacterium, assembly GCA_964501415.1. Lineage (GTDB taxonomy): Bacteria > Bacillota_I > Bacilli_A > Izemoplasmatales > Izemoplasmataceae > B1SED10-225. The sequence continues at coordinate 14,453 of CAZCSL010000018.1, forward strand.
GATGTTCATGATTTCATCTAATTCCAAACTCGCCACAAAAACCGCTTTACCCTGATCTCTTTGTGCAATGATTTGGTTGTGGATGTATTCAATAGCACCAACATCTAAACCACGGGTGGGCTGAACGGCAATCAATAAATCTGAAGAACGCGATATTTCGCGTGCCAAGATAGCCTTTTGTTGGTTACCACCCGACATGCTTTTGGCGAGGGTCTTGGCCCCACGGCCACTACGTATATCAAAGCGTTCAATCAATTTTTTGGCGTGTTTGTTAATTTCATCAAACTTAAGCACCCCTCTTTGTTGGAAGCGTGCTTTGAAATACTCTTGTAAAACCAAGTTGAATTCTAAGGGGAAATCTAACACCAAACCATGTTTATGACGATCTTCTGGTATATGTGAAAGGCCACTTAAGGTCCGATTTCGAATCGAGAGGTTATTGATTTCTTTGTCGTTGACTTTTATTGAACCCTCAGCGTTATCAATCAAGCCGGTCAAAGCATAAACCAGTTCGGTTTGACCATTACCATCAATCCCCGCCAAAGAAACGATTTCTCCAGCGCGCACATGAAACGATATATCTTTTAAGATGTTTTTCTCACCATCTTTGGTTTTATAATTGAGGTTCTCAACCGATAAGACGGTATCACCAATTTTCGCATCTTTCTTTTCAATGCGAAACTTAACATCACGGCCGACCATTTTTCTTGATAGCTCGGCTTTATTGGTTTTTTTAACATCAACGGTGCCTTGGTATTTGCCATCTTTTAAGACCGTACAACGATCAGCCACCGCCATGATTTCATCGAGTTTGTGCGTAATAAAAATAACCGATTTGCCTTCTTCGACAAAGGTTCTAATAATACCCATTAAATCCTCGATTTGTTGGGGGGTTAAAACGGCCGTAGGTTCATCTAATATCAAAATTTTGGCTTGTCTATAAAGTACTTTTAGAATCTCAACGCGTTGTTGCATTCCGACCGAAATATCGGATATCAAGGCATCCGGATCAACATTCAGTTTGTATTGCTTACTGAGTTCTATGATTTTTTTACGTGCTTTTTTGGTACTGATCAAACCACGGTGTACATCTTCAATACCCAGTACAATATTTTCCGTCACGGAAAAATTTTGTACCAATTTGAAGTGTTGGTGTACCATACCTAATCCGAGTTCATAAGCATGGTTTGGTCCTTTGATATGAACGGTTTTACCATTTAAAATGATATCGCCTTCATCTTGTTCATAAATTCCAAATAAAACATTCATCAAAGTAGACTTCCCGGCACCATTTTCACCAAGGATAGCATGAACTTCGCCGGGGCGAAGTTCAAAAGAAATGCTATCGTTGGCTTTGATGCCCGGGAAGGATTTAGTGATGTTTTTCATCTCTAAAACGTTTTGCATGCTAAATCCTCCCGTGCATAAGCTTTTTCATTTAATCATCAATAATGACGGTAGTTCTTTCTAAGTCAAGGTCATCAGGTAATTCCAAATCGAATGCTGAGGTCACTTCGATTTCTCCTGTAACTAACATGTTGAAAATATCGTTATACATTTCTTCTGTGAAGTTTTCAAAGCGAGAAAAGTCATCCGGGATACCAACGCCTTCTTCACCGGCTGTCAGTGTGATAGCTTCACCACCGCGGAATTCATCGTTGTAGAATTCCTCAATGGCCATGTAAACCGAGTTTTTAAGCTCTTTAAGAGAAGAGGTCAAAATAACATCAGAAACATCCATCTGGTTTACATTCGCGCCAATAACCCATTTGCCATCTTGTTCTTCAGCAGCCGTAACGGCGTTGTTAATCGCACCACCAGCCGCAACAAAGATTAGATCTGCGCCATCTTCATACCATGAAGAGGCTAAAACGCGGTTTTGTGGCACGGCATCGAAGGTACCCAAGTAACGGTATCTTACCGTAACATCCACATCGTCTTCTCTAGCCGCATATTCAGCGCCTTCAATGTAGCCAACGCCAAAACGAATAACGGCTGGTACACTTACGCCACCAAAGAATCCAATGTCGTGATGGCCTTCTTTAACGGCCGCATAACCTACTAAGAAACCGGCTTGTTCCTCTGCGTAATAGATGGATAAGGTATTGTCGCCTACATGCGTTTCACCATCTCTTGCGGGTTCTGCATCAAGTAAGACGAATTTAACATCGGGATATTGTTCTTGTGCGCGGTGCACGGCTTCAGAGAATGCGAAACCAGGGGTAACAATCAATTTTGCACCTGCATCCACCGCTAATTCAATAGCGTCTAAGCGTGCCGCCCCAGAATCCTCAGCGGGTCGGAAATAACGATACGTAATGTCGTGTTCTTCGGCGTAAGCTTCTACGCCTTCCCATGCGCCTTGGTTAAATGAGCGGTCATCTACAGGTCCGTGGTCGGTAATCAAAGCCAATTCATAGGTTTCGCCGCCACATGCAGCCAGTAGGCCAATACTCAAAGAAACCAGTAAAACTGCAAAAACTTTTTTCATAAAAAACTCCTCCTTTTTTATTGTTTATCATTATTGATGACTTGTCAGACATCTAATTTCAGTGTAGCACAAGCTAAAAAACATGTCAATAAAGAAATAAAACGCTTTCAACACATGAAAAGCATTCCATTGATGGTATTCGGCCTGGTTTCTATGTTAGCCCTTACAGCAAAAAAATAGATTTTTTTGTTTGTAATCATCCTTTGTAAAAGTTGACTTATTTATAAAAAAAGGATATAATTCTTTTCATAAATAAAAAAAGCAAACAATGAAACAAGCCAAACCTAGAGTGATTTAGGGACGGAAAACTATAGGGTCTTACGAGACAGCCAGTTGCCTTGGAGTATTTGGTTTTTTAATTTTTAAAAAAACTTACGATGACTTAAGAATAAAATGAGGGAGCTATATGAGGCACAATAAAGGTGTAACGTTGGTGGAGTTATTAATAGTGATAGTGATATTAGGGATCATTGCCGCAATTGCTGTGCCTGCAGTAGGAAGGATTGTGGAAAATACTCGCTGGCGTAGTGTAGAAGCAAATTTAATGCGTTTAGAAGGTTCGGTCCGCTTATACCGAGTTTCTGGCGATGCGTTTGTTGATAATGATCAAGATTTAATGGGTGAAAATTTTGATGAAGCAGATATCCCCGAGCGGAATGACCCCGAATATTGGGAAATGTATTCTATGTTGCTTTTAGGTGATTATGTGGATGAATGGCCTACACTTCCAAATAGTGGTCGCTTTTCATACCGCTATAGAGATATTGATGGTATGGAAAATACTTCACAAAGATTATTCAAGATTACTTTAGAACACTTAGATGGTACTAGTACAGATTATGAAGAAACCAATTTAGAAGAAGTATTTTTTAATGATGATCCAATTCCAAATGAAGGCCACTTCTTGAAAATTCGTTTTGATGGGAGTTCTGAAGGTGATGCAGACTTTGAACAAACCGCGCGGTTTTTGCTAGAGAATACAGATTATCAACAAATATTCCGCTGGATTCCTTCAGGAGGCTCTCCTCAAAACAATATTTGGATTTACATACCTTGATTTCAAAGCATTCAATAAATTAAACAGAAGGAGCCTTTCTCTTTCTGTTTTCTTTAAATAAACGATGATAAATATTTGGTATTAAGCTATAAGAAAATGCGTTTTTATGGTATAGTAAGACGTCTAGGTTTTAGCAAGTAAAAGGGATGACTGTATGGCAAGACAAAAAATGATTAACGTGGGCGTTATCGCTCATGTCGATGCAGGTAAAAGTACCTTGGTCGATGCGCTTTTAAAACAAAGCGGCGTCTTTAGAGAAAATGAAGTATTGGTCGATCAAATCATGGATAGCGATGATTTGGAAAGAGAACGGGGTATTACGATATATTCGAAAAATTGTGCCATCAGGCACAAAGACACGAAAATCAATATCGTTGATACACCAGGCCACGCTGATTTTTCCAGTGAAGTTGAACGGATTATGCAAACGCTCGATACGGTAATCTTACTCGTCGATGCGGCTGAAGGACCGATGCCCCAAACCCGTGTGGTGTTGAAAAAATCCTTAGAAGCCAATTTGCGTCCTATTTTGTTTATCAATAAAATCGATAAAAAAGATGCGCGTGCCTTAGAAGTTGAGAACTTATGTTTTGATATGTTTTCTGAACTCGGTGCCGATGATGACCAACTCGATTTTCCTATCGTTTATGGTACAGCTAAAAGCGGTATTGCGACCACCGACTTGGAACAAGAAAGTGCTGATTTAGCCCCGCTTTTTGAAACGATTCTCAGTCACGTTGAACCTTATCCTGATTTGAGCGATGAGGCGTTACAGATGCAAATCTCACAACTTGGCTATGATGATTACTTAGGTCAACTCGGTATTGGTAGATTAAGTAAAGGCACCTTAAAACAAGGCCAGAAGGTTGCGGTTAATACGCCTGAAAAAACGCTAAAAACGGGTATCATTTCTAAAGTGTATGTCTATGAAGGCCTTAAAAAGACTCCTGTTGATGTTGCTTATGCTGGGGATATGGTTACCTTTGCTGGTATTGACGGATTGGCGATTGGTCAAACCATCAATGCTTTGGATCATAAAGATCCTTTGCCATTGATCACCATCGATAAGCCCACGCTTCAGATGCATGTTTTAATCAACGATTCGCCGTTTGTCGGTCAAAGCGGTCATTTGTTGACCACCCGGCAATTAAGGGAGCGGCTTTATAAGGAATTAAAAACCAACGTCGGTTTGGAAGTCGAACCGCTAAAAGACAAAGAAGGTTTTAAAGTGAGTGGCAGAGGCGAACTCCATATTGCCGTCTTACTTGAAAATATGCGCAGAGAAGGTTTTGAACTTGCCCTAAGCAAACCAGAGGTCCTTTATAAAACGGTTGATTCAAAAACCTATGAACCCTTTGAGCGCGTACGCGTTCATCTACCTGAGGATGATACGGGTCCGATTATTTCTGAGATGAATAACCGCAAAGGCATCATTCAATCGATGGACATTACCGGAGATTTCGCGACGATACAGTATCTGTTACCGACCCGTGGCTTACTCGGTTTTAGAACGTTTTTAATCAACATGACGCGTGGTGAGGGATCGATGGAACGGTCTTTTGAAGGCTATCAGCCTTACGCTGGGCCGATCGATCATAAGCGCAAAGGCGTTTTGATTTCTCAAAATGACGGTAAGGCTACGGGCTATGCGCTGTTCAATCTAAGTGAGCGCGGGACGATATTTATCGAACCGATGCAACCGGTGTATGAAGGGATGATTATTGGCCTAAACGCCAAGGATAACGACTTGAACGTCAACCCTATCAAAGGCAAACAATTGACTAACGTGCGTTCTAGTGGCGCTGATGAAGCGATTAAGGTTCCCACCCCCAATAAGTTTACGTTAGAAGAAGCCTTAGAATTTATCAATGATGATGAATTAGTAGAGATTACCCCCAAAGAAATCAGACTGAGAAAACGCCTACTTAAAGCTTATGAGCGCAAGCGTGCTTTGAAAGCCCAATCCTAAAAAATAAAACTTGAGCTTTTTGGCTCAAGTTTTTTTAGCGATAATCTCGATTTCATGACATCTGAAACACTGATCTTTGGCATCGCAAACAATATACATCCCATCATCACGGTTAATATCAAAAATATAACCATGCACGTCTTGTTTGGGCAAATAAACCGCTTGGTCTTTTTTATAGTAATCGGTAAAAGTGGCTTTTAACATCGCGTTTAGATCGTTTTTTTGGTGGTAATCTTTAAAGTGTTTTAGATAAATCTTGGTCATGGTTTCTTTAAAGGCTTGATAGTTTTCTTTGATAGAAGTGGACGTATGTTCTTTCATTTGCAGGGATTTGAGTCTTTTATTGATGAGGTTGATTTCGGTTTCATCCAAATGGGTTTGATACGTTTCCAACCACTGCGTGGTAATCGTTACAGTTTGTTTTACTTCTTGTTTTACACTTGGCATCATAAGCCAAATCAACAAGATGAACACGATGATTAAAAACACATAGAAAATGACCATAAATATCGCCCCTTTTTTATATCATAACACAGTTGATATCAAGATAGACAAAATCTACTTTACAATGCGCTTATAAAGCGTTTATAATACATAAGTGAGAGTAGAAAGGGCGTGGCAAAAATGCACATCAATTTTTTTATCACATGGGTCGTCGGTATCTACTTAGTGCTTTCGGGTATCATTGTTGGATTAATTTTGTTGGTTTTAAAAGTCACTGAAGACAAAAAGTCTACCAATGCTTCAAGCAATGCTTCTAATCCGAAGTCTAACGATGATTTTGACTATCAAGACCGCAGCGCCAATCAAGTGAAATATTGTGCTCACTGCGGTCAGAGCGTAGAAGCCCATCAAGTGGTATGCTTGAATTGCGGGGCGCAAATCAAGCGTACGAACAGCGCCACAGAGTTTTCTTCGCGGCAATTAGCTGGGGGATTGTTTGGGATCTTTTTAGGCGCGTTTGGGGTGCATAACTTTTATTTAGGCTATACCGAAAAAGCGGTGATTCAACTGTTGCTTGGTACCGTTGGGGCATTGTTGATTGTAGGCCCTATGATATCGGGCATTTGGGGTTTGATCGAAGGCATTATGATTTTGACCGGGCATATTGATAAGGATGGTCAAGGCCAACCCATTTAACCTTTAAGAGGCGTTTTAGCTTAAGCTGATTCGCCTTTTTTATTTTACAATATCTTGGGAAGTCGTTGTGTTTTAGCCTAAAAAATAGTAAGATAATTTTAGTGTAGTCAACCGTTTAAAAAATATACTTAGCCAAGATAACCGAGGGTATAAATATGGATAAAGATTTACAAGCAAGGTTTAAAGAAATATTTAAAGCACAACCGCTTAGTATGTATTTTTCACCTGGTAGAGTCAATCTGATTGGAGAACATACCGATTATTCAGGAGGCTATGTTTTTCCGATGGGCATTTCTTTGGGTATCTATGGGCTCTTGCGCCCAAGGGATGATCAGAAGATTCGCGTTTATTCTTCTAACTTTGACAAACTCGGTATCTTAGAGATTGATCTAGCGGATTTAAGTTATAAAAAAGGCTTTTCTTACGGCAATTACATTCAAGGGGTTTTGTGGGTTTTAAAAACGCAAAACTTAACGATTAATAAAGGCTTTGATTTATATATCCACGCGACGCTGCCTAGTAGCGCTGGGCTTTCTTCTAGCGCGGCTTTAGAGATGCTGATGTTGGCGATTTTAGATGACTTAAATGGCTATCATCTAGATGATTTAAGCAAAGTTCAACTGGCCAAGCGCGTTGAGAATGAATACATGAACGTCTCCTCAGGCATCATGGATCAATACGCCGTTCAGTTTGCCAAGGCAGGGTATGCGCTGTTTTTAAATACCCATCAGTTAACCCATGCCTATGCGCCGATGGATTTTGATAAACTACAATTGGTGATGATGAATACCAATAAACCAAGAAACCTAGAAACAAGCGATTATAATGAACGGTTTTCATCGGTAAAAAAAGGCACAGAAATGCTTCAAAAATACCATGCGTTTGACGTCTTGGGTCAACTGGATGAAGAAACGTTTAATACGCTTAAAAAACATCTTAAGGATGCTAAGATAGTTAAACGTCTATCTCACGTTGTATCAGAAAATGCCCGCACCAAACAATCGTTTGAAGCGCTAAAGGCTCATGATTATACACGTTTTGCTGAGTTGATGAATGGTTCGCATCAGTCGCTTAGAGACGATTTTGAAGTCTCTTGTGCGGAACTTGATTTTTTAGTCGAAGAAAACCGCGCCTTAGGAGCCTTAGGGGCTCGCATGACGGGCGCGGGGTTTGGCGGTACGATGATTGCGCTTTACGATAAAGCGCATTATCCACAATCGTTTGAACGATTAAAAAGCGCTTATAGAAAACGTTTTAATCGCGCTTTGGATATTTATCCAACAAACCCATCTGATGGGGTTAAAAAGGTAACGGAAGAAGGGGTTGAATGAATGTATTGATTACCGGTGGGGCTGGGTATATTGGCTCTCACGCGGTTAAAATGTTAAAGAAGCACCACCGCGTTGTGGTCGTGGATAACTTAAGTACGGGTTTTGCTTATGCTTTGGATTCTGATGTTACGTTTTATCAAGCGTCTATTCATGACGTTGATAAAATAAAGGATATCTTAAGACGTGAAGCGATCGATGCCGTGATGCATTTTGCCGCATTTTCATTGGTTCACGAAAGCGTTCAAGACCCTTTGAAATATTATCATAATAACGTTGAGGGTACGCGCGCCTTACTGAGTGCGATGATAGAAAGCGGTGTGAATGTCTGTATTTTTTCTTCTACCGCGGCGGTTTATGGCGTGCAAGAGAAAATGCCCATCGATGAAAGCTGCCTTTTAAAGCCCACCAATCCGTATGGGGCGAGTAAAAAGGCGATAGAAGATATGTTAAAGGCTCTTTCTGAAGCCCATGACGCGTTTAGGTATGTATCTTTGCGGTATTTCAACGTTGCAGGTGCGTATCATGATGGCTCGATTGGGGAGAATCATGACCCTGAAACGCACTTGATACCTAATGTCATCAAAAGTACGCTTAAGCAAGCAAGCCCCCTTAAAGTATTTGGGTTTGATTACGATACGCCTGATCAAACGGCGATTCGCGATTATATCCATGTTGAGGATTTAATCGATGCTCATATCAAGGCGTTGAATTATGCGGTTAATCATAAGACTTCCAATGTTTTTAATCTCGGCAGTGAAAGTGGCTATTCCGTTTTAGATATCATAAATACAGCCAAACGGGTCTTAAAACAAGATATTCCTTATGAAAAACACCCAAGAAGAGAAGGTGACCCACCGCGGCTAATCGCTTCAAATCAAAAAGCTAAAGACGTGTTAGACTGGCAGCCTCGATTGCGTTTAACAGACATGATCGCATCTGCTACAAACTATTATAAGAAAAGGTGAAATTATGGATTCATTAGTGAAGTTATTGCATTATAGTGTGTATGAAGGTTTGATTGATTTTCAAGATTATGATTATGCGTTTAATCGCTTGAATCAACTGCTTAAACGAAAGACGTCTTATCAGGCTTTCGACCCTCATCAAACGATAGAAGAACCGATCGAAGCCCTTTTAAAACCGCTTTTGGATGAGGCGTGTGAACGTGGGTTGATAAAAGCCGATACCACGATGCAAAGAGATTTGTTTGAAGGGGCGATCATGGATGTTTTAACGCCTCATCCGAGTGCCTTAAATGAGCGTTTTGAATCTTTGCGCATGCAAAGCCCCAAAAAAGCTACCGATGATTTTTATCATCGCAGTTTAAAAAGCAACTACATCAAAACCGCGCGCATCAAGAAAAACAAGTTTTATGAAGTATCCTCAAGTTACGGCGATATTGAGATAACGATCAATTTAAGTAAACCAGAAAAAGACCCTAAGGATATTGCTAAAGCGACTGAGAGTAGTAGTTATCCCAAGTGTTTGTTATGTAAGGAAAACGTCGGTTATTACGGGCATTTGAATCATCCCCCCAGAAGCAATCACCGAATCATTCGCATGCCGCTCAATCGAGAACCGTTTTATTTTCAGTTTTCCCCGTATGTTTATTACAACGAACACGCCATCGTATTACACAAAAACCACATCCCCATGGAAATCAACATCAAAACGTTTAAAAGACTCTTTGATTTTATCGACCAATTCCCACATTATTTCTTAGGTTCCAACGCGGGCTTGCCGATTGTTGGAGGCTCAATTTTATCGCATGAACACTATCAAGGCGGTCATGCTGATTTCCCCATTGACCGAGCGGAAAGTTTTTATCAGATAAAAAAAGATGATATCACGTATGAACTGTTGCATTGGCCCTTATCGGTCGTGCGTATGAAAGGCCGTGATAAGGATCATTTAATCAACCAAGCCGAAGCCTTTAGAACGTATTTTGAATCCTATAGCGATGAAGACCTTAATTTGGTGGCCAAAACCGATCAACAACACAACGCCATCACCCCGATTTTAAGAAAAGAAGAACAAGGCTATGTTTTAACCCTTGCGCTTAGAAACAATCGCACCGATGAGGCGTATCCCGATGGCATTTTCCATCCTCATCCATCGGTCCAACATATCAAAAAAGAAAACATTGGCCTCATCGAAGTCATGGGTCTTGCGATCTTACCTGGTCGCTTGGATAAAGCGTTTGATAATATTGCCAAGGTTTTAGAAGGCAAACAAAAAAGCTTTGATGGTATAAAGCGCTATCAAGCGTGGATTGAGGATTTAAAAACCCAGATGCCTACAAGCGATACGCGCAATCTCATTGAACAATCGGCGGGTAAACTCTTTATCCAAGGCTTAGAAGATTGCGGTATCTTCAAACAAAACCACGCGCACCGTGAAAAATTCATCGCCTTTTTGAATAAATTCCTCTCATGAGCCTAATCATCAAACCCGTCGTTTTAAATCAAATGCCCTTAAAAGAAATCGTTTATCAAAGCCCTTATCAAAAAATCAAAGTTTTGAGTTTAGGAGCGACGATCAAATCATGGGAAGTCATCAATCAAGAAAATCGGTTTGAAAACATCGTCTTGAGTTATCAAAACGATGAAAACTATTTAAACAACACCAAATTCCTAGGCGCAACCATCGGTCCGAATGCCGGTAGATTGCATCCAGCAAGGCTAAATCTAAAAGGCCAAACATACCTTTTAAGCAAGAACTTTAAAGACCATGCCAACTTACATAGTGGCATAGATAATTTTGTGCACCGTCCATTTTCTGTGCAAAAAGAGGGTGAAAACACCATCATCATGACACTCACCAATCCCGGTGAGATGAAAGAATTTCCTAGCTTATCAAAAGTAGAAGTTAAAATGGTCTTTGAACCTAAGGCCTTAAGTATTTATTACACGGTTCAAAGTGACACTTACAGTATCGCCAATCTAACCAACCATACCTACTTCAATTTAAGTGGCAATCTTAAAACCGATATTTTAAATCATACCCTTAAATTGCCCGCGACATCGCACTTAGAACTCGATGAATATTTTATTCCCAAAAAACGCATCAAAAGTAAACATACGCCTTTTGATTTTACGCAGTTCAAACCCTTAAAAGATGCCGTGTTACCCCTTAAAGATAGCCCGCAAAAAGGCTTGGATCATCCCTTTTTGCTCGATGAGGGGTGCGTGATTTTAAAAGATGACGAATCTAAACGGCGCCTAAAGATTACCACCGATTATGACAGCGTGGTTATTTATACCAACAATTTCACAGAAGATATCTATTATCAAGGCAGTAAAAAAGACCAACCTCATTTAGGCGTGGCCCTTGAGATGCAACATAGGCCCAATGATATTAATATCTTAAAGCGGCCTAAAAGTTTCTTAAAGCCTAATCAGACAAAACAAAATTTCATTAAATATGAACTGGATTTTGAATAAAGCTAAAAAAAACATGCCTTTGCATGTTTTTTTTGTGTTAATTGACGTTTTCAAGCGGCTTTGTGATAAACTATTTTTGAGGTGATTTTTGATGAAACTATTACGGGTTTTTGCGGTCATTGGCACGATCAGTATGAGTTTTATTATCCTTTATGCGATGGCTCAAAGTTCGATCTTCGACCAAGGTGCGGCGCTTTTGGATAATCCTTGGGGTATCGTATCGTTAGTCGATCTTTATGTGGGCTTCTTTTTGTTTACGCTGTGGATATTTTATCGCGAGGCCACGTTATATCAAGCCATCATTTGGGGTGTTTTTATGATGATTTTTGGCTTTTTGACCGCGAGTGTTTATCTATTGGTCTTAAGCTTTAAAGAAAGTAACCTTAAAGGCGTCTTATTAGGCAAACATCAAAACTAGAGGTGATAACATGGTCCAAGAATTATTAGGCGAGCTTAGGTTAGTCTTAAGAGGCAAGACTTTAGATACGTTGTTGCCGCCGATTTTGTTTGTACTCAGTTATAGCTTTTTAGAGCTAAACCCCGCTTTGTTTGTGGCCTTAGTTGCCGGGGGTGTGATTTTTTTGCTGCGACTTTACCATAAACATACCATTGTCTATGCCATGTTTGGTTTGCTTGGGGTTTTAATCGCCTTTTTGTTTGCTTTTATCTCAGGGACGGCTTCTAATTATTATCTGCCCAGTATCATCAGTAGTGCGGTTGTTTTGTTGTTGACGTTTTTTTCCTTGCTTTTTAAAAAACCATTGGCTTTATGGTTATCTCATCTAACGAGAAACTTCCCCATTGAATGGTATCAACGCCGCGATGTTTTACCGGCGTATCAAGAAGTAACGATCGGATGGTTGGTTTTGTTGAGCTTACGGTTTTTTATTTTACTCGGGTTTTTCTTAGAAGGCGATGCGGTACGTTATGGTATATTTAACGTCTTACTAGGTTTACCTGCTACGATTGTAGCGTTGCTCATTACCTATATTTATGGTGTGTGGCGTCTTCAAAAACTCGGTGGGCCAAGCGTCGATGAGTTTAAACAAAACGCCCCACCTCCGTGGGAATCACAGAAAAAAGGGTTTTAAAAAAGGTAACGCGCCTGCGTTACCTTTTAAATGGTTTATTCTTCTTCGCCATTAACTTCAAAATCGGTCAAGCGCTCAATGTCGGCATCAGCCATTAAATCTTCAATGATGTCTTGAATTTGTTCTTGGCGGTATTCTTCGATTAATTGTTGTTCAATATCGATTTGTTCATCAAGTTCATCAAGTTCAGGAATTTCATGTTGTTCATCTTCATCCAGATCTTCATTTTCTGCTTTGATGGATTCAACGTACTCATCATAAAAGGCTTCGATATCTTCTTCGCTTACTTCTTTGTCATCAATTTTTGCTTCAAAATATCTACTAATGGAGAGTTCAGCTTCTAAAGTTTGTTTATAAGAATCTAAGGTAAAGCCACTATCTTCTAACGCTTCTTGGAAAGATTCTTCATCGGGGAATTGAGCTTTGTTTTGTTCGATTTGTTGCTCAAGCTCATCATCAGAAACACCGTAACCTTCCGCTTGCGCAGCTTGGAGTAAGACTTCGCGTTCAATTAAGTTTTCCAAGGCTTGTTTTTTGATTTGAACTAAGAACATTTGACCTTCTTCGGTATCCATATCAAGGCCAAACTGTTCGTATTGTGCCACCATCTGATTGACAGACGTTTCCATTTCACTTTCATAAATCTCACGGTCATTGACGATTGCTACGACTTCATCGTCATCGCCATTGCCACAAGCACCTAAAGCGAATACCAATGTGAATAAGGGTAATAGTAAAAACAATTTTTTTAACATCTTTAAATCTCCTAAATGTACTAATTTGGTATTCACACTAACATATCTTAATCAAACTTGCAATGCTTATGAAAAATCCGCTAAATTCGTCGCATTTCAGCTCAATTTATTGCACTTCAGGCGTAATAAATTGAGCAATTAATTTATTGATGATAGCGTATATTTAGGAGGGATGAATAATGTTTAAATTGATGCTTTTATTCGTCTTTATCGTGACGCTTTCTGCGTGCACTTCTAATGGGAATAATCAAAACGAAGCCGAGAGACTTCATTATCTAAGCTATCAAGAAGATTATACCATCGAGCGTATTCGCACAGAACCCACAGGTGGTTATGAAGATGAGGTCCGTTTAACGGCCATTGATTCGCTCGAGGCGTTACAAGCTTATTATGAAGAACACCAAGACCAATTTGACCTAGAAGCCTTTAAAACCTTTATCGATACCTATGATGCTTCAGTCTTTGATGAGAAATTATTGCTTGTCGTCGTGATAGAAGAACCGAGTGGTTCAATCAGCCACGGCGTGGAAGATCTATATCTTGATGAAGATAATCTCATGGTTGAAATCAACCGTAATGTACCTGATATTGGGACGACCGATATGGCTTGTTGGCACTTGTTAATTGAAGTGGATAAGGATAATCATGATTTTGAATCGGTCGATTTAACGATCAAATAAAAGATGCAGTTCATTTGAACTGCACCTTTTTTTTAGTCATTTTCTAAGCGGACAATCATAAAGCCCATGCCAAAAAACCTGTCTTCATAATCCCCATACGCATCATAGGGTACATAGATGACTAAATTAGGGTTAGTATTAATGAACATATCGCGGTCATACTGACTAGGGTAGCTTTCTTGTAAAAAGGTAATCTCAGCTAAAGCCGTAGTCCCTTCGAAAGCCAAACGCTGAATGGTGTTGACAGAAGAAGGAATGATGATAGATTCAATTCCGCTGTAAGAAAAAGCTCTTTCTTCAATGATTCCTAAACTAGCATCTGCCTCAAAGCTAATCGTTTCTAGTGCGGTGGTGTTTTGAAATGCCCTACTTTTTATAATGGTAACGCTGTTAGGAATCTCAATGCTATTTAAAGCTTCTGTGTCTGCAAACGCGTACGATTCTATGGTTGAGAGGCTACTGCCTGTTTCAAAGGAAACGGTATTTAAGTCCCTTGATTCTCTAAAGGCTTCTTCACCAAGGGTTCGCAAACTACTGGGTAAGATGATGGATTCTAAATTAATCGTGTTATAAAAGGCGGCTTGTTCAATCGTATGTAATTGTGAACCCTCTTCAAATTTAATATGTTTAAAGGGCACGTTTTGATCAAAGGTATTGGTTCTGATGAGGGTAACTTCTTTAGGAATCACAACCGTTTGATCAGATTTTAAGATTTTTCTGATGATGGTTTCACCGTTTTGTTCTTCAAGAATAAAATGTTCACTTACGGTGGGGTCATAGCGCCAATCTACTTGTGGAATCCCGCTATTGAACAGGGGGACATTTACCACAAAAAACAATACAAACGGGAGGATAAATCCTTTAAATAGGGTGCTTGATTTAAGGCTAAAAAGATCCATAGTTTTGGCCTGTTCCATTGTTTTATCACTTTTTGATACGCGTCTAGTCAAGAAAATAGCAAACCATAACGAGACGATAATCGTACTTAAAAGAATCGTTATGGCAGGAGACTGGGGCCAAAATAATGTATATACCCCAAAACCGGCGATGATTAAAATCACATAACTTAACCATGCGTAAATACGTATTTTTTTAATGGTTTTTTTCCACGCTTCGATGTTTTCAATAGCTTTCTCTTCAGCAATCTCCGCTTGTTTTTGGTCGTATTGATTGCGCTTTTGAATGTAGGTTTTGTAGGTGGATTGAATCATTTTTTGTGCTTCACCTTCTGAAAATTTAAGCGCATTGGCGATTGCAAGGATATAATCTTTTTGTGGTTCCAACGAAGTAAAGTTTTTTGTAATCGCCTTAGCCATACCATACCAAGCTTTTGGATGGGTGCTATCTTGGTTCAAGATGAGCTTGTATACATCAAGGGCATCTTTAAAATTAGAAGCCTCTACTAAATGATCGGCCCTTTCTAGCCATGTCTTAAGGTTTGTCGACATGATTAGATAGCTCCTTTTTTGGCTTTAGTTAAACGATTCTTTTCAGCTTCATATTCGTCTTGTGTAATAAAGCCCTTATTCAGCATCTCTTCAAGTTTAAAAAGAATGGTATCTTGAGCTTGGTGTGGTTCTTTGCTTGGCTGCATGTCCTCAAAGTCCAGCGGTTTTAATCGGTCTTTCTGATCAGCAACAAATGCAAGGCTATAAAGAATAACAAAAGCAGTGGGACCCCTATTTGAGGGACGTTATTAGCCATAAAGGCAACTACGATTAACAACCAGATGATTAAAGGTAAACGCCCAAGTAGTGTCAACAAGAACAATTTAAACTTATAGCCTTTCATGCCATCAATGGACGTTTTAATGACCTCAGAAGACTTATAGTTTTGGTTGTTGGCAAACAAAAAGGCTATGGGTGCCAATGCATAGGAAAAGATGATTCCGGGTACGATAAAAAGCACGTATCCCGTGGTAATAATCACCCGTTTTACAAATACCGTAATTAGTAATATTAAGTATTGATTTATCGTGATGTCCAAACCTTCAACTGTTTCTTTTAAATCAGAACGTTTGGCCTTTTTAAAACGCATAAGATAAAGCACACTTAGCATCGAGACTAAGGGCAGCAACACCGGCATGGAAAATGCAAATAACGTCATCAGTAAAATAAACACAAAGATAAAATACGTCGGAATAATTCGGCTAAATGCTAAGGCGTAAGCTTCTTTATGATAGCTAAAAATACTTTTCATAACAACCT
>CAZCSL010000019.1:0-24250 GCA_964501415.1 uncultured Candidatus Izemoplasmatales bacterium
GAAACCCGGCGCTTAGATGAACCATCTAGTTTAATGAGGCTGCCTAACCCTAGTGAAGAGGGGATGTTTTTCATAGGATGGTTTTTAGATGAGGATTTTGAAACCGTATTTGATTATACGACGTTTATTGAAGAGGATTTAACGCTTTATGGCAAGATGATTGAAATCACGGAAGGTGAGGTTAATCATTATTTTTCAAAGCGTTTAAACGTCCCTGATGTAGAAGATAAAACGTTTATTGAAGATGGCCTTGGGGTGGTGGACCTTTATGCATGCAGGGACGGGGATACCGCCGATTTTAATCAAAATGGGGATATCTTTAGAGTCCGTTTCTTAGGCATTGACACCCCAGAAAGTGGCCATATTTATGAACCGTGGGGCCTGGCCGCCTCAGAGGCTGCTTGTGAAAAGATGCAAGACGCTGAAAAAATCATCCTTGAATTCGACCCTGCGGCCGGTAACCGAAGAGGCAATTACGGGCGTTATTTGGCTTATGTTTGGGTTGATGGCATCAACTTAAACTTATGGATGATTGAAGAAGGCTACACCCACGCCCAAGGCGTTGGTAACTTTAAGTATGGCTTTGAGATGTCTAGGGCAAGTGTGCTATCTGAGACGCTTAACTTAAGACTGCAGGGCAATCAAGATGACCCGGCTTTTCCTTATGATGTGGATACTTTAGAAACGTCTATTAAAGATTTAATTACGGGAGATATTGAAGAGAAACGATTGCACCCCGTTAGTATTGAAGGGATTGTGACGGCTCGCATTGGGGCTCATGTTTTTCTAAAAGATTCTGATCATGATTATGGTATTTTCTTTTTTATGCATTATCATACCTTTGATTCTAGGTTAGATATTGGCAATCACGTCCGACTTGAAGGCGCGCAGTTTAATCATGATGGTAAACCCCTGCAAAGTTATTTTTTGACCGATTATGGGAACGTAGATATTGAGGTTATAGATGAAGGGGTTGCTTTTGAGGATTACACTTTTGCCTTAGATGAACTTACCCAAGTCCATAGTGGCTTGATTATCGATACACCCTTATTAGAAATTACGGGCTTTCACGATGATGGACAAACCTTTTATGTCAAAGATGAATCAGGCTTTGAGATGGCGGTTCATCAATTAGGCGCGCCTTACGTTGAAAATGACTTGGTCCCTAGGGTATGGCAAGTGGACTTTGAGGATTTAAATATAGGGGATAACATTAGCTTCAGAGCGGCGGTAAGTGAGCGCAGAGATGAAGGCGTGGTGCTTTTATTGACAGGGCCTGATGATTTTACTTTGCATGATTAATTGAGACACACTTCGGTGTGTCTTTTTTTTGCCCCATTCATTTACAATGAAGGGGTTTTTTTGTATAATGAAGGGGATTTAAAAACCGCTTAAAGGGGTATTATATGGAGACAAACACCGTAATAGAAACCTTAGTAGAAGAAAGAGACAGCATTTTTTTTGAAGCCTTTAAAGATTTAGAAGAAAAAAGGAAAAAGGCGGTTTACGCCGTTTATGCTTATTATCAAACCGCACAAGATGCGATTGAAAAAGATGGTGATTTAGAAAAACTGCAAACCATCAAGAAAAACATCAAGGACACCTTTGATGGCCAAGTCCCCAAAGAACCCTTATATGAAGCTTTATATGAAGCGATTATGGCTTATCCTACGACCATCACGCCGTATATGGAGTTATTGGACGCCTTAAGAGATGATCATTACGATAAACCGATCGAAACTGAAAAAGACTTAGATGATTATCTCACTAAAGCCGGTGGTAGTTTGGGTCTTATGCTCGCACCTATCTTGGCGCACAAAAGCTATAAGGATAACTTAAAGAAAGTCAAAACCATGGGCCAAGCGATGGGACAGGCCTTTGAACTTACGCAAATTTTGCGCAACGTGCGCGATGATTTGATTGACCACCGCATCTATTTTTCTAAAGAAACGATCGAACACCATAAGGTTCGCATAACCACCTTAAGAACCGGTATGGTAACCAGTGAATATAGAAGCATGATGGAGTTTTATATTGAAAAGGCCAAAGCGCTTTATGAATCTTTCCAAAAATTAAGTGAGCATCTCGATGAAGAGACTAAATATCACACCATGCTTTTGATGCAGATGTATGAAGGGCTTTTGGATGAGATTCGCAAGGGTGGTTATGCCAATATCACCAAGCGTTATCGTTTGTCTAAGTTGCGTATGTTTTTCTTAAAACGGAAGCTTAAAAGCCGTTTGAAATAAAAAAGGAGGCCACTATGAGTCCGTTTTTGCTTGGCTTTGTCTTGAGTTCTGCCATGGTTGTTTTGGCTTATTATAAAGAAGCCTTAAGTTCTACAGGCGCGATTGTGGCCTTTATTTTAGGGACCCTCATTTATGGTTTGCTTGGCTTTTATGCCTTTTTTATATTGCTTAGTTTCTTTTTATTAAGCTTTATGATCCGCTTTTTCCATGAACAAAGCACGATCAAAGAGCGAAACGCCATTCAAGTATTTGCGATTGGCGGACTGGCGAGTCTTTGTGCGATTCTTTATGGGGTTTATGAAGCAGAAATCTTTAAGATTTTATTTATCGGTGCGATCGCCGCGGCGGCGGCCGATGCCTTATCGAGTGAAATCGGGCAATTTTCTAAAAACCAACCCTTTAGCATCTTAACTTTAAAACCGATGGATAAAGGTTTAAGTGGGGCTATTAGCCCACTTGGGCTTTTGTTTGGCTTTTTGGCCGCGCTTTTTTATAGCGTACTTTCAATCTTTTTTGTCGGTTCCACTTTTGTGGCGCTTTTGATTTTAATCATCGCCTTTTTTAATAGTCTCTTTGATTCAATCTTAGGCCTCATTCAAGTGAAATACCGTTACCCTAATGAAGAGACGCTTTATGACACTAAAAAAGACGGTATGATTATAGGCTCAGGGATTAGCTGGCTTAATAATCATATCGTCAATGGAGTTTCCAATCTGATTTCCTTGGGGCTTTTGGTGATTCTTTACTTGTTGTTGATTTATTGATTTAAGGCGTTTAAAAAGCGCTTTAACGCCTCACCTTCAAGCCTTACATCGCCAAGCATTTTATGTTTGGTATCATTAATAATGCCGTGAAAATCACTACCAGCGGTGATCAGCCAATCATTTTGATTGGCGATTTTTTTATAATAAGCGTTTTCGCTTTCATCGTTTAAGCCATAAATGGCTTCAATGCCGTCAAAGTCGTGCTTTAAAACCGCATCGTGAATGCTTTGGCTTAACAGTTTGGGATGCGCTAAGATGACAAGACAATTTTGATTTTTCAAAAATTTGATCCCTTCTGCTAAGCTTAGTTCACTAGAAGGCACATACGCTTCGGTGTGATCGCCAATCATATGATCAAAAATCTCATCGCGACTTAAGTGATCATACTTTTCTAAAATCGCTTGGGCGATATGGGGTCTTGCGATAATGCCGTTTGAAAGTTCAACTAAGCGGTCATAATCAATGTTAATATCATGTAATCTTTTTAAGTTTTTAATAAATTGTTTGGCGCGTTTTTCTCTGGCCTTTTTAATAAAGACGTAATAATCTTTCATCGTTTTAGATTTATAGGACTCATCTTTGAAATAACCTAAAAGATGGACGCTTTTATTGTGATAAAGCGTGGATAATTCTATGCCAGGTAGATAGGTAATACCTACTTCTTTAGCCAAGGCTTTTTTTTGTTTGAAATTTTTGCAGATATCATGGTCGGTAATGGCAACGATATCTAGGTTTTTTTCTTTGGCTAGTTTAAAAAGGTCAAAAGCTTCTAATTTACCATCGGAATCTGTGGTATGGGTGTGCAAATCTGCGTTCATGGTGGTCTCCTTTATGATAGCGTGTGACGTTTATACTGAATGGATAGCTTATCTAATTGATGCTTTTCTCTTGTGTGGGTGGTAAATATGATCACTTGCGTCGTTTTTGATAACTCGCCTAACATCTTTAAGGCGACTTTTAAGCGCGCTTGATCGAAGAAGGCAAACGCATCATCGATGAGCAAAAACATCGTCTTTATTTCTAAGGCTTTTAAAAGCCCAAGTCTAATCGCGATATAGATTTGATCTTTGGTACCGCGGGAGAAAAAATCTAGGGGTTCTAATTGATGAGAAAGCGGACTATAAATCTTAGCTGACAAGGTTCTTCTAACTTTGATCTCTTCATAGCGTTTCATCGTGAGCGGTTTAAGGTAAGCTTTAATCGCTTCGCTTAATTTAGGCGCAAAGTTTTCTTCTTGTTTATCAAAGGCGCGTTCTAACATGGCTTTGGCTTGGTTTAAGATACCCAGTTCACGCTTCATGTTATCAATGCGCTTTTTTTGATTTTCGAGTGCTGCGCGCAAGGCTTCAATATCTTTGGCGTGATCTAAATAACGCTCCGCCTTAAGCGCTTTTTCATGCATCTGATCTTTAAGCGTTTGAAGACTATCTTTTAAAGTCTCTAATGCCGTTTCTTTTTGCGCTTTATCGGTGGTCTTTACCTTAGGCATGGAAAAATCAATCGACGCTTTGAAGGCTAAAAACGCCCCCGCTGGAATCAGTTTTATCATCGCACCTAAGTGTTCGTTAATCTCATTAAGTCGTTTTAAACTTTGCGTGCTTGATTTTAAGTTTAAATGTTCAATTAAGGGTTTGTATTTATCTAAGATAGCTTGGATTTGGTTTTTTTCGGTCTTTATTTTAGCTTGCAAGGCTTGGTAGCGTAAGTAGTTTTCGTGTTTTAACTTCGCTTCATAAAGCTTTTCTAAAAAGCTCGCTTGATCCTTGGCCCCAAGTTTATGATATATTTTATCTAATGATTGTTTGACGAGCGCTTGGGCTTTTTCTTCTTTTTCATATGCGCTTAAAGCTTTTTCAAAAGCTTCTTGGGCTTTATGCTGTTTTTGGTTTAAACGCTTTAAAAAGATAATATCAAATAGCACTAAGATGATAGTGGCACCTGTTAAAGAGCCATAAAGCCATAATGCTTGAGAACTTAAAACAAAATAGCCTAGCAAACCACCTAATATCATTAAAGGCAACGCTGAGTAAGTCAAACGCGTGAGGCGTTTATGCCATGTTTGATAGGTTTTTGCGGTAGTTTTTTTAGTTTGTTCGGTAGTATTAAGGGTATCTTTTAGCGTCTTTAAATCACCGGGTTTGATATAAGGTTCAAGGTTTTTTACTTCGGTTTGGGTCGCTTCTAAGGCGCGGTATTGCTCAGTATCTAAGATATCGTCTTTATTAGGCAATTCTTCGTTTAAGGTGTTGATTTTTAATTCTGCGTTTAAAAGTGCATGTGCATCTTTACTTACATCTGAAAATAATGCTTCATACGATTGATACAAGCTGTAATAAGCGTCTAAATCTTGATGATAAGGTTCATTTAAAAGCTTATCGATGGAGGCTTTATAGGATTTTACTCTATTGAGCGTTTCAATTTTTTCTTGGTTTTCTTGTTGTTTAATGTGGATTTCTAAAGCTTCTTTTTCTTGGTTGAGTTCACTGTATTGTTCACTTAAAGCTTGTTTTTCTTGATAGAGCGTTTTTAAAGTTCCTTGTTGCTTGGTGGCTGCTTCTAGTTTGGTTTCTAAGGCTTCTTGTTGTTTTAACGCTTTAGCGTACGGTTTGGAGGCAGCTCGCACACTACCGATGGTTTCAAGCTCCTCATC
Organism: uncultured Candidatus Izemoplasmatales bacterium; assembly: GCA_964501415.1. Lineage (GTDB taxonomy): Bacteria > Bacillota_I > Bacilli_A > Izemoplasmatales > Izemoplasmataceae > B1SED10-225. The sequence continues at coordinate 5,664 of CAZCSL010000019.1, forward strand.
AAGGGTATGGATGGCTTTGTTGATATCAAAACTCACAGAACCACTTTTGGAGAGTTTTTCCAACAACGCGCTTAAATCACTTTCGATCGTCTTATCGGTTTTTAAAGCGGCTTGAGAAATCGATACGGTATTTTTAAAAACGGGATAAGAAATGCCGATGATACTCGCGATATCAACTTCTTGATAGACGGGATGTTTATCAAAACTAGCGGTGATATCCTTACCGCTTTTATCATTGAATACCTTGACAAAGCCTTGTTTTTTATCAAAGTTACGCTCAATTCTTAAGCGTTTATCTTTAAGTTCTACGATCATATAGCCTTCATAACGGTTCAGATGACGGGGGCGATAGTGTTCATGTTTTTCGGTGTAGCGTTTAACTTTGATATTGCGGGTGTAAAACCCAAAAAGCATCCCTTCGATAAAGGTATGCACGGTCGATTTCCCGGTTTCATTCATGCCTTCAATCAAATTTAAGCCACTGGAAAAATCAAGGCTAAAGTTTTCAAATTTCCCAAAGGCGCCCAAATGTAGTTTTCGTATTTTCACCATGACACCTCCGTTTTCAATAAGGCGTGCAAGGCTTTTTTAAGGGCTTCTAAATCGTCTTGGTTCTTCTTTTCTTTAGCTTCATAGGCTTCAATTAAGCGTTCGATTACGGTATCTTTATACTCTTTTTTTAACGGCTTGATATCAAAGGCATCCTCGGTTTCATCTTTGATCTCAAGATAGTAAAACTCAGGTTTTAAAATATCTAGTAGTTTCTTTTGCTCAATACCCGCATCTAGGTGTTTTTCACCCTTTAAGACGATGCGGATAAAATCTGAGGTGCGCGTTTTTTCATCAAAACTTTTTTTACAAATCTCTATCAATTGATCCAGACTCGTCGTCTCATCGGTGGTAATCGTTTTGGTGATGAAGTGGCGTTTTTGGGTTTTGATAAAGGTAGTCTCTAATTTATGGTTTTCAAGTGTGCCTAAAATAACGCCTTTTTCATCTTGTTCAGAAAAATCAAATGGTTCAGGATTGCCGCTATAAGCGATATGGTTCGTTAAAAATTGGTGTTTGTGGATATGACCTAAAGCGATATAATCAAAGCCCATCGCTCGCAGGCTCTTCTTATCGATTAGAAAGTGATCATCGTTTGGGTTTATAATCTCACCGTGCAGGAGTAAAATATGTTGTTTATCTTGATTTAGCTTGCCGGATAAAGCCTTTAAGTTGGTTTGTGTGAAGGTTTCAGTATTAAAGCCATGAATCAAAGTATTACCCAAGCTATAAGTAGTCTTTTCTTGATCAAAAAGATGGATGTTACCACCATCTAGATTTAAGGTTTTGATTTGTTTAAACAACCACGCATCATGGTTGCCAAAAATAATATAAACGTTAAGCTTTAAGGCGTTTAACCGTTTGAAAAGCGCTTCTAATTCAAAGGGGTTGATATCGGGATGATCGAATAGATCACCCACAATAAAAAGCGCGTCACACGCTTCTTTTTCAGCCCTTTCTAAAAGCCTGTAAAACGTTTCTCTTAATTCATATTGTCGTTTTAAGATGTCTTCTTCTTGCAAGTAAGCCACGTGTTTTAGCGAAGGATGCAAGTGTACATCGGCGGTATGGATAAATTTCACGTCTCATCCCTCCTCGCCAAAAGCGTTTGTTCGATGATATCGTAAAGCGCATCATCGCTCAAAGCGTCAAACGCATAAAAAATCCCTTTAAGATGAACGATATAATCAGAGATTAAAGCGAGCTCTACACCGTAGTCTTCAAAGTCTATCCAAGCTAAATTTAAATCATCGTAAAAATCTTTAAACGACGCATAGATATTTTTAGAGGCGTACGGGCTATCTTCAAACAAAACATTCAAGCGGTTTAATGCCTCATTAGGTAATTTTGTGCTTAAGGTTTCAATATAAAAGGGGATGGCTCTTGCTAAAAATAGCCGGTGAGGCAAATTTACATGCATCCCTTCAATGGCATCACAAAGTTGATGGAGGGGCAGTTTGGTTTTTGGTTGATAAAGGGTGTGTATCTTTAAAAGCGCATAAAGCAATCTAAGGCGCACGTGTTTATCGCTGGGGTTTTGTTTAAAGGCTTTGATTTCTTTTACAATGGTTTTGAAGGTATAAAGGCCTTTTTCTTTTTCAATGAAATGTTCTGGTTTTAGCGTCATCTCAAAACTACGCATAAGCGCATCTAATAACGTATAAAGACTCTCTTGGAGGTCCTTTGTTTTAATCAGTGACGCATCGATGAGCGTCATGGTAGGATATAGACTGTCATCTTTTAAGCGTCTAAAGCGTTCATTTTTCTCATCATGATAAAAAACTTTAGGATTGATACTGCTTGCTAGATTTAGCGAAGTTGGTATCATCATAAGAGGTAAGGGCTGATCTTTAAACGGAGGGGTTAGACCACTTTGAGCCCACCCATCAAAAAGTTTTTCATCTTCATAAGCAAACCGGGCGCAACCCTTTGCTAAATCAAGCGTGGTTGCATTGCCATAAGCGATGATGAAATCACACGATAATGCTTTGGCATGTGATGCGGCTTTTAAAATACCCGTTTTTGTAAGCGGCTTTTTAAAGGTATCATAAACGTGGGTTTCGATTTGTCTATCATGGAGCCTGGCTTTTAAGCTATCTACATGCTTATCTTTATGATTGGTTATGATGAGCGCTTTTTTATAAGCCAACTCAAAAAGGCTTTGATCGCTGAATAGATCAAAACCAAGATACGTCTTCACGGGCAAATGTTGGTAAAAGCGCATCAAAAACCTCCCCTTTTAACCCACATTATAACATATCTTTAAAACACTGTAACGAAGATAAACTGAACCAAACCAATCATTAAGCCTAAAACCAAACCGACAACTTCAATATGACGGAGTTCCTTTTTGGTTAGATCTTTAATCATCTTTTCAAAAGAATCTAAATCTAGGGCCAAGATTTTATCTTCAACGATACTTGCGATATTTAAGTCCTCTTGAGAGGCTTCTTTAATATGTTTGATGATTGAAGCCATTAAGTTATCGCCTTCTTTATCGATATACCGATGAACCATCGTCTTAACGTCTTCACCTAAAAAATTGCGAAACATGGTAGGGATCATGCCTTCAATCTTTTTGGTTAAGGTGTTTTTAAGCATCGTTTTAAATTTTTCTTGATTGGTCTTAGAAAAAAGGGCTTCGTAAATATCATCACTATTTAAAAGTGCGTGTTCGACCGTCTCACCAACCGATTTGGCGATAGCGGCTTTTCTTTTGGGAAACACGCCTTGAATACTTAAAAACCCAATCCCGCGTCTTTGATGGGGTCTAAACAGCATCTTAACGGCGACTTTATTGGTCGAATACCCAATCAATCCACCGATGGTGACCATTGTTATTAGTAATATATAATCCATTGTTTTCACCTCTTATGCCTATTATAACAAAGACCATTTGTTTCAACCATCATTAATGTTATAATTTAGGAGTGGTGATAAAATGGCCTATTTAAAGATAACCGAAGAAGCACGCGTTTTTTTAACTCAAAAAGACCCCTATATGCATACACTCATAAACCATGTTAAAGAGCCTAAAGAACCTCAGTTTAAAGAACCGTTTTTAGCCTTAGTCGATCAAATTGTAGGCCAGCAAATTAGCGAACACGTTAAAGACCTTTTAATGTTAAGACTTAAAACCCATGTAAAAGCCATTAATCCAGAAACGATGCGGAAAATTGACATAGAAGCCTTAAGAATGCTCGGCTTATCCAAGATGAAAGCTCAAACGATAAAACGCTTAAGCGAGGCAACCATCGATTTTGAAAGCTTACCCAAAAAAACTGATCAAGTTATCTATGATACCCTAATCAATATAAAAGGGATTGGCCTATGGACCATTGAGATGTTTTTATTTGTGGCATGCCACAGAAAAGATATCTTTTCTTTAAAGGATAAAGGCATTGAAAATGCCCTCTTAAGCGTTTATCCTATAGATAAACAAGATTTAGCTAAGTTTAAGGATTACTTTTCTCCCTATGGCTCTTACGCCCAAGCTTACCTATGGCAATATTTAAAAGAAGATAAAACGACACAAGAAAAGATAAAAAAGGAGTGTGCTAAACATGAGCATCCATTCGTATCAAAATAAAAATCCCAAGATTCCCAATAGTTCAAAAGTCTTTGCAGGTGCCCAAGTAATTGGCGATGTTGAGCTGGGTGAAAACGTCGGTATTTGGTTTAATTCTGTCTTAAGAGGCGATATGGAAAAAATCATCATCAAAGACAATACCAACGTTCAAGACGGCACCGTCATTCACACCGATAAAAATGAACCTACCATCATTGGCAAAAACGTCACCATCGGTCATAAAGCCTTAATCCACGCAGCTCATATTGAAGATGGCGCTTTAATCGGGATGGGCAGTATCATTTTAAATGGCGCTATGATTGAAAAAGAAGCCTTAGTCGGTGCGGGTTGTGTGGTCCCTCCGGGTAAAACGGTTAAAGCTAGAACCTTAGTCGTAGGCAATCCTGCCAAAGCCATTAAAACCTTAAGTGATGAGGATATTAACAAAATCAAAAACAATACTCAACACTATGTAGAACTCTTGCATAGCTATTAAATTATTCGGTTTTACAAAGATAAAAGCCTAATTCCTGCTAATTAGGCTTTTCTTTTTGCGCATATATTCTTGAAATTAATTATGTAATAGTTTCATAAAAATACTTATATGTAATCCTTATTTCTTTTTTTCATTAATCTTTTCAAAAAACTTTGAAGCATCAACAATAGGTAAAATGATAGGTGGAATCATTGCAACCGAGGTAACCGATGATAACGTCGATCGCAAATATGGAAAAAGAATATGAACACCTTGCTTTTGTAAAAAGTTGTCCACTTTCGTTTCATCTTCAATATCCTCTATATCAAAGACGGCTTGTACAACAACTTCAATATCAACAGGAAAAGGTTTTTCATCCCTATTTTTTATTACAACAGCCAGTTGAGTATAATACTTATCTTTAGTAAACCTTCCTGTTTTGCCACTAAATCTTGGATCAATAGTATACTTATTTTCTTGATTTTGTTTTTGATTCTCTTTGAAAGAGAACTTAATCACTTTTATATTCGTGTTTTTAACTTTAAACATGATATCCTCCTCCTTATGACGCATAATCAACTGAGTTAGAATCGCTATCCAGTTCGTCACTTTCATCTTCCCAATCAACACTATAATTAGGATTTTTAGAAAACGTTTCATTTATCATAGAAACTGAATTACTTAAACTGATAACAGTCAGTTTTTTTGCATCATAATATTCAATATTTTCACTATTAGCACTTTTTTGTGAGCCTAATAATTCAATTCTAACATCTAATGCATGGGCAATCTTTGCAATCGTATCAAGCCTAGGGATAGAAGACATACTCTCCATCCTTGCAATAGCTGATTGCTTGATTCCAGTCATTTCAGCTAAATCCCTTTGCGAAAAACCCTTCGAGTATCGAATGGAAACTAACTTTGATACAAAATCAGAAACTATCTCACCAATCTCAAGTTCTCCCGTATCATCTTTTTGTTTAAGATTCTCCCAAAGTTCATCAAAGGTTTTTTGCTTCTTCATTGTTTTCTCTCCCTATAATTTTGGGCTTCTTTTATAGCCCTATCTATTTCTTTCTTTGGTGTTTTTTTGCTTTTCTTTCTAAAAGCATGAAGTAAAACAAATTTTTCTTCACCTTTAATAAATATAAAAAAAATACGGTGTTTTCCTGGTCTTAACTCGTATATTTTATGTCTCTTATCCACCTGTGAAAAAGCGTTAGGACGAGCATTGTTTAGATTAAAACCATGTTCACTTAATTGCTTAATGTAAGTTCTGATTCGAATCAAATCGTCTTTATGGTTTTTATTGTATAGATCATTCAAATAATCATCAATTGGAGTTTTGCCTGCATTGTGTTCATACAAAATTATATCGAACAAACAACTCACCCCAATCATCTAGCTTGATAACATATTTGTTATCTGTACACACGATATCATAGTAGTCTAGCAAAAGTCAAGTATTTCATCAGTTCGGTATAAATAATCAAAAAAATATGTGGTGTAATAAACAACTAAGTTACCTGAAGACCAAAGCTGAAGAAACTACTTTGTTAAATGGTGCAGGTGTGTATTACTAAAAGATTTACCACAATAGCAATATATGTAACGTAAATTGCTTATTCATTTGCTAAAGTATCTATTTTTGTAAAAAAGTACCAATACTTAACCACGGCTAAGATAACGATTAAGATACGAATCCATAAATGATCTACGCGAATAAACGTAATCAGCAACATCACATCGACAAAAATCAAAATACGCCATTTATGTTTTTTCTGCATCCCACCGGTTTCTACATACGTTTTTAAAAACTTGTGATAAAGCCACGTTTTGATAAACCAGTTGTAAAAGCGGTCTGAAGATTTTGCAAAGCCATAAAGCGTGATAAGTAAAAATGGTGTCGTTGGCAACAAAGGCACCACTATACCTAAAATAGCGAGCATTAAGGTAATCATCGCCAAAAGAAAATACCCTAGTTTTAAAAATGGGTTTTTAGTAGGGGTTTGATGAGGTTGTACTTCTTTAATTTCGGTCATATCATCATCCTTAAGGATAAAAAAAGACAGCTAAGCGCTATCTTCTTCGGGGTTAAAATGGCGATAAAGGCTTTCTTTATCGTAGGTATCGCTTTTAGAAATATAGCGCACGAGGCTGCTTAAAAGATTTAGGTGTGCTTGGTTGTCTTTGGCGCCAAAGACAAAGAAATGTTTAAGGTTTTTTTGGTGATATAAAACGGGTTTTTCTGTATATAAATACGCCACAAAAGGCTCTTTAACATGACTTGAAGGCCTAGCATGCAATAAAATGGTATCTTCACGAATAATCATGTAAGCGGCGCTTTTGGATAATTCTTCGGTGACCTCGCTTAGATACATGCTATTTAAGACACCTTTAAACAAGAAGGATTGTGTTGCTTTATATAACCCTTCTTCAATCGAATCAAGCGTGTTTAATTTTTCAAATGAAACGTGCACTTTAAGGTTCATGGCTGCTCTCCTTAGTGGTTACACCTATATTTTATCACAACGTGACTAAAAAACAATCGCATAAAGTAGACAAGCAACGCTTGTGTGATGTATAATGAATAAGGTAAAGGGGGTCACACCATGGCTAAAAAAACACGTGTGCTTGACAAAGAATTAAGAACCGAACTCGCAAAAGAAAAATGTTACGAACTGATGGATTATTTGATGGTGCAGTTTAACGACACCAACGACATCCATTTTAACTATTATTTTGATACGCCCGATTTTTCCTTAGCAGAGCGCGATATCACTTTAAGAGAGCGTACCATCAGAAAAGATAACCATACTTCATATCATCTGACTTTAAGGGTGCCTACCATCGATAAGGATACGTATTTAGAATATCACCAGCGCTTAAGCGAAAAAGAAATGCGGCTTTTAATCTATAATAATATTTTGCCTGAAGGTGAGATTAAAGACCTAGACTCCATTCACGGAGGTAAGGTTCAAAACGTCAATATGATCCGCGTCAACCGCGTCAGGGCTCCTTATAAAGACATTGAAGTCTATTTTGATAAAATCTCACACCACGGCAAAACCTTCTATGAAGTCGGCACCAAAATCGATACCTCTAGTGGTTTAGATAAAGAGGCGCAAGCCAAAGAATTCAAAGCCTTATTAGAATCATTTGGCATCGCCTTTAAACAAGCTAAGCGCCGCAGTAAAAAATTCCAGTAAAAGAAACCTTCGGGTTTCTTTTTTTTTTAGGCCAGCAGGACAAAAGCCGTGGTAAGGACGGTAAGATAGGCGATAAATAAGACGTTAGCCGTTTCAAATGAGATTTTAAATTCTCTAATCTTTTTAACGACCAAACGATCATCTTTAAGCACCAAGAAATAAATACTAAGACCACCCACAACGGTAATCAAATAATCGATGACGCCGCGCACACTGATGCGCGAGACATCGCTAAAATCAACGGCGAAAAACCCGTCCATAATCTCTACATAAAAGTTACCAAAAACAAAACAACCTAAGGCAAGGAAAATTAAGGTGGTGTTTTGTTGGAAGTGTTTCATCGGATAAGAAAGCATCTTAGGCCCAAAAAACATCACACTCATTTTAATAAATAGCGTGGTAGTTCCAATATTCACAAAGTAAAAGGCCAAGGTTTGAATCAAGTTATCTTGATAACCGTACTTAATGACCGATTTGGATACATACCCACTTAAAAAAGGCATACCGGTGATCGCAAGCATCCCAATAATCATCGTAATGCTAATGATGGGCATGGTGCGAAACACCCCTTTGATCTCATCGATTTTTTTGGTGCGATAAACCGAGATAATCAACCCAGCGCCTAGGAATAAAAGCGCTTTGAATATCGCATGGTTGAAGGTGTGTAAAATACCACCATAAAAGGTGGTCACCTCAGGGCTTGATAAACCCATCATAATAAGCCCAATTTGAGAGACCGTTGAATAAGCCAACATCAGCTTGATATTCTTTTGTGTAATCGCGAAGATGATGCCGCTTAAGGCGGTTAAAAGCCCAATCACAAAAAAGATATTATGATAGCTAAACTTGGCATCTTCAAACAAGAAATTCATACGGAAAAATAGATAAATACCGCCCTTGACAATCAAACCCGAAAGCAAGGCACTAATCGCACTTTGAGCCACACCGTGGGCTTTAGGCAGCCAGGTAAAGACGGGGAATAATGCGGCTTTGACCGAAATACCCGTCATCATTAAAACATAAGCAAACCTTAAAATGGTCGTTTCTGCGTGGGTGTCGATAATTTCGTTTAAGACTCTGATATTGATGGTGCCATAGAGGTTATAAAGCATCACAATCGCAATCAAAAACAAAAGCACACCACTCGTATTTAAAAGCAAGTAATAAACCGCAGCACGGAATGATTCGCCTGTCTTTTTATAGGCAATCAAAATGGTGACGATAATCGTGGTCAGTTCAAAAAAGACGAAGAGGTTAAATAAATCATTGGATTGTAAAAGCCCAAAAAAGACCCCTTGTAAAAACATCAGGAAAAACAAAAAGGTATGCTCAGTCTTTCCGGGTCTAAACAAATAAAGCAAAACCGCAAGCCAAATCACTAGGGTCAAAAAGATAAAGGCCATCGAGATACCATCATTAGCCAGTGAAATCCCAATACGGGCATCTTCCCAGCCCCCTAAGATGATATGAGTCGCCGCAAAATTGCCTTGATAGTGCAAAAAGTAAAGCACCGCTAAGAAGATCATCGCCAGTTGAACCAAAAGCGCGGCGATATGCATGTGACGCCACTTAAATAAATAGATAAAAAGTGAAGTGATAACGGGAAGGAAGATTAAAATAATCGGCATTTGATTCATGATTTAACATCCTCCCGTCTTAAGACTTCTTGCCATTCAATGGTGCCATAGTGATGGAAGATTTTAATACACAACATCAGCGCCAAGGCCGTAACCGTTGAGCCGATAACGATGGTAGTAATCATCAATGCTTGGGGCAAAGGATCAACAATATCGACGACATGATCATTCAATATCGGAATCGAACCGCCTTGTAAGTTCCCCAAATTCAAAAACAATAAAATCACACCCGATTCAATAATCGTGACGCTAAAGACGCTTTTGATAATATTATCGGAGGTCGCTAAACCATAAAACCCGATTAAAATAACGATAAAAGTCAAAATGGGATTCATTTAACGTCCCTCCTTTAAAAAGGCCGTAAAGATCGTCCAAAGCCCTAAGGCCACTTTAAAGCCGATCAAGACGTTTAATAAGACTAAATAAATCGCTTTTAGATCCGCTGAGGCGGCTTCTGCGAAAAAGTTGGTGAAAAATACCCCTTGGGTTATGACGCTAATGGAGGCGATTAAAACAATTAAGATATAAAGAATTTTTTCTACCGTCACAATAAGACCAATGTTGGTCTCTTTATTGGCGTCAATATAATACAAAATCAAAATCGCCGTCGCAACAATTGCGCCGCCTTGAAAGCCCCCACCTGGGGAGATATGACCGTTGATGATCACATAAAAGCCAAACGCAAGCATCAAAGGATAGACCAAGCGTGAGAAGGTGATAAATAGATCGGGGGTTTTATATTTATCGATCATAAAGCGCGCATTTTTATCTTCGACATCGTGTTTAGAAATCCAAATAACCCCGCTCACCGCAATCAATAAGATACCGGCTTCAAACAGCGAATCAAACAAGCGGTAATCCAGCAAGATAGAGGTAACGAGATTAGAAGCCCCGGTTTCTCTTTGGGCATTTTCAAAAAAGTAGGTTTTGCCATAATCGTTAAAGAGCGTTTCAAGTTCCAACATTGAAGCCGTAAAGACCATAAACAGCACACCGAACATCGCAATAATCAATAGTTTTTTACTCACCTAAACCACGATCCTTAAACTTGACGATACGGATATTGTCATAGTCTTTAATGAGTTCTTCTAACTTGTTCATCAAGACATTGGAGGCTTTGCCTTTAAACACATAGCCGTTTTCGTTTTGAGGGTCTTTGGTGATGATCAAATCCACATTGGTCTGTTCGGTTAAGACTTGGTCTTTGGAGGCACCTTCTTTGTAATACATAGGATCATTGGTAATGTTGAGTTCCAGATGATAAAAGTCACTGAAACGCTTTAAAATCACATAGCCTATTCCCGTTAAGGCGTTATCGCGGATGATAAAATCATCCATTGCCTTATCCAAGACGATAAATTCACGCTGTCTCGAGATACTAATCACATAGATTAAAGGAATGATCGCTGAGCCAATCGCAACTTCGGCGATTGCTACATCGGGCGCATTGTTAATGACATATAAAGACGCGGTGACGAGTGAAAATGACGCGATTAAAATGATGATCGTCCCATTGTTTTTATGGATGACAATCGCAAAGGCAATCATAATCAATAAGATTTGCAGCGCATAAGCCGTCACTTCAATTAACGTGAGCGCTTGGAAAAAATCAACCATAGAGCTCACCTTCTTCCTCTTCGCGTTTCTTTTTATCGCTTTCGTGTTCTAAGGTTTTAACCTCAACCCCGGTCAAATACGCCGAGCGTATATTGACATGTGAAGAAATCGGGGTGGTGACGAGTAAAAAGCCAATCAACAAGATAAAGCGAATAAAGTAATCGTATTGAAAAGAAAACCCTTCCCCATCGGTGGCGATAACAGAAGCCACCAACAAGCCAAGCAAGATGGTCAGTGACCCCACCGTATCGATGGTGGCGGCCGATAAGATTCTGGTATAAAGATTTTTAATTCTGAAAATCGCAATCATGCCAAAGGCGATAAAAACCCATGCCAAGATTAAAAGTCCAATCGCTAAGACAATCATTTTTCTCGCCCTCCTGTCATAATGTACTTCGATAATAACGTAATCGTTAAAAAGCCGATAATTCCGTAGGTGATCGCGATATCTAAAAGCAAGATAGAATCGTTATAAATCGCAAACACCGCCACAAACATAACCACTTTAGCGCTGATCAAGTTAACCATCAAGATTCTATCCCAAATCGTGGGGCCTAAAATAAGGCGAATAAACGATACCAAAATCGCTAGTATCATCATGAACAACGTTAAGATTAAAAACCATTCAAATACACTCACGACAAATCCCCCTTACGCTTTAAGAGGGGTTCAAATTTATCTTTAATCTGACGTTCCAAACTTTCGGCACTCTCTCCTGGTTTGGCTAAGGTTAAGACCGTGATGCGAAACGCCTCTGCATCAGAATCAATCGTAATTGTCCCAGGTGTTAGGGTGATTGAATTGGCAATGATTCCGACTAAGACCGGATCATCGACATCCAGTTTCACATCAAAGATAACCGGCTCATAATGATGAAAAAGCAAATTAAAGACATACATAATCGCGGCTTTAAAAATCTCATAAAACAAAAAAACCACATACACGATAATCGTCCGGATACTGATGGCGTGATACATATAGCCTTCATCGTCATATAAGACGTTGTAAGAAGCAATGGTAATCACCCCGCAAATAAAAACCCCGGCGATAATCGTTTCTATCCTGAAATTGAGGGCCAGTAAAAACCAAAAAATAAGCAACACCAAAAACAACTTATAACGCAATAATATAAATTGTTTCACAGTCTCACCCCTCGTTTGTTAAAATACATCAAAAGCGCAACCACGGTTTTCGCATCACTGATTGCCCCTTGTTTTAATAACCTTAAAGCCTCATTTTCATCTACCATCATACGCTCGATGAACTCTTCTTCATCCTTTTCAACCTTGCCGTCATAAGGGACGACATCACGGGCTAAATAAAGCGCGATCGTCTCATCAGAAAAGCCGATGGCCGAATGAATCGTGGTAAGATATTCAAACTCCGTCGCGGTATGCGCGGTCTCTTCAATCAATTCTCTTTTTACGCACGCTAAGGCTTCTTCATCAGGGCTATCTTTTTTCCCTGCGGGCATTTCAATCGCATCGATGCCTGCGGCATAACGGTGCTGTTTAATCAAAATAAACTTACCCTCCTTGGTAATCGGCAAAACCGCAGCGGCACCGATATGTTTAACCACCACGCGTTTGGATGGCTTACCATTTGGTAAGGTGACATCATCTTCATAAACGTCTAAAAAGTTGGTACTATATTTTTGGGTTCGCTTCACTTGTTTTTCTTTTTGCATCGTATCACTCTTTCATTTATAAGAAAATAACGCGGCCCATACACCGATTTTACATCATTTCATAAACTTTGACCACCGCAAAATAAAAAAAATGAGCCTTCCATCGCTTGGAAGACTCATTTGCAGGCTGTATTAACTACTTTCTTTCTTAGGCGCCTGACTTTTTGGTTGTTGCTTCTTTTCTTCGGTTAGTTTTTTCGGCTCAAAGCTTTTGTACTCTTCGACCATGCGCTTTAAAAAGCGGAAAAAATACGGTCTAAACACATAAAGGGCATAAATATAATAAGGCGACGTGAGTAAAATGTTAGGTCCAAAAGCCACAATCAAAGTCCACGTCCATTTCGCATAGCCATGATTGGCACAATAACGATAAACAAACTTATAAATTAGAAGATAATAGATGATAAAGGCCAATAAGCCAAAAATGACATAGACCCAGCTACCGTTATCGATGGTGATGATGCGCGCAAAAAACCCTGGGGTAGTTAAATTCCCTGTCACAAACCAATTGGTTTGAATAAACCCAACAAACCGGTTAATCAATAAAGCAAGTTGTTGAATGAGTAAAACCATAAAGATAATAAAAGCCGCCGTCTCATAAGGACGGTCAAATGATTTCAACGCTTCTTTTTCACTTTTAAACGCTTCTTTTAACCCCACACTAAAGCCCCCTTGTATTTGATACTTTTATTATCTAGGCAAAATGTAGGAATGTCAATAAATTTTAAGGCTTTTTGATGGTATAAACATCAAAGGCAGAAAAAGTTTTTACTTCAACTGTTTTATCTTGATGAAGCTTATTAAATATCATAGATGAATTTTCCTTGCGGTGTGTTAAAAACGCTTTAATCTCATGATGGTTCAACGGATGACGCTTCAGTAAAGCAAGCAAGGCTTGATAGGTGTCTGTGTCCGCACCCAAATAAAGGCCTTGTGATAAATAATCAAGCGCAATACCCCCTAAGGCGCGGCTAAAGGTTTGCATCGTATCTTTCTTTACTTTTTGAGCCCGTGAATCCAAAGGGGGCCTAACAACGGTATTTAAATATAGCTTGTCATACCTTAGTTCTTTTAATAACCCCTTAAATGCTTCTAAAGCTTTTTGATCATCGTTAAAGCCTCTTACAAGCATCATCTCAAGATAGATTTGATGAGGGAACTCTTTTGTGAAGGCTTTTAAGTGTTTGAAAAAATCACTAAACTTAACCCCACCAACCGGTCTATTAATGCGTTTGAAAGAAGCCTCATCATACGCATCCAAAGAAGGCAAAACAATGTCACACAATTTGATTGCTTCCAGCACGTTTTCATCATAAAACAAACTGCCATTGGTAATTAAAGCCAACGGCTTTTTGGTTTTGGTTTTGATGTGGCGGATGATACGGCCCAAATCTTGATTTAACAAAGGCTCCCCATCGCCCACAAGGCTAATGACATCAAAGTCAGTTGTTTTGATCGCTTCATCAACCTCTTTAAGCAACGCATCGGTATCATCAAAAATAGCCCTCTTACTTTCCGTGGGCTTGATTTTGCCAAGTTGGCAATAAACGCACATAAAATTACAGCGATTATCGCTCACAGGCGATATTCCTAAAGATTTACCCAAGCGTCTTGAGGCAATGGGTCCATACACATACTTAAATGCCATAATATCACTTCCGTTTTCGCTTGCGCCTCAATAAAGTCTTAGGCTATAATAGAGCCAAGCGAGGTGATACTTTGATTACAACCAAACGTTTGATCATCAGACCGTTTCATAAAGATGATTTGGATGACTTTTATGAGTACGCCAAAGTTCCCGGTGTGGGAGAGATGGCCGGGTGGCCTCATCACAAAGACAAAAAAGAATCCAAGCGCATCTTAAAGCTATTTTTGGAAGATGATTTTGTCTTTGCGATTGTATTAAGAAAAACCCAAAAGGTCATCGGCTCCATCGGCCTTCACAACAAGCCTTTTGATGAATATGATGCGCATTATAAACAAAAAGAACTCGGTTATGTCTTAAGTAAAACGTACTGGGGCCAAGGCTTGATGAGCGAAGCGGCAGAGGCGCTTATTGCTTACGCCTTTGAAACTTGGCATTTAGACCGTATTACGTGTGCACATTTTACCTTCAATCAAGGCTCTAAGCGCATCATTGAAAAAATGGGTTTTAGCTATGTTAGGGATGATAAATATTACTCAAAGTCCCTAGATAAAACCTTTGATGAAAAAAAGTATGTCTTATATCACCCAAAGTTTAACGCAGACCCCCGTTAACCCCTAAGATTTGACCGCTGATCGCAGCGGTTTCTTCTAAGGCGAAAAAGGCGCACGCAACGGCAACATCCTCACTCTTGACTAAGCGACCAATCGGGACGCGTTTAATATAATCTTTTTTGCGCGCCTCATCAACGTCTTTGGTCATCGGCGTTTCAATTAACCCAGGGGCGACGCAATTGACCGTGATGCCGTCTTTGCCTACCTCGCGGGCCAAGGATTTTGTGATGTTTTCCAAAGCGGCTTTAGAAGCGCCGTAATTGGTTTGGTTTAAATTGCCATCCTTTGCTACCCCAGAGGTAATATTGATAATACGCCCATGACCTTTAGCGCGCATCATAGGCACTATGCGTTTCATCAACATCCATGGCCCATCGACGTTAATGCGCATGACCTCTTTAAAATCTTGATCCTCCATCTTTTCGATTGGCTTATCGATTTTAATGCCTGCGTTATTGATTAAGACATCGATATCTAGCCCGTGTTCTTTTATCTTTTCTAACATATTTTCTAGTGTGGCAACGTCGCTTAATTCCCCTTTTAACAAGAGGATCTTTTGATCCTTTTTCTTTAACGCTTTTTGCAAAGATTTAGCCTTTTCATCGTTACGATGATAATGCAAAACCAAATCGTACCCATCCTTAGAAAACCTTCTCGTTATGGCCTCACCAATACCACCGGTTGCCCCGGTGATGAGTGCAACTCTTCTTTTCATGTTGATCGCCTCCTCAATCTATATTTTAAACCATTTTTACCTTAAGCTAAAGATTTATACAAAAAAAGCTGCCAAATCTGGCAGCTTTAAGGTTACGGTTTTTTGTTTCCAACCCGCATGCGCGGGTCAATCATCGCATACGTCACATCCACGACCATCGCCGCCATCAACGTTAAAAGCGTAAAGAAACCAGCGACCATCACCACAGGGTTAAGATCAATATCGATAAAGAAGCCGATGCCATCGGGTGAGAAAATGGAATTGAATAAATACCGAGATAAACCGGGTACACCGTAGATGATTTCAATGATAAAGGACCCAAAAATGGCATACATAATCATCGGCAATAACTCTGGCATCAAGGCCACGGTACAATCTTTTAACAAGTGTCTGGTGATGATTTGAAACCGGTTTAAACCTTTGGTTCTAAGCAAAAGCAAATAATCGCTATAAAAGGCTTCAATCATCTCACCGCGTATTAAGCGCGTGATTCTAGCCAGCGGCAAGGATGAGATCGCCAAAACGGGAATCACCACCCCGCTAAGTTGTCTAAAGATGCCCCCACTCGTACTCATCACGTGTTGAGCCGGCAGCCATTCCAGCCAATAGCCTAAGGATAAGACTAAAATCATAACCATCAAATAAGGGGGTAAAGAATTAAATACCAATACAAAGCTTTGAATGATACGGTCGGTTAACCGATTTCTCTTAATAGCAGCTAAGGTACCTAAAAAGACGCCCCCAAGCGTATAAAATAAAAAGGCATAGCCATTTAACCTTAGCGTCAAAGGCGCTAAGGAAAGCGTCACCTCATAGACATCTCGGTGGTGGCGGTCGATGCCAAATTCACCATCAAAAGCGACCATCCGAATATAATCTATATAAGCCCAAAAGATCTCTTGTATCTTTTGGGTGAAGCTTAAATCCGTATATTTAAGCGTGCCATAAGCCGTAGCCATATGAACAATGCTTACAACCACAAATAACGTTATGACCATAAATAAAAGGCGCATCCATAAATAGCGTATCATCGTCTCACCTTGTCAAAGAAAATTGTCTCAACCATCATTATGCCATAGATAAAGAGAAGTTTAAACCTTTTTCTCATGAACTGCGCTAATGATTTTTTAAGCCCTCAAATATATCCTTTCGTAGTGCTTTAAAATAGGCCAAGGTATCTTCATAGCCTAATTGATATAGCTTTTCACTGTTGGCTTTAGAAAACTTCATCACACGCCCAAGAGCGCTTTTTAATGGCATGATATCATGGAATTTGACCCCCTCAGCCTCATGTTTAGGTTGGCTAAAGCGGTATTTATGCAAGTGGACGATAATAACCTCATCACACCCACACTCCACAAGCGGAGTGTAAGGCATATTGTCAAACATGCCGCCATCATAATATTTTCTTTCTTCAAGTAAAACAGGCGCAAAGAAAAAAGGAATCGAACAAGAAGCCACAATGATTTTTTGAACTTTCTCTTTATCAAAGGCATTCAAAGGCATGTAATACCCTTTACCTTCTTTTTTAAAACGCTGGGCATAAGAACTTTTAAAGACTTGAAACAACCCTTCATCTTTTGCCCCACCATGCGATATGGTCGCATAAACTTCTTGGTCTTTTAAACGCTCAAAATCAATCGCTTCTAACAAAAGTTTTTCAAACGCACGCATAGAATAGATGCCACGTTCAAAATTTAAGGTGTTGCGTCGGCCGTCTTTTTTAACGATAAACGGCGCATCGTTTTTGGGAATGTCATCTTCGGCCAAATCCATCCAAACTTCAATCAATCGTTTTACAGACGTCGAAGCGACAATCGCCGCGTTAGCCGCACCGATAGAGGTACCTGAATAGACCTTTACAGAAGCTAAAATATCGAGTTCTTCAAGCGCTTTTAACGCACCGACTTGATAAGAACCCCGTGCGCCCCCACCGGTTAAACATAGCCCTAATTTTTTCGCCATAACCTTTATCCCCCACAAAAAAGTACAATCACAAAGCCTTCTTTAGAATAATCTTATTAGGCTTCGTTTTGCCTTTACATAAAAACCATCTTACTATATAATGATATCACGCTTATAAAAACTGTGAAAGGGGGATTTGTATGATCAACGTTGGACTGTTGTTAATGGCTTATATCATCGGGCTTTTTCCTAGTGCTTATATCTATTCTAAACTGTTTAAAAAACTCGATGTGCGCACCATGGGCACGGGCAATATTGGCGGGATGAACACGTTGGTTCATATCGGTATTCTCCCTGGTATCTTAACGATTATAACCGATGCCTTGAAAGGCTACACCGTCGTTTTTATCGCACTTAGATTCGGCACCTTAGAACCTATCGGTGTCTTAAGTTTGTGTAGTTTGATTTTTGCGCATAATTATAATCCTTTAATGGATTTTAAAGGTGGTAAAGGGTTTGCAAACTTAGGTGGGGGCTTGCTTATCTTAGCGCCTTTGGTCATTCCCCTATCCTTTTTAGTTACGTTGATGTTATTGCCTTATATCAGAGTTCCCCGTGTAGCACCCGGTGTGGCGGTATGGACATTTCCTTTCTTCTTTTATTGGCAAGGCGGCGCACTTTACTACTTTATATCAGGCTTAATCATCACGCTACTGATTTTTTCTAAACATATCAAAAATCTTAAATGGTATTTCTTAGAATACCGTCATCATCACAGTTCTTCATAGTCAACCAGATTGGTTGACTTTTTTTGTGGCTTGATAAAAAAGCATATGTTTTGAATTTCAAATTATTTTTTCGTAAACTATGGATGTATTTTTTTATTTATTTTTTTAGATTAAAATGGCTGTTAGGAGGCTAATTTATCAAAAAAATTCATCTATTTGTGATTATGTTGGTTAGTGC
>CAZCSL010000020.1:0-23478 GCA_964501415.1 uncultured Candidatus Izemoplasmatales bacterium
AATAGTAGTTAGGAGTGACGAAGATGATTAACAAAATTTCAAGAAATGAGATGCGTAAAAAGCGCCATCTTAGAGCTAGACAAACGCTAATCGGTACTGCGCAAAGACCACGTTTAAGCGTATATCGTTCAAATAAAAATATCTATGCTCAACTAATTGATGATATCAACGGTGAAACGCTCGTAGCAGCCTCCACTTTAGAAAAAGATACTAAGAAAGAAACACTTAGTAATAAAGAAGGCGCTAAAGCTGTAGGTGAAATGATCGCCAAACGTGCTTTAGAAAACAAGATTAAAAAGGTTGTATTCGATCGTAGCGGATATCGTTATCATGGACGTATTAAAGTACTAGCTGAAGCAGCACGTGAAGCTGGATTACAATTTTAATGAGGAGGTACGCTAATGCAAAACAATCGTAGAAGACGCAAAAAAAGAGAAGAAAATATTTACGAAGAACGTGTCGTAAGTATCGGTCGCGTAACGAAAGTTGTTAAAGGTGGCCGTCGGTTTCGTTTTAATGCATTGGTCGTAGTCGGCGATAAAAAGGGGCAAGTCGGTTTTGGAACCGGGAAAGCCCAAGAAGTACCCGATGCGATTAAAAAAGCTATTGAAGAAGCGAAGAAAAACTTTGTAAAAATCCCTACTTATGGCACCAGTATTCCACATGAGATTACAGGTCGTCATGGCGGAGGGAAAGTATATTTAAAACCAGCCGTTGAAGGTACCGGTGTTATTGCTGGTGGTCCTGTTCGCGCTGTATTAGAAGCCGCAGGTGTGGCGGATATTCTTTCTAAATCGTTAGGTTCTGACTCACCTATCAACATCGTTCGTGCTACTTTCGATGCCATTCATAGATTACGTACAGCTGAACAAGTTGCCCGTATGCGTGGTAAGAACGTTAAGGAGATTTTACGCTAATGAAGACACTAGAAATCACATTAAAAAAGAGTTTGATTACAACCACACCAAATCAAAGAAAAACAGCCCAAGCATTGGGTTTGACAAAAATCAACAAAACCGTTGTTAAAACGGATAGCGAAACCACTAGAGGCATGATTAGAGCTATTGCTCACCTAGTGGAAGTTGTTGAAAAATAGGAGGTACCCAAATGAAACTACATGAACTTAAATCAACCCCTGGTTCAACTAAGAAATCCAAACGTGTAGGTCGTGGGATGTCAAGCGGAAATGGTAAGACGGCTGGACGTGGACATGATGGTCAACGTTCTCGCTCAGGAAGAAAACTCCGCATTGATTTTGAGGGTGGACAAACCCCTTTATATAAGCGACTTAGAAAAGTTGGATTTAAAAACCCTCATCGCAAAGTTTATGCGACCATTAATATTGATCGTTTGAATCAATATGAGGATGGCACAACCATTACACCTGAGTTGTTATTGAAAGATCGTTTGGTTCGTAAAATGAATCAAGGTATCAAAGTTTTAGGAAATGGGACTTTAGAGAAAAAAGTCACAGTTAAAGCGCATAAATTTACGGCAACAGCCGAAGAGAAAATCAAAGCTGCTGGCGGAACTACTGAGGTGATTTAATGGATACTATTAAGGCTGTATTCCAAAACAAAAACCTTATGAAAAAGATTTTGTTTACGCTAGGTGTGTTTTTGGTTTATCGCGCAGCTACCTATATCACTATGCCACTGATTAATCCTATAGAAATTACAAGATTTTTCGAAGGTCAAGGTGGATTCTTAGGTATTATGGATGCGTTCACTGGTAGCGCCTTGTCGAATTACTCCATTATTGCCCTAGGTATAGGTCCATATATCACCGCATCTATCGTTATTCAGCTATTGCAAATGGATATTGTACCTACGCTTAAAGAATGGAGTCAAGAAGGCGAGACTGGTAAGCAAAAAATTAACCAAGTCACCCGTTATTTGGCTTTAGGCTTGTCATTTGTTCAATCCTTAGGTATGACTTATGGATTTGCGCTCACTAACGATGCTATTTTTGCCATCGGCGTTGAGCCAACTTTCCTGACTTACACCTATTTGGCAATAATCATGACAGCAGGGACGGCTTTCTTATTATGGTTAGCTGATCAAATTACACTTAAAGGCGTTGGAAATGGTGTATCCATGATTATCGTTGCCGGTATCATTGCAGGGTTACCCGGCATGTTCACATCATTGACTAGTGAGTACGTTATCGATGGTAGTGGTGCTGGCGATTATGCTATCTTTGGCACCGTAGTCGTTATGTTTATTCTAATTTTACTTGGGGTAACATACATGCAAAGTGCAAACAGAAAGATCCCCATCCAATACTCAAACCGACCATCAAGCGCTAAATTCAAAGGTAAATCAGGTTCTAACATTCCCTTGAAGATTAACTCAGCAGGGGTTATCCCCGTTATCTTTGCTGTTACAATTTTATCGGTACCACAAACGATGTTGAGTTTTATTCCTAACTTACAAAACTCGGGTGCTGGAAGAATTTTGATGGAAACCTTTAATTATCAAAGACCGCTTGGATACGCAGTATATGCTATCTTAATTGTCGTGTTTACGTTCTTTTACTCATTTGTACAAATTAACCCTGAAAAAATTTCTAATAATTTACAAAAACAAAATGCGTTTGTCCCTGGTGTAAGACCGGGTATTGAAACCGAAAATTATATTTCAAAGTTATTATTTAAAATTACCGCTGTAGGTGCTATCTATCTACTGTTTGTAGCATCTATTCCTATCTTTGCAGCCATTGTGTTTGGCCTTCCCAATTATATTCAAGTCGGTGGAACAAGCTTATTGATTGTCGTCGGTGTTGCCATTGAGACGACCAAACAAATTAAAACCGATGTTCAAGGCAAAAGCTATAGTGGATTTATAAGATAGGAGGCCATATTCGTGAAAGTACTTGTGATGGGACCTCCCGGTGCAGGTAAAGGCAGTCAATCACAAAAGCTCATTGAAGATTATGAGTTGACACACATATCAACCGGTGAGATGTTCAGACGCTCCTATGAACGGGGTGAAGAACTTGGAAAAAAAGCGATGGCTTATATTAACGATGGTAATTTAGTTGACGATGAAACGACCAATGAAATCGTCAGAAGAAGACTACTTAAGCCTGATGCATCCCGATGTTTCTTACTCGATGGTTATCCAAGAACGGTCAGACAAGCTCAAGCTTTAGACGATATGCTTAAAGAAATGTCATCACGTTTGACAGCGGTTATTAATATCGTTGTTGACAAAGGCATCATACTTGAACGTATGGTTGGCAGACGGGTTTGTCAATCTTGTGGTCATACCTATCATAAAATATTTAAACCACCCAAGGTGGAAGGACAATGCGACCGTTGTGAAGGTTCACTTTATCAAAGACCGGACGATCAACTGGAATCCGTTCGCAATCGCTTAAGAATTTACGAAAGTAAAACCAAACCTATAATTGACTACTACAAAGGCCGAGGTGTGTTGATAAACATCAACGGAATGCAGTCGTTTGAAGCCGTTTACAAAGATATTCAAAAAGCATTGGAGAGCCTGACATGATAAACCGCAAGAGTGAAAGAGAAATTTTACTCATGAAAGAAGCAGGTCGAATTGTTGCTTTGGCGCATCAAGAGATTAAAAAGATGATTAAACCTGGTGTTTCGACACTTGATATCGATGAAGCGGTAGAAAAGATTATTCTTGAGCACGATGCGAAACCATCTTTTAAGGGATATCACGGTTTTCCAGGTAGTGCTTGTACTTCACTGAATGACGAGGTAGTTCACGGCATTCCATCAAAAAAACGCGTTTTAAAAAATGGAGACATTTTAAAAGTGGATATCGGTGCTAATTATAAAGGATATCATGGGGATTCTGCTTGGACCTATGCGGTCGGAGACATTAAACCAAAAACGCAAAAATTACTAGAAGTTACAGAAGCTGCTTTGTTTGAAGGTATTAAACAAGCTAAGGTAGGCAACCGATTGTCTGATATCTCACACGCCATTCAAAGCTACACAGAGTCCCACGGTTTTTCCGTGGTAAGAGAGTTTGTGGGTCATGGTATCGGAAAAAATCTTCATGAAGATCCACAGTTACCCAATTATGGCCCTAAAAATAAAGGACCCATACTTAAAGAAGGTACGGTTCTAGCCATAGAACCAATGGTAAACGCTGGTGCTTTTGATGTAAAACTAAAAGCGGATCAGTGGACTGCGGTAACATCAGACGGTTCGTTAAGTGCTCATTTCGAACACACCGTTCTAATAACAAAAGATGAACCAGTACTTCTAACTGCGCTCTAAAGGAGGCAATTATGGCTAAAGAAGAAAAAATTGAAATGGAAGGCAAAATTGTTGAAGCGTTACCAAACACTGAATTTTTGGTGGAACTTGACAATGGCCACAAAATCAAAGCTCACGTTTCAGGTAAAATCCGTATGTACTACATACGCATTCTACCTGGTGATAAAGTCACTGTTGAGATGTCACCGTATGACTTAACACGTGGGCGTATTACCTACAGACATAAATAATTAAATCGATTGAACAGTTCCAAAGGAGGATATTGGAATGAAAGTTAGACCATCCGTAAAAAAGATTTGTGATAAATGTAAAGTTATTAAACGAAAAGGGAAAGTCATGGTAATTTGTGACAATCCTAAACACAAACAAAGACAAGGTTAATAGGAGGTGCTTGTATGGCACGTATCGCAGGAGTAGATATTCCTCGAGAAAAACGCATTGTTATATCATTAACATACATTTTTGGCATCGGTCGAAGCACCGCAGCGAGAATTCTTGAAAACGCCGATGTATCAGAAGACATGAGAGTCAAAGACCTTTCAGATGAAGAACTTAAGCGTATTCGCGCAGAAGTCGACCATTTTAAAACTGAAGGGGATTTACGTCGTGAAGTATCATTAAACATTAAACGCTTGCAAGAAATCGGTTCTTACCGAGGCATGCGTCATCGTAGAAAGCTACCGGTTCGCGGTCAAAACACTCGTAATAATGCTCGCACAAGAAAAGGCCCAGCTAAAACCGTAGCAAAGAAGAAAAAATAGGAGGCAATGAACTATGGCACGTAGAACAAGAAAAAAACGTCGCGCTAAAAAGAATATTCCTTCCGGTGTTGCCCACATTCATTCAACATTTAACAACACGATTATTACCGTCACGGATCCAAATGGCAACGCTATTGCTTGGACAAGTGCAGGAGCACTCGGGTTCAAAGGAAGTCGAAAATCAACACCATATGCAGCGCAAATCGCTAGTGAAGCATGCGCTAAAGCCGCCATGGAACATGGCGTTCAAAAAGTTGAAGTTTCCGTTAAAGGACCAGGTCCTGGACGTGAAGCGGCTATTCGCTCGTTACAAACGGCTGGTTTGGAAATTACGGCGATTAAAGATGAAACACCAGTTCCACATAACGGATGTCGTCCACCAAAACGACCTCGTGGCTAGTTTTAAATTTAAACAAGGGAGGTTGTTCCATTGAAAGATATGAAGTTTGAAAAACCGGAAACCATTATTCATCAAGATGGCGATACTAAAGGCGAATTTGAAATTACACCCCTAGAACGTGGTTATGGCATCACGCTGGGCAACGCATTACGTCGTATTTTACTATCTAGTTTACCTGGCGCGGCTATTGTGAATTGTCAAATAGAAGGCGTTCAGCACGAATTCTCTTCTATTGACGGTATTGTTGAAGATGTTACCAATATTGTACTCAATTTAAAAGATGTCATATTGACGATTGACGATGAAGACCCCAATGTTGAGAAGGAGCTTGAAATTGATGTTGAAGGGCCCTATGAAGTCAAGGCTAAAGATATCAATCTTAAAGGCGATCCTGATATCACTATCGTTAACGAAGATTTACACATCGCCACAGTAAATGAAGGCCATTTTAACATTAAAATGACGGCAAGAAGAGGCATCGGTTATGTGAGTGCTGAAAAAAACAAACAGTATAACCGTCAAGTTGGAGTCATTCCTATTGACAGTATTTATACCCCTGTACAACGCGTACAATATGACGTAGAAAAAACAAGGGTTGAAGACCAGGCAGACTACGACCGTCTAAAGATGGAAATTGAAACCAACGGTGCAATGTCGCCTAAAGAAGCTTTGGGCTTGGCGGCTAAAATGATGATTGACCATCTTGAACAAGTGGTTGAATTATCTGTTAAAGCTCAAGAGGAAGACTACATGGTTGAAAGAGAGTCCGAACAAAACTCTCAAAAATTAGAAATGCAAATTGAAGATTTAGATCTATCTGTACGTAGTTATAACTGCCTAAAACGAGCAGGTATTAATACGGTGCAGGATTTACGGGACAAATCAGAAGAAGATTTAATGAAAGTCCGTAATTTAGGTAAAAAATCGCTCAAGGAAGTCAAACAAAAACTTGAGGATCTTGATCTTTCACTTGCAAGACACTCATAGGAGGTATTACCATGGCTACTTATCGTAAGTTAAACCGTAGAAGCGATCAACGTCATGCATTATTGCGAGACTTGGTTACGCAACTTATCATTCATGAACGTATCGAAACTACGGAAATTAAAGCTAAAGAATTAAGTCGTGTAATGGATAAAATGATTACACACGGCAAAAAAAATACACTAGAATCTAGACGACGCGCAGCTAAGACTGTCCGTTTCATGGATACGGATCAAGATAAAAATGCCCTTCAAAAATTATTTGAAGACATCGCTCCACGTTATCAAGAACGGCAAGGTGGCTACACACGCATCATGAAATTGGGTCCCCGTCGTGGTGACGCAACAGAGATGGCTGTTATCGAGCTAGTTTAATCTTTTAATACAACTTGACGGCGCTTGAAATAAAGCGCCGTTTTTTTAATACTATGGCCGCTTTTCATCGCAATTTTAAGTTTAGTTTGATATAATGTTAATGATTTTTGGGAGATGATAACCATGGAACCTATGATAGAAATAAAAGACGTTTCATTTTCTTATGATGGAAAGCATGATGTTTTAAAAAACATCAATCTTACAATTAATAAAGGTGAATGGATTACCATTTTAGGCCATAATGGTAGTGGTAAATCTACACTTTCTAAACTTATAAATGGATTATTGAAGGCCAAAGAGGGCTCTATTTATATTGATGGCAGGGAATTAAATGAAAACAATGTACGTAATATACGTAAAAAAATCGGCATCGTTTTTCAAAATCCCGATAATCAATTTGTGGGCGTTACCGTCAGAGACGATATTGCGTTTGGATTGGAAAACTTACAAATACCTAGAGATGAAATGATTGAAAGAATTTCCACGTATGCCAAGAAAGTCGATATGTTTGATTACCTAAATAAGGAGCCAACGCAATTATCCGGAGGTCAAAAACAGCGAGTTGCTATTGCTGGGATTTTAGCTATGAGAACCGACGTTATC
The DNA here is from genome assembly GCA_964501415.1 of uncultured Candidatus Izemoplasmatales bacterium. GTDB lineage: Bacteria > Bacillota_I > Bacilli_A > Izemoplasmatales > Izemoplasmataceae > B1SED10-225. The sequence continues at coordinate 7,384 of CAZCSL010000020.1, forward strand.
ATATTCGATGAAGCAACGGCTATGTTAGACCCTAAAGGTAGAGAAAATATCTTATCCTACATGAGACAACTAAGTGAAGAAGGTACGACTATTATCACGATTACTCACGATATGAAAGAAGCGGTAGAAAGTGATCGTATTGTGGTTTTAAAAGATGGAAAAATCTTAAAAACGGATCAAACAAAAAATATCTTACAAGATAAAAAAACCCTTGAACTCTCCAATCTTGAGTTATTGCTGCCACTTGAAGTACTGCATCAACTCAAAGAATCAAATCTAAAACATCCTGATTTGGAGGCCTATTTATGGCAATTAAGTTTGAAAGGGTAAGTTATACTTATCATGGCCCTGATCAAAAAGCCTATTTGGCATTATCAGATATAAGCGTAAATATCAACAAAACAGGAGAGTTTATAACGCTTATAGGGGAAACGGGCAGTGGCAAAACCACGTTTGCGCAACATATGAACGCACTGTTACAACCCTCTGAGGGCAGAGTTCACATTTTCGGGGTTAAAATTGATCATAACACTAAAAAAGAAGGTAAGGTAAAACTTAACCCAATCCGAAAAAAAGTTGGTTTGGTTTTTCAGTTTCCCGAATACCAGTTATTTGAAGAAACCGTAGAAAAAGACATTATGTTTGGCCCTAAGAACTTTGGTATTGCTGAAGAAGAGGCTAAAAAGCTTGCTAAACAAATGATTGAAGTTGTTGGTTTGGATGAATCCTATCTTGCAAAAAGCCCATTTAATCTTAGCGGTGGTGAAAAAAAACGCGTTTCTATCGCGGGTATTTTGGCCATGGAACCAGATATCTTAATATTAGATGAACCGACTAGTGGTCTTGATCCTATTGGCCGCAACGCTTTATTAAAGGTCTTTTTTGATATTCATCAAAAACTCAATAAAACCGTTGTGATTATTACACATGACATGAATACTGTTTACGAGTATGCAAAACGCGTATTGGTTATGCGCGAGGGGGTATTGGTATTCGATGGTTCAGCCTTGGATTTGTTTTCAAAGAAGAACATCAACAAATGGCATTTGGATGTTCCTGATATCGTCAAGTTAAAGCATGCTTTAGAAGATAAATTTGGATTACAGTTAAAAGGGACGCCACGATCTAGAGGCGAGCTCTTCGATAGTATAAAGGCGGCGATGGACCAATGAAAAACATTGTTATAGGCCGCTATATTCCTGGAAAGGGCATACTTTATCGCCTAGATCCCAGAACCAAAATTATTGCTATGTTGATTTTAATGGTTGCAACGTTTGTCATTAATGAAATTATTTATATGATAGGTGCCATCGTGCTAATTGCACTTGCTTTATTAATCAGTAAAATCTCCATTAAGCGTGTTTATTTGGGGTTAAGACCCTTAGTATTTTTACTGGTTTTTACCTTTACGTTTCAAATTATCTTTAACCAACAAGGCACACTTATACAATCATGGCCAATTTATTATTCACCGTTGACGATTTCACTAGCGATATTATTGATTATCTTATGGATTTACACAAAGAAATTTATACCCTTTAAACTTTTATACTTCATTTTGTTAATACTGGGGTTAGGGTTTGTGTTTAGTACGTTTGATACCCTTTTTGTATTTGCACAAGGGAGTTTAAGCGTTTATTCTGAAGGGCTGAATATGTCCTTGTTTATCATGATGAGACTGATTATCGTGGTTACCTTATCAACGATGTTAACGATCACGACCAAACCAACGGACTTGAACCTCGGCTTAGAATATGTGTTGACACCGCTTAAAATCATTCGTGTAAACGCCGAGGAAATTGCCATGATTATATCCATATCTTTGCGTTATATTCCCACTTTGCTCGATGAAGCTAATAAAATCATGATGGCACAAGCGTCTCGAGGCGTAGATTTCCAAGAAGGCAAATTCAAAGATAAAATTATGCAAATTGTTTCATTGCTGGTCCCGATGTTCATCATTTCTTTTAAACGTAGTGATGAGCTTGCTAATGCTATGGAAGCAAGGTCTTTTGTACCTGGGGAACCTCGGTCTAGATTGCATGTTTTGACTTGGAAAAACATCGATATCTTTGTATTGGCACTAAGTTTGGCATTGTTTACTTTATCTATCCTATTAAGAGTGGTTTTTTAGCATGCAAGCGATTATAGATGCTTTAAAAAATCGTGATATCGACCGGCTTCAAGCCTATTTAACTGATGTTACATACTTAATTGATGCTGAGAATAAAAAGCATTATCAAAATCGTGATATCTTAGCTGTTTTACTGCCTTTGTTAGATAAACCTTATGTCATAACAACCTTCGGTCGGCTCATCTTTTTTGCGTTTGAAGACTATCTTATGAAATGGCACATAAATAAAGAGACCGTGCAATATATTTTCATACACAAAAACGACGCTCAACTTCGTAGAATCAAGATTGATTTTTCATATGATGGCAGCCATTATCGGGGATTTCAAAAACAAGTTAAAACGTCAAATACTATTCAACAACAATTAGAAAACGTATTGGCACATCTATTTAAAAACCAACCTACTATTCAAGCTGCTGGTCGCACAGATAAAGGCGTACATGCCCATCATCAAGTAGCACATGTTGATATTGATTCTGATTTGGATACCCACAAGATTATAAGGTTAATGAATAAGATGTTACCTAAAGACATACACATCCATGATTGCGAAGATATTTCCCCATTATTTCACGCTCGGTTTGATGTTTATCAAAAGGTATATCGTTATGTGATGTTAAAAGAAAAAGACCCGCTCATGAGCCATTATAGCCATTATACAGGACATTTGGACTTATCGAACCTCAATGAAATTTTCAAACCATTGATAGGAAGCCATGATTTTTTAAGCTTTTCAAAATTTGAACCCCAAAAACCAACTATCAAAACGATCGATAACATCGAGATTAAAGAGACAAAACAAGCATACTATATCGATGTGCAGGGCAAGGGGTTTTTAAGACAAATGGTAAGAATTATCATTGGAAATGCGCTTTATGACCTAAGGAATAAGACGAACTTAACCCTTAGAGGCATCCAAACCCCCTCAAAAAATGCTTCCAAACATTTAGCACCGAGTGAAGGTTTATATTTACATAAGTTGTACTATTAAAAACACCTTAATCATGAATGATTTAAGGTGTTTTTTAATGGTGTTTTGCGTTGTGATCATGCTTCAGTTTAACTTGATAAATCGAGAATACCTGTTTCAAAGTAACAACCATTAATAGGATAAATATATTGAACAAGACAATGGTTGCCCCAGAAGGAATCCCGAAAACAAAGGATAGCCAAAGGCCCATCAATACAGAAGTTTCTGAGAAAATAATGGCTATAAAAACGGTATTCTTAAAACTTTTACCGATCTTCATTGCGCCTGCGACCGGTATGATCATTAAGCTAGATACCAATAAGACGCCTACCGTTTCAATGGCCAAGGCGATAAAAAGACCTAGTATAATCGTGGTGAAAAATTGATAAACCCCGACATTGATGCCTAAAAGCCTTGCATAGGCTTCATCGAAACTAATGATGACAATCTTTTTATAAAAGAAAAATATCAATAATAGAATCAAAACCGTCGTTACCGTGATTATAATCACAAATTGAAAGCTAACCGTTAAGATACTTCCAAAAAGGTAGTTATAAACGCTAGATGTAAACCCACCACTTAATGAAATAAAAAGGGCGGCCAATGCTGTACCTAAGCTGATAACAATAGGCATGGAGATTTCTTTATAATTACGGTAGTAACTACGTAAAACTTCAATTAACAGTGCACCGATAACGGCAAATATCATACCAAGATATAAGGGATCACCTAAAGGAAGGTTTAAAGTGTTGATAAAGAAAAGACCAATGGCTAACCCCGCTAAGGTGAAATGCGATAAGGTGTCTGCGATCATACTTAGACGCTTAATAACCACAAACGAGCCGATTAATGGGGCTAAAAAACCAATGAATATCCCCGTAATCAAAGCATATTGCATAAAGCTACGTTCAATGATGGCTCGAATGAAACTGAGGGATATAAATAAGGTATCATCCATTACTTATCCCCCCTATAATCGTATCACTTACGTGTGAAAGAGACCCACGACCATCATCCAAATATAGAACATGGGAAAAATTAGCTTCAGTGGTTTTAATTTCATGCGTAATTAAAATAATGGTGACGCCATCATTGTTGAGTTCATTGACCATCTGGTAGAAACTTCTAATATTGTCACTATCGACCCCGACGGTTGGTTCATCTAATATCAATAACTTTGGGTTGTTCATTAAAGCTCTAGTGATAAATACTCTTTGTATTTGTCCGCCACTAAGGTTGTTGATGTTTTCATTTTGCAGCTCCAAAATACCCATTTTATCTAGTAGTTTAAGTCGTTCTTCTTCGGCTAATTTAGACAGTTTTGACACGGTCAAAATTTCATTTACGGTGATGGGAAACTCATAGTTGAAGTCGTCAAATTTTTGTGGCACATAACCTACGTTTATCCATTTTTGATAATCACTAATGTCAATATCATCGATAAACACTTTTTTTTCTGGGATTTTATTGATGCCTAAAATACACTTAATCAAAGTAGACTTACCACTACCATTATTGCCGACAATGACCAAAAAATCTCCACTTTCAATCGAAAAAGAGATGTTTTTCAAGACGGTTCTGTAGTCATAACCAAAGGACAAGTTGTCTACTTTAATTCGCATCTATATCATCCTCGTTGTAACATCAATTCACATTATATCATAGTTTGGGTTTCAAATAGGAATTTGATATTTAAAAAAATGTAAAAATATGCGATAATAAATAAAACAGTTCATGAGGGAGTGACCTACAAGTGAAAGCTAAATTTATCACCTTTGAAGGGCCGGAAGGCTCAGGTAAAAGTTCGGTTATGAAAGCTGTTTTAGAGGCATTACAAGCTAAACATATAAGTGTTATGGCCACCAGAGAACCTGGTGGTATTAAAATTAGTGAGCGCATTCGAAAAATCATTTTGGATGTCGAAAACATGGAAGTTGATGCACGTACAGAGGCATTGCTTTTTGCAGCATCAAGACGCCAACACGTCATAGAAAAAATCCGTCCGGCATTGTCAAACAATACACTAGTACTGTGCGATCGCTATATTGACAGCTCGCTGGCATATCAAGGCTATGGAAGAAAATTAGGCTTTGAAACGGTTTTACGTATTAATGAATTTGCCATTGAGGATTTATGGCCGGATTTGACAATCTTTATTGATTTACCCCCTAACATTGGACTTGATCGTGTTTTTAACAATCATAAGACGCGTCATGTGGATCGTTTGGATTTAGAGAGTATAAATTTTCATCAACGTGTATATGAAGGGTATTTGTCTTTAATAAAAAAATATCCAAATCGGATTAAGGTTGTCGATGGTAACAAAGAGATTACTAAAGTCATTGATGATGTATTGAAGATTATCACAGCTAATATTTAGGAAGGTGTTTATATGGATGTTAATCACCTCAAAAAAACCCAAAAAGAAGCGATTAGCTTATTAGATAATAGTTACGAGAAAAATCGTTTATCCCATGCCTATATCTTTGAAGGGACCGCTTTACAAACAAAGCTCGAAGCTGCGCTTTATCTAGCATGCAAATTGTTATGTAAAGCGGATTCAGAGCCTTGTTTTTCATGTGGTGATTGTCAAAGAATCCTCAATCAAAAACACCCCAATGTTTTGGTTATAGAACCTAAAAATAAGACGATCGTCAAAGAAGATATCTTACAATTACAAAACGAGTTTTCTAAAACCGCATTGGAAGCAGGCCCAAAAGTATATATTATTCAAAAGGCCGAAACGATGAATCCACATGCACAAAACACACTGCTTAAATTTTTAGAAGAGCCTCACTCTGATATATATGGCATCTTACTAGCCACAGAAGCAATAAAGCTATTGCCAACCATTCAGTCTAGAGCGCAAAGTATATATTTTAAAAGACCTAATGAGGCCGCTTTGGAGAAGTCTTTACAAGAAGTTGGATATCCTGAAGAAACGAGCCGTTTAGCCTCCCGCATCTCACCTTCATTAGATGAAGCGAAAGCCATTTTAGATAACGTTTTACTCGATGAATTGGTCGATGCGGTCAAGTCGGTTTATCAAAGTATTTCAAAGGACCAATCGCTGCTTTTGACTTTTCAAAAGGAAGTAGCTCCATTGCTTGATAATGCTGCTTTAGTGGAGTATATAATAGAAATATTTGTCTACTACCAAAAAGACTTAATGTATGGTAAAATAAACAATCGACAACAACTAACATTTCCCACCGATGTTGCCATGATTGAAGCCTGTGCAGAGCGTTTTGAACTGGATGATTTGATGGCGATTTTAGAGCGAATGTTGGTAATTAAGGTCCGCCAAGCTAACTACATAAATGTACGTTTGGCCTTGGATAACTTAATGTTGGATATAGAAAGAAGGCGAACCTATGAGTAAAAAAGTTGTTGGTGTACGGTTCAAAAATGCCGGTAAAAAATACTATTTTGACCCTAACGAATTTACTTATGAACTTGGAGACAAAGTTGTAGTTGAGACCATTAGAGGGTTGGAACTTGGCGAAATCATGGAAACCACCAAAACGGTTGATGATGAAGAACTCACCGCGCAACTAAAGCCGATTATACGTCATGCAACTCAAGATGACTTAGCTCATGAAGAAGATAATCAACAAGAAATACCCAATATTATTAAGCTTTGTAAAAACTATGTCGAGAAGCATAAACTTGAGATGAAACTCCTCGATGCAGAATACACTTTGGATAAGTCTAAACTAATTATCTATTTTAACGCTGAGGGACGCATTGATTTCAGAGACTTAGTAAAAGACTTGGCCAATGAGTTCAGAGTGAGAATTGAGTTAAGGCAAGTTGGCGCTCGTGACGGGGCTAAATTTTTAGGCGGTATTGGCCCCTGTGGTTATTTATTGTGTTGTAACACGTTTTTGGGAGAGTTCGAAACCGTATCCATCAAAATGGCCAAAAATCAAAACCTTTCCTTAAACCCATCTAATATATCGGGTCTTTGTGGTAAATTACTTTGTTGCATTCGTTATGAGGATGATACCTACAGTGAAAAGCGTGAAGGTATGCCTAAGATGATGAGTCGCGTCAAAACAAAAAAAGGTTATGGTCAAGTGGTGTCGGTTAATTTGCTAGAAAGAACCGTTAAAGTCACAACATCAGAAACGACTGATCACTATCACGTCGATGAACTTGAAGAAATCGAAGAATTCGATAGTTTGGAATTCGTTGATGATACAGATACGGTTGACTTATAGTAAGTGAGGTGATGTTGTGCGTTCACAAAAAACATTTGTCGAAGATAGGCCTATTCTTTACCTAGTTGCCACGCCGATTGGGCATTTGGATGATTTTTCCAAACGCGCAATAGATACGCTTCAAGACGTAGAGGTTATTTTTGCAGAAGATACTAGAACCAGTGGTAAATTGTTAAAACACTATAATATCAACACCCCTTTAAAAAGTTTTCACAAGTTTAACGAATCCACGCAAATTAAAGAAGTAGTAGATATGATGAAAAAACATCATAAAGTAGCTTTAATCAGTGATGCTGGCTCTCCGCTCATTAGTGATCCCGGAGAATCCTTGGTAAAAGCCGTTAAAAATGAAGGCTATCACATCAGTACCATACCCGGACCAACCGCTTTGATTTCTGCGGTGACCATCAGTGAAATAGTTACCCATCCGTTTATATTTTTCGGTTTTTTACCTCAAAAAAACACGGAACGAAAAAAAGCACTAAATCTACTTAAAACGCTGCCCTATACCCTTATATTTTATGAAGCGCCCCATCGTTTGAGTAAGACGCTGAGTAGTCTCTTTGAGTATTTTGGTTCTAGAAAAGTAACTATCGCAAGAGAGATGACGAAAATGTATGAAGAGATTATAGAAACCACTCTTGATGAAGTTAGTGAAAAACCCTTGGAACTCAAAGGCGAGATTGTCCTTATCGTTGAAGGGGCACAAAAGGACATCTCATTGAGTGAGGATGACATGATTGAGCATGTTCAACTATTGCTAGAAGATGGATTCAGCGAAATGGAAGCTATAAAAAAAGTAGCTAAAGCCAGAAAGCTCAAAAAAAATACCGTCTATATGGCGTACCAAACTTATAAAAAGCGCACCACGAATGATATTTAGGAGTGAAAACCATGAGTAAAAAAACTTATTACATAACAACCCCCATCTATTATCCAAGTGGGAAACTGCATATTGGAAATACTTATACTACGGTCTTTTGTGATGCATTAAGACGGTATAAGGATTTAAGAGGTTATGATACTTATTACCTTACGGGTATGGATGAACACGGCAAGAAGATTGAAACGGTTGCCGAGGAAAGAAATGTTAGTCCTATTGATCATGTCAACCAAATGGCTGAAGAAACAAGAGCATTGTGGGACCGCTTGGAAATATCTTATGATGATTTTATCAGAACTACGGAAAAACGCCATAAAACCGTTGTTCAAAAAATCTTTGAACAACTTTTGGAACAAGGCGATATATATTTAGGTCATTATGAAGGCTATTACTGTATGCCTTGTGAGTCTTTTTTTACAGAAAGTCAATTAGGGGATAACAATACTTGTCCTGATTGTGGTCGAGAGACAGATTTGTTGGAAGAAGAATCTTATTTTTTACGGTTAAGTAAATACCAAAAGAAACTACTTAATTTTATCGAAGAAAACCCTTCGTTTATCACGCCAGAAAGTCGCCGAAAAGAAGTTATGAATTTTGTGAAGCAAGGCTTAAACGACCTAAGCGTTTCAAGGACTACGTTTGATTGGGGCATCAAAGTTATCTCAAACCCTAAACACGTTGTGTATGTTTGGATTGATGCTTTATCTAACTATATTAGTGCTTTAGGTTATGGAACCGAGCAGGATGGAAAATTCCAACATTATTGGCATGGCGATGAAGTTGTGCATGTTACAGGAAAAGACATACTGCGTTTCCATGCTATATACTGGCCGATCTTATTGATGGCTTTGGATATTCCGATTAACTTTAGGTTACATGCCCATGGTTTTTATCAAGGTAAAGATGGTAAAATGAGCAAATCTAAAGGCAGTTTGGTTTATCCAGATACCATCATTAATCGCTATGGTTTGGATGAGTTACGTTATTTCTTATTACGTGAATTACCTTATGGTGGAGATGGCATTTTTTCACCCGATAGTTTTATTGACCGCATCAATTATGATTTAGCTAATGACTTTGGGAACCTATTGAATCGCACCATTTCGATGATTAATAAATATTTTGAAGGCTGTATTATCCGCCAAGATGATATCACGCATGAATATGATCAATCACTTGAAGATTTGGTGGTTGAAACGATTAAGAACTATGAAGAAAACATGGAACAATTCAAAGTTAGTGAAGCGGTTAAAGGCTTATGGCGATTGATATCTAGAACCAACAAATATATCGATGAAACGACCCCCTGGATTTTGGCTAAGGACGACAATAAGAAAGCATCCTTAGAAAACGTCATGTACCATTTGGCGGAAAGCTTGCGTATAGTAGGTATATTGTTGAAACCATTATTGCTCAACGCGTCTGAAGACTTATTCAAACAACTTGGTGTAGGTGAAAAAGATCAAACCTGGCAATCCTTAATTTTCGGAGAAAAAGCAGAGTATAATGTGGTCAAAAAGCCGACACCTTTGTTCCCAAGATTAGATGCAGAAGTAGAAACCAAAGCGCTAACTGATATTATTAGAGGGGATGATGATCCAGATATTACCCCGGTTGATGAAGAAAATTTAGCGACAATAGATGATTTTAATAAGTTGGATATGCGTATTGGGAAAGTGCTTTCTGCAAAATACCATCCCAATGCGGATAAATTATTGGTGATAAAAGTCGATACAGGTGAAGCAGAACCGCGCCAAATTGTGGCCGGAATTGCTAAGCACTATCAACCAGAAGCGTTGGTTGATAAAAAAGTAGTTGTAATCGTAAATTTAAAACCGGTTTCTTTACGGGGTGAACAAAGTGAAGGTATGTTGTTGGCCGCTTCAAATAAAGATTCCTTGGAGGTTTTAACGGTTGATAATTTAAACCCTGGAGACAGCGTTCAATAACTGTAAAAAAACCTTTAAATAGTTTGACATTTTAGGGCAAATAAGCTATTATATACGTCGGTACATTTTTAAGAATCTCCCTTATAGCCCGACTATGAGAAAAATAATAGGAGGCTACGCACTATGAAAACATACATGGCGAACAACCAAACAGTTGAACGCAAGTGGTTTGTTGTTGATGCTAAAGGTCAAAGACTTGGGCGCTTATCAACCGAAGTCGCGACATTATTACGCGGAAAACATAAACCAACCTTTACTCCACATATTGATGCTGGAGACTATGTCATTATTATCAATGCCAAGGACGTTGAGCTCACTGGTAAGAAATGGCAACAAAAGAAATATTATACTCACTCGCAATATCCTGGTGCACTAAAAGAAACTACCGCCGCGGTTATGAATGAAAGACATCCATGCCGTATGGTAGAACTTGCTGTTAAAGGCATGTTACCCAAAAACAAACTCGGTCGTCAAATGGGTAAAAAACTATTCGTTTATGAAACTTCAGAACACCCCCACCAAGCACAACAACCTGAAGTTTTCGAGTTGAAAGGTTAGGAGGCAATAATTATGGCTGAAGCTGTTAGTTATATCGGCACAGGACGCCGTAAAAACTCAATTGCGCGTATCATTATGAAGCCCGGTAAAGGGACTATTACCATTAATGGTCGTTCTTTTGAGGATTATATTCCGTCTGCTGCGATTCGTCTTGATGTCTTCCAACCCCTTGAATTAACCGAAAACCAAAAGACTTTTGATATTCAGGTAACCGTTACGGGTGGAGGTATTAATGGTCAAGCGGGCGCTATTCGCTTAGGCATTGCGCGTGCATTGCTTCAAGTGAATGATGATTACCGCAAGCCTTTAAAGAAAGCCGGATTGCTGACCAGAGATCCGCGTAAGATTGAACGTAAGAAATACGGCTTGAGAAAAGCACGCCGTGCACCACAATTCTCTAAACGTTAATATTTCGATAAAAGGCACAATTTATATTGTGCTTTTTTTATGTGTTATATTGTGCTTTTTTTATGTATGCTTGAGACTCAAGGAAAAATCATCTATAATAGACTAGAAAAACTTTATGGAGGAAACCATCATGTCAGTTAGAGTTAGATACGCTCCAAGCCCTACAGGATATTTACATATAGGTAATGCTAGAACGGCTCTTTTTAACTATCTTTTTGCTAAAAAGCATAAAGGAACCTTTATCGTGAGGATTGAGGATACCGATACAAAACGTAATGTAAAAGAGGGGATTGAAAATCAACTCAGCCATTTAAAGTGGTTAGGTATCGATTGGGATGAATCGATTGATAAGCCAGGAGACTATGGTCCCTATCAACAACTAGAGCGTTTAGATATTTATCAAAAGTATGCAAACATGCTGTTGGAAAAAGGATTAGCCTACAAGTGTTACTGCAGTGCAGCAGAACTTGAAGAAGAACGAAAAAAAATGAAGGCTAGTGGCGCTTCAAACTTACATTATTCACGAAAATGCCTTGGAAAACCTGATCAAGAAGGTCCATATACCATTCGCTTCAAAGTGCCTGATGAACAAACTTATACGTTTGATGATATCGTTAAAGGTCAGGTGAGTTTTAAGAGTGAAGATATTGGTGATTGGGTCATCCTAAAGAGAAATGGTATACCTACTTATAACTTTGCTTGTGCAATAGATGATCATCTTATGGAGATTTCACATGTTTTAAGAGGTGAAGACCATATCACTAATACCCCTAAGCAACTCATGGTTATGGATACTTTTAAGTGGTCTTATCCACGCTATGGACATATGACGCTCATCGTTAATGAAAATCATAAGAAACTGTCCAAAAGAGATCAATCCATCATTCAATACATTGAACAATATGTGCAAATGGGCTTTTTGAGCGAAGCCATGTTCAATTTCATATCTTTATTGGGATGGTCACCTAGAAGCGACCAAGAAGTGCTTTCTAAAAACGAACTTATTGAACTGTTCGATGAACGACACCTATCAACTTCACCCGCTACTTTTGATAAAGAAAAATTGCATTACATAAATAATCAATACATGAAGAACTTATCTGTATCAGAAACCTTATCGTTATGCATGCCTTATTTAAAAGAAGCAAAGATAGGGGAAAATCAAGATTCTAAATGGTTTGAAAGTTTGGTTACCGTCTTTAAGGATCGCTTGGTTTATGGAAAACAAATCGTAAGCCTTTATCATGAATTTTTTAATCAACCCTTTAATGTGGACAAAGAAGCCTTAGCGTTTATCAAACAAGAAGGCGTCAAAACGTTGTTAGAGGTTTTTAAAACTAAGTTAACTGATCTAGAAGAAATTCAACCTGAAACGCTCAAACAGTTAATCAAAGAAAGTGGTAAAGAAACCAATATGAAAGGCAAAATGCTATTCATGCCGATAAGAATCGCAGTCAGTGGTTCCATGCATGGTCCTGATTTGCCTCAAATGATGAATTTGATGGGTAAAAACTTACTTTTGGATCGATTAAAAAATGTAATTGGCTTAATTTAGGGAAAATATTTGCAATTTTATTTTCATCATTGTATAATGACGGTATCAAAAAGAAAAAGGAGATTTTTAGTTACATGACTGGAACAGTAAAATGGTTTAATTCTGAAAAAGGCTACGGGTTTATTACATCAGACGAAGGTAATGATATTTTCGTCCACTATAGCGCGATTAATCAAGAAGGTTTTAAAACCTTAAACGAAGGCGACAAAGTTGAATTTGAAGTCGTCGAAGGCGATCGTGGACCTCAAGCGTCAAACGTAGAAAAAATTTCATGAATTAACAGTTGAAGCAGGAGCATAAGCCTCCTGCTTTTTTTGGATAAATATTCGGCGTTTACGTTTATCAAAAGCCGAGGATATGATACAATAATTATGCTTTATAAGAACAAGGAAAAGGTGAAGTATATGAGAATTTTTAATTCACTGACAAATCGCGTTGAAGCGTTCAAACCCATACACAAAGATACCGTCAATATGTATGTATGTGGTCCGACCGTCTATAACTACATTCATATCGGCAATGCTAGGCCGGTTATCTTTTTTGATGTGGTCAGAAGATACTTTGAATACAAAGGCTATACGGTCAATTTTGTATCGAATTTTACCGATGTCGACGATAAAGTGATCACAAAAGCGATTGAAGATGAAATGGCAGAAACAGAAGTAGCTGAAAAATTCATCAAGGCTTTTTATCAAGACGCTGCTAGGGTAGGGAGTTCGACCAAATATTTAGCGCCTAGAGTTACAGAATACATGAGTTCAATAATCTCGTATATTGAGCGATTGGTACAAGAGGGGTATGCTTATACCGCCGATGGTGATGTTTATTTCCGTGTGAGTAAAATCAAAGATTATGGTATATTATCAGGTCGTAAAGTTGATGATTTAATCGAAGGGGCACGGGTTGATGTAAACGTCAAAAAAGAAAACCCCCTAGATTTTACGCTCTGGAAAAAAACTGATGTGGGTATTACTTGGCCATCTCCCTTTGGTGAAGGCCGTCCAGGCTGGCATACAGAATGCGTTGCGATGATTAATGATATTTTTGGTGGGCCTATTGATATTCATGGTGGTGGCTCTGAAATCAAATTTCCTCATCATGAAAACGAAATCGCTCAGGCCAAAGCCTTGGACCATCATCATATTGCGAATATTTGGATGCATAATGGTCAGCTAAATATCGATGACAAAAAAATGTCCAAAAGTGAAGGGCGTATGATTTTGGTCAAAGATTTAGACGTGGATTATATGGGCTTTCGATTATTTACGCTAAGTACGCATTATCGTAGCCCCATCAATTATACAGATGAAGTATTAGATAGTTATGTGCGTGAATGGCAAAAAATCAGACGCGTCTATAAGCAATCATTTTATCATCTTGATCTAGCAGAGTCATTGGAAATATCTCCTGAAATCACTGAAAACCTAAAAGCGATAGAACTAAGATTTATGGATGCAATGGATGCCGATTTCAATACCGCAAACGCGATTACCGAGCTGCAAAATCTCGTCAAATACACCAATCAAACTTTGCGAAGCCATAATAGTGACAAAGCCTTAAAGGCTGCCATAGATTTATTTGATACTTTCTTTAAAATTCTAGGCCTTAATCCAGGTGTAACCCCCTTAACCACTGCAGATAGAGCAATATATATGGCTTGGGATGACGCAAGAAAGAACAAAGACTTTGATAAGGCAGACCGTCTAAGAGAAAAACTCAATGCACGGGGGATTCTTTGATGCTTCAGTACAATGGTTTAACCTTGGCTTATGTTGGGGATGCTATTTATGAAGGCTACATTCGGCAAAAGCTTATCGAACAAGGACATGTTCAAGTCAATATCCTACATGACAAAGCCACGGCTTATACTAGCGCCGAGGGTCAAGCCGAGGCATTAAAAAAGATAACTTCATGTTTGAGTGAAGAAGAATTGGCGGTTGTCAAGCGCGGACGCAATGCTAACAGTACTAGACGCAGTAAAAATGCATCTTTGCAAACATACAAATGGGCTACCGGTTTTGAAGCCCTGTTAGGGTATTTATACTTGTCGGATAAAAAGACGAGATTATACGAGCTATTAGACACCAGCTTTGATTGATTCATTTGGTGAAAAAATCACCAAGAATTCGCAAAAAACAAGCCATACTTTTGTGATAACATACAATTGGAAGAGGACAAGATTATGTTAATTTATGGAACCAACCCCATCAAAGAAGCCATGCGAGCTAATCGCAAGATTTATGAGCTTTTTTGTACCTCGAAGACCGATGCCGGCATCGTGAAGGAAGCTAAGAAAAAACAAATCAAAGTAACGACTTTGAAACCACAAGACTTAGAAAGAAAATTCGGCAAAACCCATCAACATGTCGGGGCTAATGTCGAGGATTATCACACCTTGTCATTGGCAGAAGCAATCGCGAAAGAGGGAAAGAAACTTTTCATTATGTTAGATGGCGTGACCGATCCCCACAATCTCGGGGCGGTAATTCGCAATGTTGAAGCATTTGGGGCTAGTGGAATTATTATTCCAAAACACCGTAGTGCAACCATCAACGCTACGGTGGTGAAGGTTTCCTCTGGCGCGATTGAGTATGTTGATATTGTTCAAGTTACGAATTTAAATCAAGCCATTAAATCATTGAAGGAAAATAACATTTGGGTGGTTGGAACCGATCTTGATGCAAGGGATACTTTGGATGATGTATTTGTTGATTTAGACCTCTGTGTCGTATTCGGAAGTGAAGGCTCGGGGTTGTCTCAATTAATCAAGAAAAACTGTGATTATCTTGTCAAAATTCCCATGCAAGGTTATGTCAATAGCTTAAATGTATCTGTCAGTACTGGCGTTGTCTTGCATGATATCTCTAAACAAAAAAGAGGATAATCATGAAAGTAAGCCACCATAACGATTTTGAAATTATTGATAGAATCAAGCAAGGCGATGAGTTCGCCTTTGAGTTGTTGGTGGCACAATATAAAAATATGATTAAGAAAAAAATACATAAGTTTAATTTAGCTTACAAGTTTGATGATTTGTTTCAAGAAGGTTTGATGGTACTTCATAAAACGGCATTTTCTTACGATGACAATTATAGCAAAAGCTTTACGCGGTTTTTTGAGATGGCTCTTGAAAGATATTACGTTACTATGATTCGCACGATGTCAAGACGAAAAGACAAGCTAGTAAAATATAAAGATTGCATTGCATCATTGAATCACGTACTAGAAGAAAACTCGGTTTATTACGGGCTTCATGTTTCGGAAATAAAAAAAGTGTTGACGGAACTGGAGTTTATGGTATATGCTTTAAAAGAATTAAAAAATGTTTCTATCTCTAGCATTGCAGAGGAATGTCAACTTGAAGAAAAGAAAATTTATAACGCCTTACATCGTTCAAAAGAGAAAATAAAGGCGT
>CAZCSL010000021.1:0-22662 GCA_964501415.1 uncultured Candidatus Izemoplasmatales bacterium
ATATTAAAGAAAATGAACTGTTTGTTATCGTGGGGCTTTCAGGTAGCGGTAAATCTTCATTTATCCGCACGCTTAATTTATTGAATCGCCCAGCTACTGGTGATATTAAAATCGGTGGCAAAAGCTTAATGGAAATGTCCAAACAAGAACTTCGCAATTATAGACGTAACGACGTAGCCATGGTCTTTCAACACTTTGGCTTACTATCACACCGCACCGTTATGGGTAATGTTGAATACCCACTCGAGGTGCAAGGCGTGGATAAAGAAGAACGTAAGAAACGCTGTATGGAAGCGATTGAACTCGTTGGTTTAGATGGGTGGGAGAACCATATGCCCAATCAGCTCTCTGGTGGTATGCGTCAACGCGTTGGCTTGGCAAGAGCCTTGACTAATGACCCTGAACTATTGTTGATGGATGAACCTTACAGTGCCTTAGACCCCTTGATTCGCCGCGAGATGCAAAATGAGCTCTTAAAGCTTGAAGATGAAATGGACCGCACGATTATCTTTATTACCCATGATATGAACGAAGCTTTCAGAATGGGTGATCGGATCGCCTTGATGAAAGATGCTGAGATCGTACAACTCGGTAAACCTGAAGAGTTCTTTGAAAAGCCAGCGAATCAATACGTTAAAGACTTTATCGCCGATGTAGACAAGACAAGAATTCTAAAAGTAAGAAACATCATGAATGAACTTGACACTATTGCTAGATTAGGTGACGAAAGACAAAAAACCTTGGACTTATTAAAGAAAAAGGATATGGAATTCATTTATGTGATCGATGATAAAAAGAAATTCTTAGGGTATGTTACCCTTGAAGCTTTACAAAAATCAAAAGCGAAAACCATCGATAAGTTGATTACTGAAGATGATACGTCTATTTACCGTAACCTTTACTTACAAGATGCGTGGGAAAAACTCAACGCATCAACATACAATTTGCCGGTCGTAGATGGAAAGAATCGCCTGCGTGGCGTATTGGACTACGATACCGTAGTAGAAGTACTCGCAAAATAAGCCTAAAGAAGACTCACGTTCTTGTGAGTCTTTTTTTTGACATACGTTTTCATCGCTTTTTTTGATAAAAGTGCTTTTCTTTTAGTGACATTTTAGTAAACTATAGCTATTAAGGGGTGTGATTTAATGGATAAAATAGCGATACTAAACGCCGCAAAAGAACATAACGTCAAATACATCAGACTCTGTTTCACCGATATTCACGGGACCGTTAAAAACGTAGAAATACCACTAAACGGCCTTGAAAAAGCACTAGATAACCAAACCGTGTTTGATGGTTCTAGTATCGATGGCTTTGCGCGTATCGATGAAGCCGATATGATGCTTTATCCTGATTTGGATACATGGTTGGTATTGCCTTGGGAAAATTCAGCTTACGGTAATGTAGCACGGTTAATATGTGATGTGTATCATACCGATGGTACGCCATTTGAGGGTGACCCAAGGTTTGTTTTAAAGCGTCAGATTAAAACCATGCGTGCTTCAGGATTTGAACACTTTAAAATTGGCATAGAGCCCGAGTTTTTCTTATTTAAACTCAACGAAAACGGAACGGTTTCTTTAAATCATAGCGATGATGGGGGTTATTTTGATTTAGCGCCTAATGATGGGGCTGAAGATTGTCGTAGAGACATCGTCTTAGAACTACAAAAACTCAACTTTAACATGGAAGCCTCCCATCACGAAGTATCGCCTTCTCAACACGAGATCAACTTTGAATTTAACGACGCTATTGAAGCGGCCGATCAACTACAAACCTTTAAAATTGTCGTAAAGAACATCGCTAAACGTCATGGTTTGCATGCAACCTTTATGCCAAAACCGCTCATGCACATCAATGGATCGGGCATGCACACCAATTGTTCATTGGTGGATGAAAACGGCGTTAACGTCTTTTTTGATGAACAAGCGGACTTTCAATTATCCAAAACCGCAAGACAGTTCATCAGTGGGTTGATTAAACACGCTAGAAGTTATACCGCCATCACCAACCCGATTGTCAATTCCTATAAACGTTTATTACCCGGCTTTGAAGCGCCTACTTATATCGCTTGGAGCGTCTCCAACCGCAGTGCGATGATCCGCATTCCGGCTTCTAGAGGACTCTCTACGCGCGCGGAGGTTAGAAGCGTCGATCCAGCGGCGAATCCATATTTGGCCTTTTCGGTCTTGCTCGCGAGCGGGCTTGATGGCATCAAAAGCGATTTAAAACCTGCCGCTCCGATTAAAGAAAACCTTTATACCTTACCACGAGAAAAAAGAGAGGCTTTAGGCGTTAAAAACCTACCGGAAAATCTAAAGGACGCCCTTAAAGATTACAAGCAATCAGCCTTGATGAAAAACACCTTGGGCGATTATTGTTTCAATAAGTTTTATCAAGCCAAAGAAAAAGAATGGGATGAGTACCGCACCTTTGTCAGCCGTTTTGAAATTGAAAAATACTTAAAAGTGCTATAGAATCAAAAAGACCTTTTGTAAGAGAAGGTCTTTTTTTGTAAAATAAGCGTATTTTTATAAATAGGTTTTGATTTTTTATATGTTTAAGGGCAGCCCTGTGGTAGACTTTAGGTGACTAAGTCTATCGCATTACTCGAAAGGAAGGCACGCAAATGAAGAAAATTATGTTATGGGTAGTCGCTTTTTTATTGCTTAATATACTCTTGATTCCGACGCTATCAGCCGATATTGGGCCAAAACCTTCTGGGGTGATTGAAGTCATTGGTATTGATGAAGATTATGAACTAGATATACTCATTCCCTATAGATGGAATGACGCCCCAAGAAAGATGGAAGCAGAATCTTGGAAATCCGATACCCACTATTTGGATGATGATTTCTTTACGGTATTCGATCGCATCAACGGCTTTATGACCTCAGATGGCTATGTCAGTGCCACGCTTTATTCCGGTCCGCCTAGATATATCGATAGAGAGTATAACCATTTTACGCTTGGCTATTTTGGCGCGCCCAAGGATTTTAAAATTGCCATTATGACCGAAAGTGGGCATTTGATCATTAGTGAGGCGATCACCCGTCAAATGTTTGATGCGCATTTTACCTATGATCTAAGCGGGGTTGATTTAGACCAAGACCAAGTAAACGCGGGGGAAATTGATGAGGCCATTCCTTGGCTGACGATGATCGGACAATATCTTTTTAGGGTCATCTTGACTATCGGTGTAGAACTGGCGATTTTGTTTTTGTTCTTTTATCGCTTAAAAGAAAGCTATTTACTTGCCGGACTTGTCAACTTGATTACCCAATCCTTTTTAACCTTATTTGTCATCCTCGGTTATTACTTTTGGGGCGCTGAGCTTGCCGCTTTACTCATTTTGATTTTGGGTGAGTTGATCATCATCACCGCCGAAAGTGTGATTTATATCGTTAAACTCAAAGAAAAAGGGCCCGTTAGAGCCTTTGCGTATGCGATTGTGGCGAATCTAGCAACCTTAGCTTTAGGGTTTGTGCTCATATTTGTATAAATAAAACGGCTAGTTATCTAGCCGTTTCTTCTAATTTAACGTCTGAATATTCCTCATAGCGCTCAAAGGCGGTAACCACATATGAACAAAGCGGTCTGATTTTTAAGTTGTTTTCTCTAGCGTAAGCCGCGAGCCTGTCCAATAGTTTTTTTGCCATCCCTTTGCCTCGTAAACTAGGGTCGACAAACGTCGAATTTGCGACGATGATATCATCGCTTTCGACTTGATACGAAATGTGAGCTAGTTTCTCTTGCTTCTCGTTTTCGACATAAAAGCGATTTTTCTCAGCTTTAATTTCCATGTTATCATACTCCTTATCATGATACTTATATTATATCTTATTTAGCCTAGCAAGCAACTATAGTACCCTATAACTTGACGGCCGTTGATAAAAACCGTATAATATAAAATGTATTAAATACAATTTTGTATCATTTCCAAGGAGTGGATACAATGCAAAGTTATGGTGAACAACTCAGGCATCATGGAATCAAGCCTTCTTATACTAGGCTTTTGATTTATCAGTATTTAAAAGACCAAAAGACCCACCCAACCGCCGATGAAATCTATCAAACCATCATAAAAGATGTCCCCACACTTTCTAAAACGACTGTATATAATACCTTAAATCTGTTTATCCAAAAACAATTAGCCACCATGATTGTCATGGATGAAAATGAAACCAGATATGATTTAATCACCAAACCCCATGCGCATTTTAAGTGTATGAGTTGTGCTCAAATCTTTGATGTGGCCGTTGAAACCCCAGATTTAGACAAAGCGGTTTTCAAAGGGTACATCGTCAATGATGCACAATTGTTATATAGAGGCATTTGTCCCAAATGCCAAAATTAAAAAGGAGGCGTCTCATTTGGAAAATTCCACCACTGAAACACCTATTTCTTTACCACTAATTGGGGATGATGCCCCAGCATTTGAAGCGATGAGCACCCAAGGAAAAATCGTTTTTCCTAGGGATTATAAAGGCTCTTGGGTGATTTTGTTTTCTCATCCCGCGGACTTCACCCCGGTATGTACGACCGAATTTATGATGTTTGCTAAGCTTCAAAATGAGTTTAAAGCCCTGAACACTGAGTTGATTGGCTTATCAATCGATTCTTTGCATTCTCATATCGCTTGGTTGAGAGTGATTAAAGAAAAGATCTCTTTTAAGGGCATGAAAGACATGGATGTCACGTTCCCACTGATTGAAGATATCACCATGAATGTCGCTAAAAAATACGGCATGATTCATCCCAACCAATCCGATACACAAAGCGTACGCGCGGTATTTATCATCGATCCAAAGGGTAAGATACGGACCATCCTTTATTATCCCTTATCAACAGGCCGCAATTTTGATGAATTGATCCGTATTCTTCAAGCGCTACAAAAATCCGACAGCGAAGGTGTGGCAACGCCGGCTGATTGGCGTCCAGGCGATGATTTAATCGTCCCACCTGCTGCGACGGCTAAAATCGCAGAAAGACGCATGAAAGGTGAAGAAGAAGGCATTACTTGTTTAGATTGGTTTATGTGTCTTAAAAAAGATGAATAGAAACTATCCTCGCATATTTGCGAGGTAGTTTTTTTTATGCCGCTGTGGTACAATAGATACGAAATTATGATGGGATGTGATCATAGTGAAAGAAGCCTTTGAGAATGGTATTAATACGTATAAACTGATTTTTGATCGGTCAGATTACACAAAAAACGAAGAAATTGTACATTGGGTCTTGCTGCCTATTGTTTTGTTTGTCCATAGCGTTTTATTTATACTAATCAGTTTGCTTTATCTTATAGAAAGACTATTTGCGTTTGTCTTTATTTATTTCATCACCTTGCAATCAAAAGTCTTTCAAAAACGCGCCGTTTGTGAACAGGCGTTTAAAAAACTTTACACGTTATTAAGCGTGCTCTTATTCATCGTGTTTTTGCCCTTTATTGCCGTTTATTATATAGCGATGTTATTGAAGTACTTCCTTAAACAACTGATGAAAAAGTTACTGTTGGTATGGGATTTTGCCGATCATATCGATCCGCTGACTTTTCAAGTGTTTGATGATGCCAACATGGAGAAAAAATTCAGAATGCATGGCATGATGAAAGATTTATCTAATAATGAAGCGATTGGTAGTGCCATAGAACAAATGATTAACGAATCAAATGAAGAGCCAAAATCCTAACTTGAGGTGACACGATGTACGAATCCTACATTAATTTTTTGCTTAGTGATGAGCTTTTTGATTGGGTACCTTGGGCCCAAGCGGTAAAAAACGATAATTTAGATAACTTTTTGAAGCATTTTGATGTGGAAGAAGACCCGATGATTTTTGATCCCATCGAACTTGCGATTGCTTATGATAGCGAACGCATTTTTAGCTACCTGATTGAAACCTATGATTATTCAGAGTTTTTCAATCAAATTGACCTTTCCATTTTAATTTTACTATTGATGTTTGAACGCGAACATTTTTTGTTATTGAGTTTGGAGAGCTATACGTTTTCCCACCAACAAATGCTGTCAATGTATGAATATATGATGAGCCATAAAAGCGTGGATTACTTTAAGCAGTTTTATGCGCTTTATCCTTTGCATCCTTCCATGCACAAAGAGATGTTAAAGCTTGCGCTAATCAATACCGATGTCTTTGATTACTTGATTGATGAGGCAAAAATGCACCCGCTATTAAAAGATGAAAGCCTTCAATACGATATCGTAAGCGATTATCCCGAATTTTTGAATCGTTTAGATTTTATTGAAGATGTCAGTCATTTCATCGATACCGATTTATTAAATAACGTGGTGAAACAAGCGCATTTTAAAGATTTTATCACGACGATGAGATTTCTATTGAATAGAGGGTTTGATTTGAATCAAGAAAATACGTATGGATTAACCCCCTTTCATATTGCCCTAAGACACGCCAAAGACCCTAATTATATCAAATGGATGGTTGAACAAGGCGCCAATCCCGAACATAAGACCTCAATGGGTTATCCTGCGTGTCATCAATTATTGTTTCAAGATGCCAAATTCACCTTCGAGTTAAATGAGACCATTGCGTTTAACGAACAAGATGCTCAAGGTTTAACCTTGCAAGATTATGACCGCATCATTCGAAAAACGACGTTAAACTATGTGGATATCATGAGTGTGGTAAGGTTGTTGCTTAATATGGATGAAAGTTATTTTTACGAATTAAGCGAAGAAGAGTTTTACCACATGGCTTTTCATCAAGGTATCGAAGTATTTATGCCTTATGTTACGTTGCTTTCCTTTGAATCTCCTCAAGATAAAGAAAGTTATTTGCGCATCAACGCTCACCATCCCGCTCAAGTCTATGACATCATGGCTTTAAAGGATATGTTTCCTGGTAAAATCAATCATGATTACCAAAAAACCTTGCAGCTGGAAAAAGATTTTGTCGATATTGAGGATGACCTTTTAGAGCACTTCAAACAATTCGCCATCGACCATGAAACGACTTTGTTGATTGAAAGTGAAGACGATACGCTAAATAAGCGCGGTAAAATTACTTATGTTTTTGATGCCCAAGGACGGATGCAAAAACAAGCCATCGTCAAAAGTCATCTTTTGGATGTTTATTATCTACACTTTTATTACGACATTCCCTTAGCCAACATTACCTATGAACCCTCCTTAAAAAACGCACAACGGTTTTTAAACTAGAAAGAGAAAAGAGGATATTATGGCAGACATTAACAAAAGCATCGCCTTATTGATCGATGCGGAAAACATATCGCCCAAGTATATCGAGATTATCATCGATGAAGCGAATCAATACGGTAAAATTAACTACCGCAGAGTGTATGGCGATTGGACCACAGACAACTTAAAAAAATGGAAAGAAAAAATTAACGAATTCGCCTTAACGCCCGTACAACAATACGCCTATACACAAGGCAAAAACGTTAGCGACTTTACCTTGATCATCGATGCGATGGATATTTTGTATTCAAACAAAGTCAATGCCTTTTGTTTGGTAACGAGCGATTCAGACTTTACCAAACTTGTTACGCGCCTTCGTGAAGACGATATTTTTGTGATTGGTATGGGCGAATCAAAAACGCCAATTTCGCTGGTCAACTCATGTGAATCTTTTGCCTACTTAGATAAAATGCTAGCTGATACGCAAGAGGAAAAACCCAAAACCAACAGCAAAACGAAGAAGACCGCCCAAAAGAAAACCACCACGCCTAAAGAAAAAAGTTCCATTACGCCGCTTAACAAAATCGAACAGGAACTAAAAAATATCATCGAAAGCAACCTAGAAGATGATGGGTGGGCTTATTGGAGTATTGTGGCGAAACTTCTGCAAAAGAAGTTTCCCGGTTTCCATCCCAGAAACTATGGGCCTAACATTAGACCCTTGACTTTCTTTAAACAACACAAGGCTTTTTTGGTTAAAATCGAAAACAAAGTCGCCTATATCAAGGTGAAAGACTAGTTATGGACACGTTTAAGAGCGAATCGCTAAGCACAAAAACCTTTGGGCTTATCATCGCCTCAAGCGCGCTTTTTATCACGGCCTTTATCTTTTTAGCGCTTTATTATTTTATCGAAGAGGCATGGATTATCTCGGTACTAGGGTTTTTGCTCATCTATGTGATGACCGCACTCCTTAGTGCGCTATTCTTTATCATTGATTTTTTGCGCTACCGTGATACTATCGTGCGCATCGATGATGATAAGATTAAAATAAAGACGCCTAAACAAACCCTTGAATATGATGTCTTGAATGTAACAAAATATAGCGTCGTCAGAACCTTTTATGGCTGGTTTGGATACGTTAAATTCAATATCCATATCCGTTATCGCGATAAACAGATCACCAAAGGCCTATTAATCAAGAAAGCCAATGAGTATGATGTAATTGAATCCTTAAAAAAACACAAAAAAGAGGCTAAACAAAAGAATCATGCATAGTTTTGCATGATTCTTTTGTTACGCTTCATTAAAGTAGGGAGACTTAAGTCTGTTCTTTTTTTAAAAATTGTTGGGTTCTTGGATGCGTTGGGCTTTCAAACAAACGATTGCCTTTGCTTTGTTCGACAATTTCGCCATTATTCATAAAAATACTTTTGGTGGCGATGCTCTTGGCAAAATCCATCTCATGTGTAACTAAAATTGCGGTTAAATCGGGTGTATGCTTTAAAACCGATTTTAATACGCGCCTTACTTCCCCAATCGTTTCAGGGTCTAGTGCACTGGTTGGTTCATCAAGCAACAACACTTTCGGATCCATAGCCAAGGCTCTAGCAATCGCCACGCGTTGTTTTTGTCCTCCTGATAGTTGTGAGGGTTTGCGGTGTGCAAAGCTACTTAGGCCAACAGCTTTGAGCGCTTCAAACGCCTTTTTTTGTGCCGTTTGTTTATCGCGTTTAAGTACTTTACGTTGCGCAATCGTGATATTTTTAAGCACGCTTAGATGTTCAAAGAGATGAAAGGATTGAAAAACCATTGGGGCCGTTTGGCGCAAGCGTTTTAACTGCGCGGGGGTTTGGACGTTTTTTCCTAAATATTTGACCTCACCACTGGTTTGTCTTTCTAGTTGGTTTATCAGTCTTAAAAGCGTACTTTTACCTGACCCAGAAGGCCCGATAATGACCGTGATTTCTCCTTTTTCAAAACGCAAATTAATATTGTTTAACACCTTGGTTTGATTAAAAGATTTGTGAATGTTGATCAGTTCAATCATAAAGGCGCCTCACTTTCACTTCGCAGAATGTCTTTTGGAGACTTTCCTAGATACGTCGATAGCATTTTTAAACCATAAACGGCTATCATAACGACTAATAAGTAAATCATAGCCACGAGGAAAAACGTTTCAGTGTAACGCCAATGACTGCCCGCTACGCCTCTGGCGGTATAAAACAACTCCCCTACGCCAATCACGCTTAAAACGGCGGTGTCTTTAATGTTGACAATCAGTTCGTTGCCAATGGCGGGAATCATATTTTTAAACGCTTGGGGAAAACGTATAAACCAATACGTTTGTCGCGGACTCAACCCCAAGGATAAGGCGGCTTCACTTTGACCCTTATTTAACGCTTCAAGGCCACTACGCAATATCTCTGTGATGTAAGCTGCCGTATTAAGACTCACCACCAATAACCCAGCCACCAAAATGGGCAGACGCACCCCTAAGCGCGCCAAGCCATAGTATAGGACCATCGCTTGAACAATCATCGGTGTGCCTCTAAATATCGTTACATAAACACTGGCTAACTGTTTAGAAAGAAGGCTAAAAAAACGCATTGGCAAGGTTTGATTGTACGTATTCTCTTGCGTTTTTAAAGCGACGAGAAAGCTAGCCGCAATAAGACCTAAAAATGTGCCCAAAAACGATAGCAATAAAGTGATGTAAAGCCCTTGAAGCAACAAAGGCCAATAAAGGGAAAATAAATCGATTGTACCACCAATAAAATCGCCCCTAATTGAACTTAAAATCATGGTTGATTATCGAGCGCTTGTTGCATCCAAGCTTCTCTTTGTTCATCAGAGAAACGTTGTAAAACCACATTGATCTCATCACGCAAGGCTTCCTCACCGTGGCGCAAGGCAATCGAGACGGTGATTTGACTGGCATCGACCTCAAAACCTGCTTCACCCATTTGCACCATAATCAAGTTTTCATTGTTTTCGGTGATGGAAAGTGCTACAGGTAATTCGGCGACTAAGCCATCAGAGACGCCGCTTTGTACTTGTTCGACGAGTGCGCCATAATCACTGAGCGGTGCGGCATGATCGACTTGGGGAATTTGCGGAATTAGATCATCTTGCAACGTCCCTTGTTGGGCGATAATTCGCGCGCCAGAAAAATCTGATAAACGGCTTGCTTGGACATAATCAGAATCACGACGAATCACGATGACTTGTTCAGAGGTGAAGTATGCATCGGTGAATAGCACGCTTTCTTTGCGTTCTTCTGTGGGAGACATCCCTGCGATAATTAAGTCAATCTCATGACTATTTAGCGCTGGAATTAGCCCTAACCATTCAATTTTGCGGATTTCTAAATCCTTGTTTAGGGCCTGTGCGATTTCTTTGGCGACAACCACATCATACCCATCACACAAACCGGGTGCGCCGCTAATATCAACGCCTTCTTGCGTACTTGTCCAGTTAAACGGTGCATAATCACACTCTAAACCAACCGTGATGGTTCCCTCATCAGACGTACCACAAGCACTGATAAGAAAACTTAAACTTAAAAACAAACCCATTAAAAACCATTTTTTCATACTACATTGTCCTTCCGTTATCTTTTTTTTCATAAAAAAAAGCGTCACGGTGGACACTATCGGTTAACCTTGCGAAAAAACCTTTAGCGCCTCTACCGAAGTAGGAGTCCCATAGGTATTCCCTATGATCCCACGCGTCTTTTATGCCTAAAAAACACGTTCGGCGATGGTTACCTTTCATCCGTTTCAACGTTTGCCAACTCCACGGATTAATATTTTACATCGCTGCCTCTATTTTATGATGACTATACTTTAACACAAGGATTGAAACGCCGTCAACCTAAAAATTATGAAAGCGTTTTTCACGCAGCGATGCCGCCGAAAATATTAAGGAAATAATCGAAAAACGGGTGCGCCGCTACGGTGTTACGGGTGAAATCATAAAAAGCGCCAATCCGACACCGCTTTCGAAACCGACGCATCCTATGCGCTTTGGTCTTTGCCATCAAAAAGACTTGGGGCGAGATCGTCGTCTTTCTTATCTCATGATGGCAAAGACCGATGCACGCTACCATCATTTGATCAACGAGCATGTCTACCGATTTTTCCTTTACATCGTGATAAAAAAACCCGTGCCGGTGTACACGGGGTCGATGAGAAACTATAGGTGGAAAATTACTTGAATTGTGTCGGCTTCTACATCAATCTATTCTTTTGGTTCACTTTTTTGGATGATAAACTCATAAGAAAATCATGCTGTAAACGACTAAGAAACCGCCCATGGCGAAACAATAGACCGAAAAGTATTTCAATTGCCCGCGTTTGACCAGGACGATGAATGTTTTTAGCGCATAGTAAGTTAACACCCCACTGGCGATAAATCCGGCCGCAAGCGGTATAAGCGCGTGATTGACTTCCTTGACCGAGAATACTTCAAGCACCAAGGAACCCAAGGTGATCGGAACGAAAAGCATAAAGGAAAACTCCACCACTTTTTCGAATTCAAGTTTGCGGAACAAGCCGCCGACAACCGTGACACCGCTTCTGGAGATGCCCGGTAACAGCGCGAGAACCTGAACCAAGCCGATGATAATGGCATCAAGCAAACCGATACGCGCTTTGGTGTTTTCAAGGCTGAACCGCTGTACAAGGATCAAAAACACACCGGTAATCAATAAAGCGAGGCCAATTGTTGCAAGCCCCATCAGACGCGTTTCGATGAAATCTTTCAACAATAGACCGGCAATAACACCGGGAATGAGAGCCGCAAGCAAGAATAAGGCATAGTAGAACTCTTCTTCTTTGCTTTTATCCTGCTTGATAACATAATCGATATTGGCTTTCAGTAAATAAACAATGTTTTTTCTGAACAAGACCAAAATCGCAAGCAGGGATGCCCCATGTAGGAAAATCGACAAGGAATAATCAATCTGGGGCAGTTGAAAGAAATGTTGCGCAATCAGGATATGCCCGCTTGATGAAATTGGCAGCGGCTCTGTAATGCCTTGGATGATGCCGATAATCAAGTATTTCAGGAACTCACTCATACGTTATCACCTCGTTTAAATGATAACATGAAACGAGACAATGTCATTACAAAGAAATGTTAAGAATTGATTTACATTTTTTAACGGCCGAATATTCTCAAACGTCCCATAATCGTCGATTGTGTTAAAATGGTGATTAAAGGAGGCCGGCGATGATTACATTCAATTTCGTAAATCCTTACTTGATTTATACCGTTTATGTCTCGTTCTCCTTTTTCAGCATTTACACGCTTTTCAAGTGGCCGCACGTGTTTAAGCGCCAAGAAAAGTGGTTTTACATAGTCGCGTTTACCTTGCTGCGTTATGCTCAGTTCGCATGTTGTGGCGTGCCCTATCTCGAGGTCAGGGGACCTTGACTTTTACATCACTCGAATCGCTTCGATCGGAACGCTGATCTACTTGTTTTTTCAACGGAAATCCTGGTACGGGTTCATCTGTTTCCTTTCTGTGAACAACTTCTGGTGGGTACTAGTACCCACCGGGCCGATTGAGACCATCGGCGTCTACGATGAATCGTTTTTCACCGACCAATGTCGTCATCGAAGGCATGAACAACAAAATAAAGACCATCAAACGCATAAGTTTTGGGCATCGCAATTTCGAAAATTTCTGTCGGCGTATCATGACCGTGCTCAACGGCTTGAACCTCAAGAGTGCATAAGAAAAGCACACATATCCAACGGACACGTGCGCTCATCAAATTACTCATGGACCCCAATCTTTGACAAAGAACCTCTTTTTACATCATTCCGGGCATGCCTTGTGGGGATTGTGGCTCATCATCTTCATCATCTAAATCGCTGATGGCCACTTCTGTGGTTATAAACATGCCTGCAATAGAAGCGGCGTTTTGCACGGCTGAGCGGGTAACTTTCGTCGGGTCGATAATGCCAGCTTCTAACATATCCACCCATGTGCCCGCCTTAGCATCAAAGCCTTCGTTGTTGGGCTTTTCTTTTTGCATGGCCAAGATTTCTTCGCCATCAAAACCGGCATTTTCCGCAATTTGATAGATGGGTTTTAAAAGCGCGTTTAAAACGAGGTTAATGCCCTTTTGACGATCGACAATATCGTCTTTTAAGTCATCCTTAAGTTCATTATATACCTTGACCAATAAAGAGCCACCCCCCGCTACGATGCCTTCTTCAACCGCGGCTTTCGTCGCATTCAACGCATCTTCAATGCGGTGTTTTTTCTCTTTCATCTCCGTCTCGGTTGTCGCGCCAACTTTGACAATCGCCACCCCGTCGGTGAGTTTACCGAGACGTTCTTTAAGTTTTTTGACTTCATGTTCGGTTTCGGTGTTTTCAATTTGATTTTCAATTTCCGTTTTGCGCTCTTCAATGGCGCTTTGGCTACCGGCGCCTTCTAAAATCGTCGTCGAATCTTTGGTGATGATCACTTTTTTCGCCAAGCCTAAATCATCAAGCGAGGCATCTTTCAAATCCATATCTAAGTCTTTTGAATAGAAGGTTGCGCCTGTTAAAGTCGCTATATCGGCCAACATTGCCTTTTGATTGTCCCCAAAGCCTGGCGCTTTGGTTGCTACGACGTTGAAGGTGCCACGCAGTTTATTAACGACTAGCGTAGAGACTACTTCGTTTTCTAAATCATCCGCGATGATAAAGAGCGGTTTATTGTTTTCTACCACTTTTTCTAAAATCGGTAACACGTCTTTAATGGTCGATAATTTATGATCCGTTACTAAAATGTTGGCATTTTCTAAAACCACTTCCATTTTTTCGCGGTCGGTGACCATATAAGGTGAAATATAGCCTTTGTCATACTGCATGCCTTCGACAAGTTCTAATTCCGTATCGAAACCTTTGGACTCATCGACGGTAATCACGCCGTTTTTACCGACTTTATCCATCGCTTTAGCGATGATGTCACCGATATATTCATCCCCAGAAGAAACACTGGCAATACTGGCGATATCTTGGCTTGTCTCAATTTTACGGCTATGGGAGAAAATCTTTTCACTAACCGCTTTCGAGGCTTTTTCAATGCCTTCTCTTAATAATACGGGGTTAGCGCCTTTATCGACCGCACGAATGCCTTGGTGAATCATCGCTTGGGCCAACAAAGTGGCAGTGGTGGTGCCATCGCCTGCAGAATCATTGGTCTTAGAAGCGACTTCTTGGACCAATTGTGCGCCCATGTTTTCAAAATGATCTTTCAATTCGACTTCTTTGGCAATCGTAACGCCATCATTGGTAATCAGTGGTGATCCATAAGATTTTTCTAAGATCACGTTTCGCCCTTTAGGTCCTAAGGTCACATTAACCGTTGAGGCAAGCTTATCGACGCCTGCGACCATTTTTTCGCGTGCTTTTTTTGCATAAATAATGTCTTTGCTCATCTTATTCACCCTCCACAATGGCTAATATATCGCTTTCTTTTAAAATCAAATACGTTTCGCCCTCATACGCCACATCGGTCGTGGCATAAGACTTGAATACGACCATATCGCCTTTTTTGACCGTCATTTTGTATTCATCGCTGCCAGGGCCTACAGCGATGACTTTCGCCATGGTAGGCGATTCTTGGTCATTAGACGTTAAAATAATGCCGCTTTTGGTTTTTTTCTCTGGCATTTCCTTTTTTAATACAACGTGCTCATTGAGCGGTTTTAACATGTTATATACCTCCTATTTTTGAATGAGATAATTGTTTTAGCACTCGATATCTTGGTGTGCTAATAAAAGTTTACAATAAGCTTTAAACCTTGTCAAGGGGGAGGACTCAAAAAAATAAACAAACAACGTTAGCCTTAAATGATAGCTTTGATTGACAAAACCGCGATGCTTTAATATAATTAGTGTGTTAATAAATATCTTCAGGGCAGGGTGCAATTCCCGACCGGCGGTAAAAGTCCGCGAGCGCAAGCTGAATCGGTGCAATTCCGATACCGACCGTATAGTCTGGATGGGAGAAGATCAGTGTTTTTTTACACGCGCTTTTGCCATTGGTATGCCCTGAAAAGGGCATTTTTTAATGAAAGCGGGTGATTTTTTGCATAAACACTATATGCGCATGGCTTTAGATGAAGCCAAAAAAGGCTTGGGTTTTACCAATCCGAACCCGATGGTAGGCGCGGTGATTGTCAAAGACGGCGCTATCATCGCAAAAGGCTATCATCAAAAGCATGGTGAAGCGCACGCTGAGATTAATGCGCTTAAAATCGCCAAAGAAAAAGCCTTGGGTGCCACCATGTATGTGACCTTGGAACCCTGTTCACACTACGGTAAAACCCCACCTTGCACAAACGCGATCATCGAAGCTGGTATCAAACGCGTCATCATCGCCTCTAAAGACCCTAACCCTTTGGTCGCAGGACGCGGCATTGAGGCGTTAAAAGCCTCAGGCATTGAGGTCATTGAAGGCGTTTTGGATCAAGCCAATCAAGATTTGAACAAAGTTTTCTTTCATTATATGCGTGAACAAAAGCCTTATGTCACGATGAAAACCGCGATGAGCCTCGATGGTAAAATTGCGACTAAAAGCTATGATTCAAAGTGGATCACCAACGAAAAAAGCAGAGCGTTCGTACACGAATCAAGAGCTCAACATATGGCGATTATGGTTGGCTATGGTACGGTATTGCATGATAACCCGCGCTTGACGGCCCGTTTAGATAAACCGCTAAGACAGCCCATTCGCATCATTTGTGATACGTATGGTCAAATGCCCCTAGAAAGCCAGGTATTAAATACCACGGCAGCCAAAACCTTAATCGCGACCACAACGCTTGCGCCCAAAGATAAACTTGAAGCCTTTAAAGCTAAAGGCGCCGAGGTTATCACCGTGCCACTGAGTCAAGGTGATTTAGATTTAAACACCTTGATGAGACAACTCAAAGACCGTCAAATCGACAGCGTGTATTTAGAAGGCGGTGCGACGTTAAATGACGCGGCGGTGCGCGCGGGTATTGTCTGTGAAGTGCATAGTTTTATCGCTCCGATCATTTTAGGCAGTAAAGCGGCTATCACACCGGTTGGGGGCCTAGGTTTTAATACGATCAAAGAAGCCCCACGTTTCAAACGTCGGGACATTAAAACGTTTGAGGATGATATCTTGATTATCTATGAAAAGAGGGATGCGGATGTTCACCGGAATCATTGAAGAAATAGGCACGCTTAAGGCAATCCAAAAGGGGCCCAGTAGTGCGCGTTTACATATTAAAGCACAAAAGGTCTTAGATGACCTTAAGCTTGGGGATTCTTTAGCCACCGATGGCGTGTGTTTGACGATTACCAATATATATCAAGATAGCTTGAAAGTAGACGTCATGCACGAAACGCTAAATAAAAGCACCCTAGGAGACTTAAAAGCCGGCGATCGATTAAATTTGGAACGCGCCATGCGGCTAAGTGATCGTATTGGCGGGCATATTCTCAGCGGTCATATCGATGGGGTGGGAAAAATTGAACGGTTTGAAAAAGACGATATTGCCACGTGGGTTTATATTCAAACGAGTAAGCATCTATTAAAATATATGGTCGATAAGGGTTCAATTGCGATTGACGGTATCAGTTTAACGATTGGCACGGTCACTGAGAAGGGCTTTAACGTATCGATCATTCCCCATACGCAAGCACAAACCACGCTGTTGGATAAAGCGGTTGGGACCCACGTTAATTTAGAAGTTGACTTGTTAGCCAAATACGTTGAAAAACTGGTGCACCGAGAAAAAGACACCCCATTAGATGAAGCATTTTTAAAAAAACATGGCTTTTAAAGGAGGCAAAGCATGTTCGATAGTATAAAAGACGGCATCGAAGCGATCAAAAAAGGTGAGATGATCATCGTCATCGACGATGAAGACCGAGAAAACGAAGGCGATTTGGTCATGGCCGCGGAAAAAGCCACGCCTGAGGCGATTAATTTTATGGCCAAACATGGGCGCGGTTTAATATGTTTACCGTTGGTGATGCATGATATTAAACGTTTGGAATTAAAACCTATGGTCAAGGAAAATACCGACCAGTTTCAAACCGCCTTTACCGAATCCATCGATGCGATCGATACAACCACAGGCATCAGTGCGCATGAACGCGCCCTCACGATTAAAAAAGCCATCGATGAAAACGCCACTGCCGCAGACTTTAAAAGACCAGGTCATATCTTTCCCTTAATTGCCAGGGAAGGTGGGGTTTTAAAACGCGCAGGCCATACAGAAGCCGCCGTTGATTTGGCCCAATTAGCAGGTTTAAAACCCGCAGGCGTCATCTGTGAGATCATGAATGAAGATGGGTCAATGGCGCGGGTGGATGATTTGATTGCCTATAAAAAGAAACATCATCTAAAAATGGTAACCATCGCCGATTTAATTCGATGGAGGCGAAAACAAGACTCTTACATCAGACGTTCTGCAGAAGCGATACTGCCAACCGAGCACGGCGAATTTAACATGATCGGGTATGAAAACACCTTAAACCAAGAACACCATGTGGCCTTAGTCAAAGGAGAAATTACCCCTGATGAGCCCGTCTTGCTTAGAGTCCATAGCGAGTGTCTGACGGGCGATGCTTTTTCCTCCAAACGCTGTGATTGCGGCGAACAATTAAACGCCGCTTTGCACAAGATTGAGGCAGAAGGCCGCGGGATTTTGCTTTATATGCGCCAAGAAGGCCGCGGGATTGGCTTAATCAATAAGATAAAAGCCTACCATTTGCAAGACCAAGGCATGGATACCGTTGAGGCCAATGAAGCCCTGGGCTTTCCCGATGATATGCGGGATTATGGCATCGGGGCACAAATACTTAAAGACCTCGGGGTCAAAAAGATCCGTCTCATCACCAATAACCCTAGAAAAATTGGTGGCCTGAGCGGTTATGGCTTAGAAATTGTAGAACGCGTAGCGATTCAAATGAATCACAATGAGCGCAATGAGACGTATTTAAAAACCAAAAAAAATAAATTAGGACATTATTTAAAATTTAAGGAGGATTCACATGAAAATTAACGAAGGATTACTAGATGCCAAAGGGTTAAAGGTTCATATCGTTTTGGGTAGATTTAATGAATTCATTGGTTCCAAACTCTTAGAGGGCGCCAAAGATGCTTTAAAACGTCATGGTTTGAATGAGGACGATTTATCCCTCACCTATGTTCCAGGTGCTTTTGAAATGCCACTGGTGGCTAAAAAAATTGCCTCAAAAGGCGATTGCGATGTCGTGATAACCTTAGGGGCTGTCATCCGGGGCTCAACGCCACACTTTGATTATGTAGCCAATGAAGTTACCAAAGGCATTGCAAATGTATCGCTACAAACCAATGTCCCCATCATTTTCGGTGTACTAACAACCGACAATATCGAACAAGCGATTGAGCGTGCAGGGACAAAATCAGGCAATAAAGGCTATGATGCGGCAATGAGCGCTATTGAAATGGCCAATTTGTTTAAAAGCTTATGATCGATAAAACCAAGATTAAGACGGTCCTTTTTGATTATGATGGGACCTTACATAACACGCTTAAAATATATGAAAAAGCCTTTAAGACGGTTTATGAAAGCTTAGTTAGAGATTTTGGGGCGCCTAAAAAAACCTGGCAAGCCTCAGAAATTGCTAAGTTTTTAGGTCAAACACCGACGCAAATGTGGTCTCATTTTGGAGAAGACTTATCAGATGAAGCCAAACAAACCGGGTTAAAGCGCTTATCAAAGACGCTCGATTCAGCCATTCAAAAGGGTCAAGCCGAACTTTATGATGGCGCCCTTGAAGTCTTAGACTATTTAAAACAAAAAGGCTATTATCTAGTCTTTATTTCCAATTGCAAACAGTATTATTTAGAGGCCCACAAAGCGGCTTTTGGTTTGGACCGCTATTTTGACTTAATGGTTTGTAGTGAAACTTTTGAAGGCATTCAAGATAAGGATAAGGTATTGGCACAAATATTACCCAAGCTGCCTAAAGCGGGTGTCATCGTAGGTGACCGACACCATGATATGGAAGCCGGCATAAAAAACGGCCTTTATACCATCGGGGTCAATTATGGCTTTGGCAACGATGAGGAATTAAGTGTCGCCGATATGCGCATCGATGATATCAAGACGCTAAAAACGTTGTTATAAATGATCTTGCAAAAACACGCTTGATTTATACTAGGCATGATTACGTGCTTATGTTAAAATGTAGACGGTAAAATACATTTAGAGGAGCCTTATATGTCAGAAGAAACGAAACGAAAACGCGTATTGAATTACTTGATTAAAACGTTAAACGGCATGGCCCTAGGATTATTTTCTACTTTAATCATTGGGGTGATTATTGAACAAATCGGTCTTTTGGTCGGTTTGGTCTCATTTTTAGATTTTAGCTTATTTGGACAAGCAACCCTCTCAGAACATCTAATTAATCTAGGAAATATCTTAAAAGGCTTTATGGGTCTTGGTATTGGCCTAGGCGTTGCTTTTAGCCTCAATCTCAAAGGCTTAGCACTCATCGGTGGGGCGATGGCAGGAGGCATCGGGACTCAGGTACATAACGATCCTGTGGTCGCTTATTTAACAACGATAGCGGCGATTGAAGGCTTGCGCTTTATTTTACGTAAAAAGACGCCACTGGATATATTGTTGATTCCCTTGATTAGTGGGTTGATTGCTTTTTTCGTTGCCAATCTAATCGGTACTCCCGTCAACTTTGTCATGACGGCCTTAGGAACTTACGTAAAAACCGCCACTGAGTATCAACCATTCTTTATGGGTGTGGTTTTAGCCGTGATCATTGGAATGGCATTAACCTCGCCCATTTCATCCGCTGCGATTGCCATTGCTATTTCGCCTGTAGACCAAAATATCGGTCTTATCGGTATTGCTGGTGGGGCCGCCGTCGTTGGTGGTGCTACACAAATGTTAGGCTTTGCGGTGATGAGCCGCAAAGACAACAACATTGGTACGGTAATCTCCATCGGTATCGGGACTTCGATGTTGCAGTTTAAAAACATCTTGAAAAAACCGATTATTTGGTTACCACCCATTATCGTCTCTGCCATTTTAGGCCCTATATCAACCTTGGTCTTCCGTTTAGAATCCACCGCCATTGGCAGTGGGATGGGGACGTCTAGTTTTGTGGGGCAAATCGGCGTTTTAGATGCGATGGGTCATAGCGTTAGTGTCTATTTGAGCATCTTCATTTTACACTTTGTCTTACCGATTACCTTAGTTTGGTTATGCGATCGACTCTTTAGATTCAAAGGGTGGATTAAAGAAGGTGACTTCACCTTATAACGCCTTAAACAAGAAAAAAACTGCTTTCTAAGCAGTTTTTTTTTATGAATTAGAGGGTTTATTTAAAATGCGGTTAATCGTAGTCATGCGTTCCTTTAACAACCGTTCATACTTAGACGTATCGGTGGGTTTAAAATACGTAACGTCTTTAAGTTGTTGGGGCAAATAGGTTTGCTTAACAATATGATTCTTATAATCATGCGGATATAGGTAGGCTTCTTTAGCCTCAAAATTAGCTACGTTGATCAAGTGATTGGGTATTTTCCCCATCTTGCCTTCCTTTAAATCGGCCAGCGCCAAATCCAACGCTTTATAAGGCGTGTTGCTTTTGGGTGATAAGGCCATCTCAACAACCAAATTGGCCAAAGGAATACGTGCCTCAGGAAACCCAAGGCGTTCACACGCATTAGCACACGCATCCATTTTAGCATACAGCGAGGTATTGGCTAGCCCGATATCTTCATATACAATCACGCTTAAACGTCTTAAGATACTGTCTAAATCTTCCATCTCAACCAACCTTGCCAAGTAATGCAAAGAAGCATCCACATCACTGCCCCGAATCGATTTTTGTAAAGCCGATAGGATATTATAATAGTTATCTTCATTTTTATCTAGAGTCATCGTTGGTTTAAAGATAACTTTTTTGGCCCTCTCAACGGTGACCTCAAGATCAGGGTAAGCAATATCGCAAATTTCAAGCATGTTGATGGCAGACCGGATTTCTCGATTCGATGCTTGGATGATATAGTTCAACGTATCATCCTTAAAGTTCGCGCTCAAATTATATTCTTGATGATTCGTTACTTTTTTTAGGAAATTCAAAAGCTCAGTATCAGAAATTTCTTTAAGCTTTAAAACGTGACTTCTAGAACGTACTGCAGGGTTAACACTGTGATAGGGATTGTTAGTTGTCAAACCAATAATGGTCACATCGCCTTTTTCTACATGTGGCAGTAAATAATCTTGGATATCCTTTTTCATGCGGTGAATCTCATCCACAATTAAAAGCACCCCATACCGCGTCGCTTTCGAAATGATCTCTTTAAGCATGGCTTTAGTGTCAGTAGAAGCATTAAATGTGGAGGTATTCAATCCATAAGCATCCGCAACAACATTAGCTATGCTAGTCTTACCAATACCAGGTGGACCATAAAGAATCAGGCTGAAATAGCGCTCATTAGCGATCATTTTCCTAATAATGCCGTTTTCTCCGACTAAATGGTCTTGTCCAATAATGTCTTCTAAGCTTTTAGGACGCAATTTATAGGCTAAGGGTTTCGTACTCATCACAATCACCTCTTGATACGTATTATAGCATTGATTAAGGATAATTATCTATTGTGAATAAGAATATAAATACCAAAGCCGTTAGGCTTAAGCTATAAACCATAATATATGCCCAAATTTCAATTCTAAGCGATTTTAACGTTTAAGAGGATATTTGATATAGCTCACCCTTAAAAACGTTCATACAGACGATGAATTTTTCCAAGATATGATCAGAAGAAGCAGACAACAAAAAATATAGTCATTCTAAAAAAATGAATACATTTAACAAAGTCAATTCAATCATTAGGGGTTGTTTAATGTTATCATTGGAATCATATCCAGGACTATTGTTATAAAAGTAGATGATTTGATAAAAGTTGCGTAACTTCCTATAATATATATTATGTTAACTTGTGATAAGGTTTATATTAAAGGGATAACTATATATAGTGTGTAAATGTTGAATTCTATTTTTCGATTAATAACAACTTGTGGCACCTAATATATGCCAAGTGTAAAAATTGAATTTAGACACAGATTGTCGCTGGGATTTTTGGTTTTCATGCTACAATGTTTTTGTGAGGTGAAAACATGAAGAAAGTTGCATTGATATTTACTGGGGGCACCATTGCAATGAAAGTTAGTTCAAAGTTGCAAGGGGCGATTCCTTCTGTTACGCCAGACGAGATTATTGAAAAACTTCATGAAGTTACCGAGTATGATAATCTAGTTGGCTATGAATTCTCCAAATTACCCTCTCCATCAATTACGCCTGAAAAAATGCATGACTTAAAACAAGTTGTCGATCGTTATCTCAATGATGATGCGTTTGCTGGTGTGGTTGTGGTTCATGGAACGGATACGCTTGAAGAAACGGCCTTTTATTTAGATGTGGT
>CAZCSL010000022.1:0-21761 GCA_964501415.1 uncultured Candidatus Izemoplasmatales bacterium
AAGAAGCCCCTAGGGGCTTCTTTTTTTAAAAAGACTGCTTGGATTTCTTGATTTTATCATTTGAAGGGCTTAAAAACACCGTTTTTCATGTATAATAAAGATATGGAGGGATGCGTATGAAAATCATGTTCGTCGGTAGTGAAGCCACCCCTTTTTCTAAAACGGGTGGGCTTGCGGATGTACTCGGTTCTTTGCCCTATGCGTTAAGAAAAATGGGTCATGAGGTTACGTTAGTATTGCCTAAACATCAAATGACTAAAGATACGTTTGATGGCAAATTAACATTAACCCATCATACCAAAGTACAAATCAAAGACAAACGAGAATACGTTGGATATGAGACGATGGTCCATGACGGCGTTAAGGTTGTATTCATCGATAATGAGTATTATTTTGGGTATCGTGAAAACCTTTATGGCGATTTTGATGATGGCGAGCGTTATGGATTTTTTGCGCAAGCGGTCGTTACTTATCTTGGTCATATCATGGGTGGTATCGATATTTTGCATCTGAACGATTGGCAAACGGGATTGATTCCTTATGTTATCAAGTGTGCAAACAATGATGCCTTAAAGCCTATCAAAACGGTGTTTACCATCCATAATATTGCTTATCAGGGGCGCTTTGACAAAGCGTTGATGCCTTATTTGAACGTGCCTTATAGCGATGATTTGGAATTTGATGATGCCCTGAATTTCTTAAAAGCCGGGATCGTTGGATCCGATTGGGTCACCACCGTATCAAAATCGTATGCGGTAGAATTGACCTATGCTTATTTTGGGTATGGCATGGAAGGCTTGTTAAGAGAAAGAAAAGATACCTTTAGCGGTATTATGAACGGCATTGATTACAAAGAATTCTCCCCAAAAACGGACCGCTACATCGCCTATAACTATGGTCTCAATAACTATTTAAAAGGAAAAGAAACCAACCGTAAAGCGCTATTGAAGATGTTTCACATTGAGGATGATAACCAACCGATCATCGGTATCGTATCAAGGCTAGCCGAACAAAAAGGGTTTAATTTACTAAGAGATATCATCGAAGATTATTTGGAAGAAAAGGCCGTCAAATTAATCGTTTTGGGTAGTGGTCAACCAGAAATAGAAGGCTACTTTGATCACTTAAAACAACGTTACCATAATCAAGTAGGCGTTTATTTTGGCTATAATGAAAAAATGGCCCGTCAAATTTATGCCGGTGTCGATTTCTTCTTAATGCCTTCTCGCTATGAACCTTGTGGTTTGTCTCAGTTGATTAGCTTAAAGTATGGCACCATTCCCATCGTCAGGCAAACCGGTGGTCTGAGAGATTCCATTTTGCCTTATAATCGTTACACCAACGAAGGCAACGGCATTGGGTTTTTAAACTTCTCTAAAGCCGATTTACATGAGGGCTTAGAAGAAGCGTTAAAACTATATCACAATAAAAAAGCGTTTAAACAAGTTATCAGGCGCGGTATGCAAGCTGATTTTTCTTGGGAACAAAGCGCTTTGCAATATCAAAAATTATACCGAAAGCTAGGTGGTTAACATGGAAACATTAGCACTCATTTTAGCTGGGGGTCGTGGCTCGAGATTGGATATTTTAAGCGAAAAACGCGTCAAGCCTGCCGTCCCTTTTGCAGGAAAGTACCGTATCATTGATTTTACCTTGAGTAATTGTTCTAACTCGGGGCTTTATCATATCGGTATTCTAACACAGTATTTACCCCTTTCCTTAAACGAACATTTGGGCGTGGGTAAACCTTGGGACTTGGATAGAAGAGATACCAAACTTTCTTTATTGCAACCGTATAAAGAATGGTATGCAGGCACGGCCGATAGCGTGAGGCAAAATATCGAATACGTCAGACGCTCGAACGCAAAATACGTTATCATTTTATCAGGTGACCACGTTTATAAGATGAACTACCAAAAGATGATTGATGCGCACAAGGAAAGAAAGGCCGATTTGACTATTGGCGTTCAAGAAGTTGACTTTGAAGATACCCACCGGTTTGGCATCTTGAGAACCGACCAAACAGATAAGATTATCGAATTTCAAGAAAAACCAAAAACGACCGATTCCAACTTAGCTTCGATGGGCATTTATGTCTTTAATACAGATGTTTTATTAGATGTCTTAGAGACCATGGAAGAAGAAAACTTAGATTTTGGTAAACACGTCATCCCTCATTTAATTGGCGGCGAAGTGTATAGTTATACGTTCAAAGGGTATTGGAAAGATGTGGGGACGTATGACGCTTATTTACAAGCCAATTTGGAATTGACCGCAACGGTGGATAAGATCCCCTTAGATATGTATGATCGTCATTGGCGCATCTTTACTAGAAGTGAAGAATTACCCGCGGTAAAAGTTGGTTCAAATGCCTCAATTAACCAAGCATTGATATCGAATGGTTCGATTATCGCAGGCACTGTAAAGCGAAGCGTCCTTTCACCAGGGGTCATCGTGCATCCCGGGGCACACGTTGAAAACAGTGTGATTTTAAATGATTGTGAAATCATGCCCGGCGCGACACTTAAAAATGCCATATTGGATAAAAATGTCCATGTCGGTTTTAACGTTACGATCGGCTCAGGCGATGATTATGAGCCAAATAAAGAGCGTCCCGAACTGCTTTTTAGTGGGTTGAATGTGATTGGCAAAAGCGTCAACATTCCTGATAATATGACGATTACTAGAAACTGTCGTATTTTTTCAAACGCCACCTTAAAAAATGAACCATCCACCCTAAAAGCGGGCACGACAATTCAAAAATAAAGGCCCATAACGCAATCATGCGTAGCGATTTATCAGTCGCTTAAAAACCCCTTACGTTTAATAGACTATTCGTATCTAAATCGCTTACGTTAATCGTTATTTTTAAACGTAATTTATAGCATGTTTAAGATAGATAACATTCGCGTTTACCACAGGAGGCATTCGATGCAATTACTATCAAAGCGTATTTCACTGTATGCCCATCTCTTAGCATGGAGTGGTTTATGTATCTATACGGTTTATTATCGTTTAACGTATCAAACCTTTGATGTACCCGCTGATTATTTGCTGGAGCGTTACCGTTTTTTTGCCCACCTAAATATCATACTTACAGTGCTTTATGCCTTTTATATTATTGGCTATGGTTTTATGTTGTATAAGCGTTATTTAAAATGGGTTTTAATCATCAATTTCGCCTTAAGCATCATCATACTCTTGCGGGCTCTCGATATGATCAGACTTGGGTATTATGTGCCAACCAATAGCCTATTGGCCCTGCTTTTTACTTACCAAATTATATTTTCTTTTTTGCTGCTTAAAGGCAAAAATAAGGCGGTAAATTCATGATAACGATTAAACCGATCACGGTTTGTAGCAAAGCGTTAATTGCTTTAGTGAAGCAATTTAAACATACGCTTAGTGCGTTAAATCAAACCAAACCCCCTACTTATGAAGCTGCCAAACAAGAAGCCAAGACTTATTTTCAAGAAAACAGATATCTATTAGGCGCTTATAAAAAGGATACTTTAGTTGGCTTTATCGTATTAAAGACCGTTGATGATGTCTATTGGGTTGATTGGTTGTATGTTGATAAGCAACGGCGGCGAGAGGGCATCGCATCAACGTTATTTAAAAGCGCTGAGGCTTATGCACAAAAGCAAGGAGAAGACAAACTTTATATATGGGTGCATCCCGATAATGAAACGATGTTAAAGTTTTTATCACAACAAGGATACGATGCGCTTAATCTCATAGAAGTCACCAAAAAGCGACGTACCAAAGGAAAAAAGGTTACCTTCTTTAATCAATCTTTAAAGTATTAAGGGACTTGATTTGAGCTTCTTTAAGTAATCTTTATGGTATACAAAAACAAAACCACGTTTTCACGTGGTTTTTTCCTTGATATAGCGATTTACAGCCTTAATATAGTCAATGCGCGGTTGAAAGCCTTCTTTGATGGCATAAGCATTTTTTCTTAATTCGTCAAACGTGATTGACTTTCGCCCTTTTATAGCGCGTTTGATAAAATAATCCAAGGCCTCATAACCCATCAGATGAGTCTCATCATAGCGCCTAAGATGAATCAATAAAAACGCGATGCCGCCGTGTTGGTTGACGGCTTTAAGATGTTTTATTTGATGGTCGTGAATGTTTTTAAGGGGAAAAGAGGTTTTGGCTTGGGTTTCTTTGACGTCAAAATCGATATAAAAGCTCTTATAAATCCCGTTATAATCCGTCGTTGAAGGCGTCTTATAGTAGGCTTCATTAATTTTAGCCATGGCCCGCTTAGGATAATGAACATTGACAATTTGAATCGGGGTTGGTTTTTTATGAATCACCGCTATCTCATGCGCTAAGTAATACCGGTTCGCTTCATCGATGAGTTTTTCAAATTTCATCCCGCGGTTTTTGGCGCTATTTTTGTTAGCCTTCACAGGGGTTGTGGGTCTTTTTTTTGTTGGATAGTTTATCATATAATCACCTATTTTTATTGTATCACATTCAGGTACAATGCCATTTGATAAAATCATAAAAGTTATTCATGAGCATTCTTTCTAGTGCGTTGGTATGTTATAATGTTAAAGAATGTAAACAAACCAATTAAAGACAAACCACAAGGAGGTGTCTTTGTGAGCAAAATAGATATATTTGCCCTGGGTGGCTTAGGTGAAGATGGTAAAAATATGTTCGTCATAGACATAGACGAAAAGATTTTTATTTTGGATGCTGGGTTGAAATATCCTACCGATGAACTTTATGGGGTGGATGCCATCATGCCTGATTTTTCTTACTTAAAGAAACACAAAAAGCGAATCCAAGGGTTGTTTTTGTCACACGGCCACGAAGATCATATCGGTGCGATACCGAAATTGTTACTGGAGTTTGAGGTGCCCATATATGGCACTTATTTCACGTTGGCACTACTAAAAGATACGTTAAAAGAAAATAACATGAATACCGAGGCGTATACGTTTCATACGATTAAAAAAGATAGCGTCTTAAGCTTTGGCAAAATCAAGGTCTCTTTTTATCAAACCACGCATTCGATACCCGAAAGCATTGGCATCGCTTTAGATACCGAGGATGGGGTCATCGTTTATGCACCCGATTACACCTTTAATCAAAACGTTGAGCCGCCTTATCAAACGAGCTTTGAACGTTTAGCCGCTATCGCCTCAAAACAGGTGTTGGCCTTATTGAGTGAATCGATAGGTTCTGAGTATGATCCTAGGTATGAAACCATTAAAGAGTTAGACCATCATCTGAATCAAGCTTTTTTGAAGGCGAAAGGCCGCCGCGTGGTTGCGACGTGTTTTTCTACCGATATCTACCGTATTCAAACCTTGATTAACGTCGCTTTAAAACATCAAAGAGATATCGCCATCATTGGAAGAAAAGCGCAACGCATGGTGGATATTGCGGTGAATTTAGGGGTTTTAAAGATACCCCAAGACAAATTGCGTACCTTGAAATTCATTGACCAAAACAATAAAAATACCTTAAAAGACAGCATGGTATTAGTCACCGGCGAACGCCATGAACCGTTTTATATGTTGCAGCGCATGGTGAAGAAACAAGACCGTCTCATCCATTTAAATGAAGAGGATGATGTTATCATGATGACCCCACCCGTCCCCGGAACGGAAAAAATATCGGCACGGGCTTTGGATATTTTATATCGCCATGATATCAACGTTCTCAAGATCGACAAAACCATGTTGCCCTCAGCACACGCCAGCAGTGAAGATGTCAAATTACTGACCAACATACTTAACCCCAAATATTTCATCCCCATCATCGGTGAATACCGTCATCTTTATACGATGCGAAACATTGCCAAATCGATTGGATATAAAGAAAGCGAAATAAAGGTTTTAGAAAATGGCGAAGTCTTAAGAATCGAAAACAAAG
Source organism: uncultured Candidatus Izemoplasmatales bacterium (assembly GCA_964501415.1). GTDB lineage: Bacteria > Bacillota_I > Bacilli_A > Izemoplasmatales > Izemoplasmataceae > B1SED10-225. The sequence goes on from CAZCSL010000022.1 coordinate 5,899, forward strand.
AGGATAAAGGGATTGTCAATAAAATAAAAAGTGCCGATATTTTAATTGATGGCATTTTAGAAGGCGATTTAAGTGAAGTCGTTTTAAAAGACCGAGAAATCTTATCTCAAGACGGTGTGCTTTTAATCATCGGGCATATTGATGCGCGGAAAAAAGAAATGATATCTGAGGCTGAAATTATTTCTCGGGGCTTTGTATATATGAAAGAAAACGCGGAGTTAATGGATGATGTCCAAGAAATCTATGAAACAATCACCACTGAGGTGTTTCGCAAAAAGTATGTCGATTGGCGTTTTTATAAGGACCGACTTAGAGAAGAAGTCTCAAAGTTTTTGTTTCATGAAACGAAGCGGCGTCCTATCGTGATTCCGGTGTTAATCGATGTCCAACCTTAAGGGACTTAATATCGATATCGTCGCCGATAATATCGATGTCAATACAAAACAACACTTACCAATACACATGGGCGCGCGCGCCGTCATCATCAAAGATGAATCGATTTTATTGATCTACGAACAAAAAAACGATATGTATACGTTGCCAGGCGGGCGGATTGAAAACCATGAATCGCCTTTAGATACCGTTAAACGTGAAGTCAAAGAAGAAACGGGTTATCGCATCAAAAACGCAAAGCCAACGTTGGTTATTCATGAAACCTTTGAGGATTCGAAATGGCAACACCATATCTTCTTATGTGACATTGATAAGAGGCCAACTACTAAGGCTTTGACCCAAGCAGAAAAAGCGATTGGATTCAAGAACGTATGCTTACCGATCAAAGAAGCGCTAGCGGTATTATCCAACCATGAACCAAAAACGTTTCATCCGCATCATCAAAACATTTTAAAGCGTGAACTGATTGCACTCATTCATAGTTTATAAGGCTTTTTAGTGAGTTAGTTTACAAAAAAAATCTATGTGTTATAATGTATGAGAGTTAATTTTAGGAGGTTAATAATTATATGGCAAACATGGAAAAATTAGAAAATTCAAAGGTTAAAATAACCATTGATGTGACTAAGGAACAATTCGAACACGGGTTAGACCATGCCTTTGATAAAGTCAAAGACGACGTAGAAATTAAAGGGTTTAGAAAAGGCAAAGTAACCAGAAAAATCTACGAACAGCACAAAGGCGTAGAAAGCCTTTATGAAGAAGCGTTAAACCACGTTATTCAAGAGACGTATACCGAGGCGGTTATGGAACATAATTTAGCCGTGGTATCGCAACCAAAAATCGATCTTGATGTCTCTAAAGTCAAGCAAGGAGAAAGCTTTAGCTACACCGCAACCGTTGCGGTAAAACCAGACGTTGAACTGGGTGAATACAAAGGCTTAGAATACGAAGAACCCTCAAACGAAGTTAGCGAAGAAGAAGTTGATCAAGCGATTGAGCAACAACGCCAACAAAACGCTGAGTTAATCGTCAAAGAGGAAGGTACCGTTGAAAAAGGCGATACTGCCGTATTTGACTTTGAAGGCTTTATCGATGGCGAACCTTTTGAAGGTGGAAAAGCTGAAAACCATGAATTAGAAATCGGCTCTGGACAATTCATTCCTGGTTTTGAAGATAAGATGATCGGTATGAAAGCGGGCGAAGAAAAAGACATTGAAGTCACCTTCCCTGAGAACTATCAAGCCGAAAACTTAAAAGGTAAAGACGCCGTTTTTAAAGTTAAATTACATGAAATCAAAGTAAAAGAAGTCCCTGAACTTACCGACGACTTTGTTAAAGACTTGGATAAAGAAAACATTGAAAACGTTGCGGACTTAAAAGCCGATACCCGTAAAAACCTAGAAGACGAAAAAGCCAAAACCAACAAAAACAAAGCGATTGATTTTGCGGTTGACCAAGCCTCACAAAACGCTAAAATGACGATCGCCGATGAAATGGTCGATGAAGAGAAAAAACGCATGATGGACAACACCAAGCGTCAAGCCCAACAATATGGCCTTGATTTGGATACGTACTTACAGTTAACGGGCATGGATAAAGAACAATTTGAAGAAAAGATGAAAGAAGATGCACGAAAATCCATCCGTTATAACTTAACCATTGATGCGATTAGTAAAGAAGAAAACATCGATGCAACCGATGAAGAAATCGAAAACAAGTATGAAGAATTAGCTAAACAACACAACATGGACGTTGAACAAGTCAAGACCCAAGTTAATCAAGATGCAGTCAAACAAGAAGTGGTCTTCAGAAAAACCATCGATTTCTTGGTAGAAAACTTACAAAAAAAATAAACCATAAAAAACACTTCAAGTCGAAGTGTTTTTTAAAGCGAGGCTAAAAAACGATGAAAATGGCCGTCTTTGATCTAGATAACACGCTACTTAATGATGATAAGCAATTAACAAAAGAGACCCTCAAAGCGCTAAGCATGTTAAAAGCAGCGGGGGTTATGATTTCTTGTGCCACCGGCCGGCACGCCCAAATGACCAAACCTTTCGCTAAAGCCATGGGGGCTAATGGGGCGATGATTTGTAATAACGGAGCCTTGTTAAAAGATTGCCAAACGCAAAAGACGTTATTTCAAAAGCCCTTGGATGATTTGAGTCTAAGCGCCTTGGTGGATTACGCTTTGGTTCATGACATAAAATACGCCGCTTATAGCGATAGCGGCATTATTACTAACCGAGCCGATGTCTTAGATATCTATCAAAAGTGGAACGATCAGCACGCATCTTATCCATTAAAACTTAACCAGATAAAACAAAATGCTCATTGGGCTAACGAAACGGTCTATAAAGTGCTTTATATGATTGAACCCAATCGCGTCAAAGCGATTAAAGCGGATTTAAAAACCATTAAAAACATTAAACCCATCAGAAGTACAAACACGTTTTTGGACATCGTCCCAAGCGGCGTAGATAAATGGGAAGCCTTAAAGGCGTTTGCGGCAAGTAAAGAAATTGAGCCTAAAGATATCATCGCCTTTGGCGATAACGATAACGATGCTTTAATGCTTCAGTCTGTAGGGTGTGGCTTTGCGATGAAAAACGCCAGCAAAAAAGCCAAAGCCGCCGCAAACTATATCACAAAATTGACCAATGACCAAGACGGTGTGGCTTTGGTTTTGCGACAATTAGACCAGTATTGTCCCCACGTTTTTAAGAAATCAAATGGCCGCTAAGCCACGGTAAAACAGAGGGCTTCAAATAAAAGCGTTACCATGAGTATAATCGTTGAAAGAAACGCGAAAATAAGGTATATTATGAGTAGTCAAGACAGACATTAAGAGGTGAAACCATATGTTTAAAACCAACGAACAAAAAACCGCATCCCTTCCCGCTATTGCGATTAGAGGGATTGCGCCATTCCCCAATACAGACGTACGGACCGAAGTCGGTCGTAGCCTATCTAAAACCGCGCTTTTGGAGGCTGAGAGAAACTTTGATTCACACGTACTTTTGTTAGTGCAAAAAAACCCTACGGTCGAAAATCCGACCAAAGACGATATGCTAAAGTTTGGCGTTGTAGCCAAAATAGGCATTAAAATCAAATTGCCTAATGGCAATTTCAAAGTGAAATTTGACCCACTTGTGCGCGCAGAAATTTTGGACTTTGAAGATGAAGAGCCATTTTTTAAGGTGCGCTTTGAGACCAAACCGGCTGAAAGCGACAACGTCGATGAAGAGGTTGCTTTGGTTCGCATGATCGTTAAGCAAGTTATGGAAAACGCGCAATCGATTTTGCATAATCCCAAACAGATGATCGAAGCCGTACAAGCAGGTATTTCAAGTGATAAGCTCGCCGACAAACTGGCGAGTAACTTGAAGATTTCAGAAAACCATAAGTTCAAGTATTTAGAAACCGCTTCGGTTGAAAAAAGACTCAATTACTTACTACAAGATATCGAAAAAGAACGCCACATGAGTGAAATTGAAGAAAAGATCAACCGTACGGTAAAAAAGAATATCGATGAAAACCAACGCGAGTACTATCTAAGAGAAAAACTGCGCGCGATTCAAGAAGAGCTTGGCGATAAGGCCAAAAAAGAAAGCGAAATCGAAAACTTACGCAAGCAAATTCAAGCGAAGAAAATGCCCAAACATATCGAGGAAAAAGCTTTATATGAGTTATCTCGCTATGAGACCTTACCCGCATCTAGCGGTGAGTCTGGCGTTATTCGAACCTATTTGGATTTTTTGATCGATCTGCCATGGTCGGAACAAAGTGATGATGAGTCCGATATAAACAAAGCCGAATCTGCGCTTGAAAAAAGCCATTATGGCTTAGAGAAAGTCAAAGAACGGATCGTAGAATACTTGGCGGTAAAACTTTTAACCGGCAAAAACCCCCAAACGATTCTTTGTTTGGTTGGCCCACCAGGTGTGGGTAAAACCTCATTGGCCCAATCGATTGCCAGTGCGTTAAACCGTCAGTTTGTCAAACAATCCTTAGGCGGGGTTAAAGACGAAAGCGAAATCCGCGGGCACCGCAGGACCTATCTAGGCGCGTTGCCAGGTAGAATTTTACAAGGCATGCGTAAAGCCAAAGTTATCAATCCGCTATTTTTGCTCGATGAGATTGATAAACTCGGCAGTGACTACAAAGGCGATCCATCTGCGGCGATGCTTGAGGTTTTGGATCCTGAACAAAATGCCAATTTCTCTGATCATTATTTAGAAGATCAATACGACCTTTCACAAGTCTTGTTTATCACCACCGCCAACTATTTAGGCAACATTCCTGCGCCGCTAAGAGATCGTATGGAAATTATTGAACTTTCCAGTTATACCGAGATTGAAAAATATAACATCGCTAAAAAACACTTGATTCGCAAGCAACTTGAAACCCATGGTTTGGATGAGAAAAAAATCACCATCGAAGATGAAGCGATCATGACGATGGTACGCTCTTACACCAGAGAAGCGGGCGTACGTCAGTTAGACCGCTTGTTTGGAACCATCGTGCGAAAAGCGATTAAGAAAATCCTTGGTGATAAAGTCAAACACGTAACCATCAAAGCCGATAACTTAAAAGATTATTTAGGTAAACCTAAGTATACTAACCACATTGCCGATAAAGAACCACAAATCGGGGTGGCTACCGGGCTTGCTTACACGCAATTTGGCGGCGATATCCTGCCTGTCGAGGTAGCTTATTATCAAGGCAAAGGCAGATTATCCTTAACGGGTAGTTTGGGCGATGTCATGAAAGAATCCGCCGAAGCTGCGCTATCTTACATCAAAGCCAATTCAGACAAATTTAAAATTGAAAAAGCGCTATTTGATGATTCCAACGTGCACATTCATGTGCCTGAGGGCTCCATTCCTAAAGATGGGCCTTCCGCAGGGGTGACGATTGCCCTAGCGTTAATTAGCGCCTTGACCAAACGCAAAGTAGACCATACCATCGGTATGACCGGTGAGATTACCCTTAGGGGTCGCGTTTTGCCAATTGGTGGCTTAAAAGAAAAGGCGATTGCCGCACACCGCAGTGGTTTAAAACGTATCTTGATTCCTAAGGAAAACGAACGCGACATCGATGATATTCCTAAAGAAGTTCGCGAACACCTGCAAATTGATATCGTAGAAACCATCGATGATATCATCAAATATGCATTATTAGAAAAATAAGACAATCTCACGATTGTCTTTTTTCTCATAACAAGGTACAATGACCTACGAGGTGAAGTCCATGAACATCAAATCTGTTGCGCCACCGATTACGATTGTCGAGGCCAAAGATTATCCTAAAGATAACTTAAACGAATTTTGTTTCGTCGGTCGTAGTAACGTCGGTAAAAGCTCTTTGATCAATTCTTTGCTAGGGCGAAAAAATATCGCCTATACATCGCAAAAACCCGGAAAAACACAAACCATCAATTTTTATAAAATCAACGATGCCTTCTACATTGTCGATGTCCCCGGTTATGGTTATGCCAAAGTGTCTAAGGTGATGCGCGAAAAATTCGCCCATATGATTGAAACTTATTTGACCACCAGAGACAATTTAAAACACGTCTTTGTTTTACTTGATTTTAGACATCCGCCTAGTGAAGATGATTTGATGTTACTGGAATTTTTGATTCACTATCAAATCCCTTGCAGCATCTTAGCGACCAAAGCCGATAAAATTAGCAAAAACCAACGTAAAAAACATGAAAAACAACTTTTAACTGGACTTGATATCCATGCAAATGATATTGAAATCATCCCGTATTCAGCGATTACACACGAAAACAAAGACAAAGTCTTAAATAAGTTAGCTCAGTTAAATCAATAATGGTTTTGAGGGCTTGTCAATCCTAAGACCATGTGATACACTAATCATAACAACTTTGAAGAGGAAGAGTATTTAGCCTACTTTTCAAGAGAGCCGGTGGTAGGTGTGAACCGGTAGGGGAAGCTAAAGAAGGTAGCCTTGGAGTTGCTTAGGTGAAATGAGTAGTCTAAGACGTTGGCGGCGTTAACGCTTTAAGTGCCGAGCAATCGGAAAAAAGGTGGTACCGCGGATTATTCGCCCTTGTTTATCAAGGGCTTTTTTTATATTTAAGAGGAGTGATGCTTATGTTAAGCAAAAAGTATAACCACAAAGACGTAGAAGCGGGGAAATACCGTTTTTGGAAAGATTCAGGCTTTTTCAAAAGCGGCGATTTATCAAAAAAACCTTACACCATTGTCATCCCGCCGCCAAACGTCACAGGAAAATTACACCTAGGCCATGCATGGGATAATACCCTACAAGATATCATCATTCGCCAAAAACGCATGGCGGGTTATGATGCGCTATATTTACCGGGTATGGATCATGCGGGGATTGCGACCCAAGCCAAAGTAGACCAAAAACTAAAAGAACAAGGCCAAAATAGATATGAACTAGGCAGAGAAGGCTTTTTAAAAGAAGCTTGGGCCTGGAAATCGTCATACGCTAAATTCATTCGAGAACAATGGGCGGCCTTAGGCATTAGCGTCGATTATGACAAAGAGCGTTTCACATTGGATGAAGGCTTGAGCCATGCGGTTAAAACCGTGTTTTTCAAGCTGTATGAAAAAGGCCTGATTTACCGTAAAGAACGCATCATCAATTGGGATGTTGAGGCGCAAACCGCGCTTTCTAATATCGAAGTGGAACACAAAGAAATCGCCGGCCATCTTTATTACATGAAATACTATTTAGAAGATGGCAGCGATTATATCTTGATTGCGACCACAAGACCAGAAACGATCTTTGCGGACACCGCGGTTATCGTACACCCAGATGACACCAAAAGAAAGCCTTTCGTAGGCAAAAAGGTCATTATCCCTACAACTAAGAAGGCTATCCCTGTCATAGAAGATGATTACGTCAACCGTGAATTCGGAACCGGGGCATTAAAAGTTACCCCCGCCCATGACCCTAACGACTTTGAGATTGGCGAGCGTCATGACTTGCCCATGCCAAGCTGTATTGAAAACGATGGCATCATGAATCATATGGCCCATAAATATGAAGGCATGAGCCGGTTTGATTGTCGCAAAGCCTTAGTCAAAGATATGCAAAATGATGATTTGATTACCAAGATAGAACCCCACACCCATAGCGTAGGTCATAGTGAGCGTACCGGGGTTATCGTCGAGCCCAAACTCTCTAAGCAATGGTTTGTAAAAATGGAACCGCTAGCCAAACGGGCTTTAAAAGAAAGTGAAGCTGATTTTATCCCGCCGCGCTTTGAAAAAATCTTTAAACGATGGATGGAGGATATTCAAGATTGGTGCATTAGCCGTCAACTATGGTGGGGACACCGCATTCCCGCTTATTATAAAGGCGATGACATTTATGTAGGAGACCATCCACCCAAAGGTTATAAGCAAGATGAAGACGTCTTAGATACGTGGTTTTCTAGTGCCCTTTGGCCGTTTTCAACCCTTGGTTGGCCTGAGGAAACCAAAGATTTTAAACGCTATTACCCTACCACCACAATGGTAACAGGCTATGACATTATTTTCTTTTGGGTGGCGCGGATGATTTTTAGCGCGCTTGAGTTTACCGACAAAACGCCCTTTGAGCACGTCCTTATCCATGGTTTGATTCGTGATGAAAAGGGCAGAAAAATGTCCAAATCCTTAGGCAATGGCGTCGATCCAATGGATATCAAAGAACAATATGGCATCGATACCTTACGTTATTTTTTAACCACCAACTCAGCCCCAGGACAAGATTTGCGCTTTGAAATTGAAAAAGTAGAATCTTCATGGAACTATATCAACAAACTTTGGAATATCTCAAGGTTTATCTTGTCACATCTTGAAGACTTAGAGGAAAAAGATATCACCATCGATGAGGATAAGCTTGCCTTAAAAGACCGCTATATTCTCTCACGCTTAAGTAAAACCATCGAAGAAGTTAATCGCAATTACGACCGTTTTGAGTTTGGAGAAGCCGCAAAAGCCCTTTACAAATTCAATTGGGATGAACTCGCCTCATGGTATGTGGAAGTGTCTAAAATTGATCTTCAAAATGATGATCCTGACCAAAAAACGACGACAAAAGCCGTGCTATTAAACGTGCTTAGCGATTCACTTAAACTTCTGCATCCATTCATGCCATTTGTGACCGAAGAAATCTATCAAAAACTACCCTATAAAGAAGCGAGCAGTATCATGGTTGCACCTTGGCCCAAAGCACAGAAAAAATATGCCGACAAAGCGGCTGAAAAAGCATTTGAAACGATTAAGAGCTTGATTTCACGTGTTCGTAACGTCCGTAATGATTACGACGTTTCCTACAAAAAAGCGATTGATATCTGGGTTGAAGCAGACGCGCCAACGATAAAGCTTTTTAACCAAGAACAAACCTTAATCAAGCGTTTCACCAACCCTAAAACCTTCAAAGTTGACTCCACGGTTGCACACGATGAAAAGACTTTGTCGTTTGTTTATCCTTCCTTTACTCTCTATATTCCGCTAGGTAGTTTGGTGGATTTAAATGCGGAGATTGAAAAACAAACTAAAGAGATAAACCGTCTCGAACAAGAAATCAAGCGGGCTAAAGGTATGTTAAACAACGAAAACTTCGTAAACAAAGCGCCTAAAGAAAAAGTAGAGGCAGAAAAAGAAAAACTAGAAACCTACACACACCAAAAACAACAAGTTGAAAAACGTCTAAAGGAACTAAAAAAGTAGTGTTTAAAACAATTAAAGAAGCCCAAACGTGGATTGAATCGGTTGAAAAATTTGGACAAAAATACGATCTTTCTAGGATGGAAAAAGCGTGCGCGCTTTTAAATCATCCACAGCGTAGCTTTAAAAGCATACACATCGCGGGGACTAATGGTAAAGGCTCTACTTTGGCTTATTTAAAGGAATGTTTGTTGGCCGCAAATTATAAGGTTGGAACCTTCACTAGTCCTTATATCGTGCATTTTAACGAACGCATCACGCTAAACAACGTGATGATTGATGATGAGGATTTGCTTTATTACATTAATTACATCTACGATTTTCAAAAACAATATTTAAAAACATACTACGATCAGATAACCTTTTTTGAATTGCTTACGCTCATTAGCTTTCTTTATTTTAAAGATCATCCGTGTGATGTGGTGCTTTATGAAGTCGGTCTTGGAGGTAGTTTAGATGCGACTAACGTCATTACCCCACTTTTAAGTATCATCACCTCAGTAGGTTATGATCACATGGGAGTTTTAGGCGATAGTTTAGCTTCAATCGCTAAAAACAAACTAGGCATCGTCAAACCTAAGATACCTTTTATCACCGCCATTGAACAAAAAAGCCTAAAACCGCTTATCAAGCAAACCGCTTTAAAGCGTGGCTGTGATTGGACCGATATCACAGAAGCATCCATAACAATAACACAAGAAGCCCCTCTATTAACCTTCAAGTTTGAAGACACGCTTTATGAAAGCCGTTTATTAGGTAAACACCAAAGTAAAAATGCCGCTTTGGCGATAACGGCCCTAAAACGGCTAAAATCATTGGGATTTACTGTTTCACACGAGGCCATCAAATCAGGGATTGCAAAAGCCTTTATGCCTGGTCGGTTTGAACGGATTGAACGCTTTAACACCGTTTTAGATGGGGCGCATAACCAAGAAGGATTAAAAGCATCATTAGATACTTTAAAGGCGGTCTTTCCCGCTGAAAAGAAAATTATTATTTTTACCGTGATGGCGGATAAGGATTATGTACCGATGTTAGCGCAACTAAAAGCCATCGATGCACAGGTGATTTTCACACAAATACCGACGCAGCGCAGTGAAAAGGCGAAACATCTATATCACCAATATGACAAACCTAACAAAGATTATGAACCTAATTATCTTAAGGCGTATGAAAAAGCCTTGCGCTTAAAAGATGAAGACACGATGATCTATATTTGTGGTTCACTTTATTTTATCAGTATGATGAGACAAGCCATCATCAACAAAGCTTAAATGAAAAAAGCCGGCGTATTTGCGCCGGCTTTTGTTTGTGAAAATACGTCGATTACGTTGCGCCCATACCACCATCAATGCGGTATTGCGCCCCGCTGATGTATGAAGCTTGGTCGCTAGCTAAGAATAATACCAAATCAGCGATTTCACTGCTTTCACCATAACGGCCAAGGGGAACCATTTGTTCAAAGCCTGCTTTAGTACCCTCAGCATCATCAGGATTGATTTGGCCTTCGATCGAACGCATCATTCTGGTGTTGACGGGAGCTGGGTGAATTGAATTGACGCGAATGCCTTGAGCGGCCACTTCCGCAGCGGCGGTCTTAGTCAACCCAATAACCGCATGTTTAGAAGCGGTATAAGGAGACAGACCAGGGAAGCCTTGAAGGCCCGCTACACTTGAGGTGTTAATAATCGCGCCTTTTTTCTGTTTTTGCATGATGGGAATGACGTGTTTCATGCCAAGGTAAACGCCGCGCACGTTAATGCCAATCAACTTATCAAAATCTTCGACCTTGACATCGGTTAGCATTGCGTGTTTACCTTCGATGCCGGCATTGTTAAAGAAAATGTCAATCGTGCCAAACGCATTAACCGTCTCAGCAACGTACTTTTTGACGTCGTTTTCGTTTGCGACATCTGCTTGAACGGCGATGACCTCACCAAACGCTTTTAGATCATTTAACGCTTCGTTTAAGGCATCTTTTGCGATGTCTACGATCGCAACTTTAGCACCCTCCTCTAAAAACCGTTTTGCCGTTTCTTTACCGATGCCTTGAGCGCCACCGGTAATGACTGCAACTTTACCTTTGAATCTCACTTGAATCACTCTCCTAAATTAATATTTTTGAAAGCAACTCACGGAGCAATTACACAAAGTCGCAAGGAAACCCTTACATACATATTTTATCAAATCAAAGTTTTTCTTAAAAAGGATATGCACTTTTGAGTTTTATCACACGTTAAATGTAGTAAAGCTAAATTTTACATTTTTTAAAAGCAACGCTATAATGGCTATGTATGTGACTTATAAAATAGGAAGTATATATGGAAAAAGCGCTTTTAAAGATTGAAAAAAGAAGACGTTTATCAAGCCGGTTTGTGATATTGGGTATCGTTTCAATCGTCGTATTTTTCTTTATCGCGATATTTATACCCGAACTTGTGGTTTTGTTTCTATTGAGTGTCTTAAGTATCGCCTTTGGAATCAAGTATTTCAAACGCACTGAAAAATTGTACAAAGAAACGGTACTAAATGCGTATCTTAACGACTTAATTGAAGATGGACGGTTTGAACCAGAACGCAAGCTTGACTTAGATTCAAGCGCAAAAAAAAAGCAAATCATCAAAACTAAAAGAAAACGTCATTTGGTTCTTGTCATTGCCTAGGCAAATCCTGCCTTATTTGTCGCCTTTAGGCCTCATTGCACTATTTTTGGGTGCCGACTTTGATACGCGGCGCAAACATATCGTCAAAGGTTTGAAGCCGATCGAAGTTTCCAATGCGCAGTTTATTTCTATGGGCAACTCATTTGTATCAAGAGATTTCATGGAAGGCCGTTTAGATAACGTCTATTTTAAATCCAGCGATGTTATTACAGAACATATTTATAAAGCACGGCGTGATGGGAAAACCAAAACTATCAAAAACCGATTGTTCAAAGGCAGGCTGTATATTTTTGATTTAACAAAGCAATCGACGGTGGGTGATGGCGCTACAAAAAAACAGCCCCAACGACAAAAAAGCTTATCAAGCCTTCGATATGGAATCGATGGATTTTAATAAGGCGTTTAATGTTCATGCTACCAGGGTCAATTAGCCTTCTATATTTTAACGCCACATCTGATGGAAGCCTTAATGCGCATAGAAAAAGCCCATCCAGAAAAACTATGTTTTTCGATTGTACAGGATAAATTATTTTTTGCCATTTCCTCTAATGTCCCTTATTTTGGTATTAAACTTTTCAAAAAAATAGATGCCTCATTTTTGTTAGAAGTTAAAGAGGATTTTAAAATTTTATACAAGATCATCGATGAGTTAAAATTAAGCGAAGACATGCATAAATTACAAGATGATTCTAAGGCGAAAAAGATGAATGAAACGCCTGAAGAACCTAAAAAAGCTGCGCAAAGAATCGCACAATTAATGGAAATCCAAACGGATAAAAAGGGCAGAAAAACTTTAAGGCACACCGATGAATCGCAATGGGAAGCAGATATTTATAAGGATTCAGTTAATAAACTGGAAAAACTTTCATTTATGGAAAACCTTGAACATGAAAAAACAATAAACTGGGTGAAGAGCGCAAACAAACGCCAACTGCCCTTAAAGTCTTAGGATGTGGGTGTGGTACTTTATTAATCTTAGCCTTCCTTTTTGTAATCTTAATCATTATCGGTGGTATCTTGGCTGAATAAAATGCAATCAAAAAGCGTAGAAATACGCTTTTTGTTTAGCAAAACAAGCGTTTAACATCATTATGCATGCTACTTATGATAAAATTCAGGTTTGCAATTTGTTAGGGATGTATTTTAGACAAATCATCGCAAAAATCGCTTTAAACATGTTACAATATGGATAGTTGAAAATAAAGCGGTGATATAGATGAAACCTCTAATGCAAGGCGTATTGTTTACAGTGTACTTTTTTGTCTGTTACACCGTTTTTTTTGGTGCCTTAATCTTTAACTTGCCTATCTTTGTACCTAGCGATTTAAGCTATGATAAAGAGGCTATCTTAATGGCTGAGCAAACCGATAATAAAGCCTATATACTAGATGATATACACGTTTCCTTTGATGCCCGTTTGGCTTTGATTGAAGCCGCGGAAGAACAAATCAAAATCTCCTATTACACGATTCATGGTGGTGAGAGTAGAGACGTCTTTTATGGCGCCATCTTAGAAGCCGCTGATCGCGGCGTTAATGTAGAGATTATCATCGATTATATCTTTTATTTTCAAACCCGCGGAGAAGCTTTGCCCAATGAAGCGCTTTATATTCATGAAAACATCGATTTTAGATTGTATGAACCCTATCATCCCCTCTTGCCTTATACCATTCACAACCGCTTGCATGACAAGATGATGATGATTGATGAAAATTATGGCGTTTTAGGTGGTAGAAATATAGGCGATCGCTATTTCCACTTAGGCGAGGAAGAAGATTATGTGACTTTCGACCGTGATGTCTTGGTCTTTAGTGAGGATAAGAACCCTACGGTCAAAGAGATGAATGCATATTATGATGAATTATTTAACTCACCCTTTAGCGTTAAGCGCATGGTCAGTACCAATCAAGCCTTGCTTGATGAACAAGACCGCTTAAAGACGCGTTATACAGAATATAAGCAAACTAAGATGATAGCTGGTTTGTTAGATACGATCCATCAAGAAGCAATTACAGTGGAAAGTGCCCATTTTCTTAGAAGCCCTTTAACCCGCTTCCATAAAGAACCCGTTATATTAAGAACCCTAAGTGAGATTGCCATAGAGTATGATGAATGGTTTGTACAATCGCCTTACATCATTTTTCATCGCTTTATGAACGATGCCTTACCAAAAAACAAAGCAGATGATATTACCATTCTAACCAATGCTAAAGCGGTAACGCCCAATATCTTTGCGATGTCTGGATACCGCCGATACCGAGATGATTTGGCTGAAAACACCACCCTTTATGAATATCAAGGCCCAGGGTCTATCCATGCTAAAGGGATGACTTTTGGAGATGAAATTAGCGTCATCGGAACCTTAAATCTGGACCCCAGAAGCGCAACGCTGTCCACTGAAAGCGTGATTGTGATTGTCTCAAAGCCCTTCACTGAGCATTATCATGAAGTTTTAGATACCTATATTGAACGCAGTTTATTGGTTTTAGAAGATGGGACTTATCAATCCAATCCCGATATTGATGAAGCGGATTTATCAACCTCTAAGTATATCGCGATTCGTTTTATGGGCTTTTTAACCTATTTTATCGAAGTAATGTTGTAGGTGACATGATGAAAAAACTAAATAAACCCAATCAGTTTGTACACGATATTTCAACGTGGTATAAGGCAAATCAGCGTGATTTGCCTTTTCGCCGTACCAAGGATCCTTACCGTATATGGATCTCAGAAATCATGGCCCAACAAACGCAGATGGATACTGTCGTTCCTTATTATGAACGGTTTATAAAGCGGTTTCCAACCGTTGAGGCCTTAGCTAGTGCCCCATTAAACGAAGTTTTATCTTTATGGGAAGGCTTAGGGTATTATAGACGCGCTAAACATTTACATGAAAGTGCTCAAATCATAGCTACGCACCATCAAGGAAGATTTCCTGATACACTAAAGGAGATTAAAGCGTTAAAAGGCGTTGGTGAGTATACCGCCGCCGCGATTCATTCGATTGCCTTTAACCAACCCTCACCTGCCGTGGATGGAAACGTGATGCGGGTGATGAGCCGCTTACTTGGGTATGAAAAAGATATTCGGCAAACGCAGTCCAAACAAACGATAACCGATGTTTTAAAGCCGGTTATGATTATGGGGGAGCCTACGGTTATAACCCAAGCTTTGATGGAACTTGGGGCATTAGTATGTAAGAAAACCCCTTTATGTGAAGAGTGTCCTGTCAACGATTATTGTTTCGCATACAAACATAATGCCGTTGCCCATTACCCCAATCTATCGAAACTAAAGCCCAAAACCACTGAATCTTATTTCACGTTTGTGATTTATCATAAAAACCATTTCTTATTGATTACACGTCCTAATGATGGATTATTAGGCGGGCTTTTGGCGTTTCCTCAAACGCAAGCCAAGGATTTAAAGAACGCTATAAACAACGTTCAATTAGATGATTCACTAACGCTTGATAATTTAGATTATAAAGGCAAAGTGTCTCATACCTTTACGCATAAAATTTGGCAGATGCAAGTTTATGCGTATGAAAGCCCAACTATTCTAACGGGTATGATCGATATTGACAAAAAGCAAAATGCCTTACCCAAAGCGCATCAAAAAGTTCTTGAGCTGATTTAAAGTAATGAAACCTCCTTTAGCCAATCATACAGTTAAGGAGGTTAGATATGATGTTGTTGATTCGAGAAATTCCTATGAAAGAACGTCCTCGAGAACGGTTTATGCGTTATGGCAAAGAGGCGTTATCCAATCAAGAATTAATTGCGATTATATTGCGTACGGGCACCACGAAAAAAAGTGTCTTAGCTTTAGCTCATGAGGTGATGCGTGCGCATGCGTCGGTTAGAAAGATTTCGCAAACCTCAGTGATGGAGTTAAGTGAAATTCCAGGCTTAGGGGAAGCCAAAGCCATTCAACTATTAAGTGCTTTAGAACTTGGCAAACGGTTGTTTGAAGAAAGCTTTGGCAATGAACCGATGCTAACCGATCCCGAAAAAGTCTATACGATGATGCGACCAAGACTAGAAAGTTCAACACAAGAAGAATTCCATGCGATTTATTTAAATAC
>CAZCSL010000023.1:0-21761 GCA_964501415.1 uncultured Candidatus Izemoplasmatales bacterium
TGTGGTTGCTTCTGAGGCGTGGATGCTTATGTGTGATACCGTAAAAAGCATCATGACGCCTAAGCATAAAACGGTTAATTTTTTAAAAGTTTGTCGCATTTAAATCGTCCTTTCTATAGTAAAAATACATTAGGTATTATAGCATGAAAGCCCTTTACAAGCATTAGTCAATGGCTATGGTAGCGGTTACTTATTTACAAAAAAATAAAGCCTTCCGAAGAAGACTTTATTGTGAAGTTTTTCTCATCGTGGATTCTCTTTGAATTAGTTTTACCGGAATGGTGTAATGCTTGTCTATTTTTTCTTTGCCATCGATCATGGATAACATGACTTCATGCGCTTTAGAGGCAATTTGGTTAATGGATTGTTGAATCGTTGTGAGGGAAGGTGATATCAACTCAGATAGCTCAATATTATCAAAGCCAACCACCTGGACGTCTTGGGGAACTTGTTTGCCTAAGATGTGCAAAGCTCTAATGGTCATAATGGCTAAGGTATCAGAATCACAGAATATCGCATCTGCCTTAGGATGTTTTTTAATAAAGGCAATGATTTCATTTAAGTCCGCTTTCCGGAAAGCCAAATCCAAAATCTTAGGTTTAATGCCACTAGCCTTTAAGACTTCATCAAATCCTTTTGAACGGTCTTGTACCGTCAGTAAAAAAGAAGGCCCACGTATATGCAAAAACCGTTTGCACCCATTATCAAGCAGATGGTTTGCAGCTAAGCGTCCACCCGTGATGTTGTCGCTTGATATAGACGTCAGGTCAATCTCTTCATTGCGATGATCAATCGTAAGCATAGGAATATTTAATTGCGTGTATTGTTCAATTTCAGGGATATGTGCCACAATGATAAGGCCATCGATGTTATATTGGCTAAAAACATTTAGGACCTTTTCTTCTTGCGATAAATCTTCTCTGACGTTGAAGATCATTAATTTATAACTTTCTTCAGCAAAAAACTCTTCAATGGTTTCAATCAACTCACTGAAAAAATACGTCGATAAATGGGGCACGACTAAACCGATGATTTTAGATTGTTTTTTGTATAGCGAACGAGCGAGCTCATTAGGAACATAATTGAGCTCTTTAATCGCGGCCTCAACCAATTTCTTAGTTTCGATGTTGACGTATCCAGATTGATTCAAAACCCTTGAAACGGTCGCGACACTGACGTTAGCTTTTTTGGCAACATCTTTAATCGTGGCCATTAATTTCACTCCTAGGCTTATCATAGTGTTGAACATTAAACGTGATCTACCATCATTATATATGATTCTTTTTTGTTTGTCACGAAACGATGTGTCTAGTGCAAGGATAAATCCCTGAGTCACAGCTTGAAAAAATAAATCGATAAAACGGTTGAAAAGTTAAGGGCTTTGCGGTAAAATCTTCACAGTGAGGGGCTATAGCTCAGCTGGGAGAGCGCTAGCATGGCATGCTAGAGGTCACGGGTTCGAGCCCCGTTAGCTCCAGATTAAGCCAATCTACCGCAACGATGGTTGCGGTTTTTTTAATGGCCTAACACCAATGCATCACAACGCTTGTCACACCCACCGACATAAACATGATTATGGGGTTGCCTTAAAATGATTTGTCCGACTCCAAAAGCCGTTTCATTAGGGTTAATCTTCACATCATGACCTAAGTTAACAAGCCCATCAATAATAGAAGAAGGCGTCTGTTTTTCCACCATAACCGTTTTTTCTTTCATCCACTGCCAGCGCCATTTATCGAGTGCGGCTTGTGGATTAAGCTTCTCATCAATCATGTTGACAATCAGTTGCATATGTCCTTGCGGCTGCATAAAGCCTCCCATCAAACCAAAAGGACCCAAGGCTTCGTCATTTTTGGTGATAAATCCAGGCATGATGGTATGATAGGTGCGTTTATTCGGTTCTAAGGCATTGAAATCATTGCGGTTTAAACTAAAAGTATGGCCTCGGTTTTGCATCGCAATACCGGTATTTGGGATAACGACCCCACTACCAAAGCCCATATAATTGCTTTGAATAAATGAAACCATGTTGCCCTCACTATCGGCACTGGCTAAATAGACCGTCCCTGATGCTTTGGGCTCACCAGCATTAAAATCTTGAGCATAGTTGGAAATAAGCTTTCTGCGCTCAGCAAGATAAGCTTCATCTAACAATGCGTGCGGTGAAAAAGGCATCGCTTTTTCATCGCTAATATATTTTAAACCATCCTTAAAAGCAAGTTTCATCGCTTCGATTTGTTTGTGTATCGAAATCACACTTAGGGGGTCTTTAGAAAGAGGTTGATAAAGTTTTAGGGCTTCTAAGGCAATGATGCCTTGGTTGTTTGGGGGGAGTTCCCAAATGTCATAGCCTTTATAAGCGGCTTTAATCGGGTTTACGAACGTTGGTTGATAAGCTTTAAAATCTTGTTTCGTTAAAAATCCCCCGTGTTTAGTGACATGCTTGATCATTTCATCTGCAAGAACGCCTTCATAAAATGCCTTGCCTTTGGTTTTGGCAATCAATTCCAAGCTTTTCGCATGATCAGGCAGATAAAAAATATCGCCACTTTGTGGTGGTTTTTGGTTAAGACTAAACGTATCTTCAAATGCAGAAAAGATATCGCTTTTTAAATGCTTTTTATAGGTGCTTAGGGCTTTTTGAAATCCTTCTGCGACAACTTGACTAACGACAAAACCTTCTTTGGCCAATTTAATGGCAGGGGCCAAGACGGCTTCAAAAGAAAGTTTACCAAACCGTTCGCTAAGTTCTACCCAACCTTTGATTTGACCGGGTATTGTAATCGGTTCAGCACCAACCATCGGCATACTTTGATACCCATTAGCTTTCATTTTTTCAATACTGATCGTCTCAGAACTCGGTCCGCTGGCATTCAGTCCATAAAGCTTGCCTTGATACCAAAAAAGCACAAAGGCATCCCCACCAAGCCCGTTACGTGTTGGTTCTACAATGCATAAGGCCGCAGCCATACCAATCGCTGCATCAATGGCGTTGCCCCCTTTTTTTAAAATCTCATCGCCAACTTGGGCCGCTTGGGTTTGTGAGGTTGCGACCATACCGTTTTTACCGTAAGTCACGTACCTTTTAGAAGCATAAGGATAAAGCGCATTAGAAGTAAACATAAAACACCGCCTAACTAGAGTTGTTGTCTTCATGATATCACAATTTTGAAAAGACATTATAGCTATTTTGCCAAGTTAATCTAATCATAAAAAAACCGCCTGAAACGCCACCCTAACCAAGTTACGGTGATTCAGACGGTTTTTTTAAAACAAAATACATTAATTCAGTGGAAAGGCTACGAAAAAGTCACTAGAAAATCCCGGTAATAATGGACCTAAGAACTGCCAACTAGGTGGTCGGCCGTAGGTGGTATAAGTTACAATCATGAAGGTGAAAAAGGATAGGTAAATTGCCGCAGCCGCCAAGGTGGCTAATCCAGGGTATTTTGCTTCTTTCGGGTTTTGATTACGCATAAGCACATACATACATATACCAAGGACGGGTAAGAATAAAGCCACAACCATGCTGCTTAGTCTTAAAACCATCTTTGAAAAGAATACCATAAAGGAAGATTCTTCGGGCTGATTGGTTTTTAGATTCACAAAGATTTCATACGCTTTTGGATTCCGCTCCCTCATCATTGATACCATAACAAACCCCTCTTTCGATGATATTTTAAACCATCTGTCAAAGGCATGTTGTACTTATATTATACGATAAATCTCATCATTAGTCATTCATTATTCTTTATAAGTTAAAACATTTCGTGTATAATACATGTAGCATAAAGGTTCAAGGAGGCTTTAATATGGCTATATATATAAGCATTGCAATATTGTTTATAGCGATTCTTTTGGTTTCGGGTATTGCAGATTATTACATTAAAATGCAAAAACAAAATGCCGATCAAACGACTACGGCAAACAAACGCAAATCATTTTCTGAAATGACGCAACAACGCCCAAGAAAAACCCCAAGACAAGAACCAAAGAAAAAATTTAATATTGATGACGATGACGCCTTTGCGCGTTATGAATCTACTGAAATACAAGATGCCAATGAAAAAACGTTCTGGGATGAATACGATTTTGACCTAGACGACTATCTAGAAAAAGAAAAGAAGAAACGCAATCGTTGATTGCTTTTCTTTTGAGAGGAGAATTTGATGCAAGCCTATCAAGATGTCTTCACTATTAAAGAGGCTTTAGAAACCGGAAAAACAACTTCCTATCAACTCGTAAAACATTACCTCAGTCGCATTGAAAAACACGATGATTATCTAAATAGTCTAGCGGACTTAAACGCCGATAGCTTACTTGAGGCTAAACGCCTAGACCACATGCGCGACAACAACCAAATCCTTGGGCCACTGCATGGCATCCCCGTGATTGTAAAAGATAACATCCTAACCAAGGATTCGATGCGTACAACGGCCAATGCGGACGTTTTTAAAGACTTTTTTGCCCCTTTTGACGCAACGATTATAAAAAAACTAAGAGCCAGTGGTGCACTGATTTTAGGCAAAGCTAATTGTTCTGAGTTTGCTTATTTTATGTCGATGGGGACGATGCCCTCAGGCTACGGCAGCATGCACGGTCAAGTGATTCATCCTTATGATAAAACCATGGACCCTTTAGGTAGTTCTACAGGCTCAGCCGTGAGTGTCGCCGCAGGCTTATGTCCTATCTCAATCGGTACAGAGACGAATGGCTCCTTGGCCTCACCCGCCCAAGCCAATAGTGTGGTCACCATCAAGCCAACCTTGGGTCTTTTGAGCCGTCATGGCATCATCCCAATCAGTCGCTATCAAGACACTGCAGGCCCCATGAGTTTGACGGTTAAAGACGCCGCTTTAATGCTCGATGTGCTCAAAGGGAAAGACGATAAAGACCCTTATACTAGTCTCATGCCTGATACAACCCCTAATTATGTAAAGGCCTGCGCTCAAGATATCAAAGGCTTGCGTCTTGGTGTCTTATCGTTTGAAAACCAAGAAGCCACACCAGAAGAACAAGCGCTTTTAGAAGAAGCCATCACCCTTTTTGAACAAATGGGGGTAATCATCAAACCCATAAGTCTGCCCTATAATTTGCCCAATAATCTAAAGACCCTAATTCCCGAATTTAAACGCGATATCAATCAGTTTTTAAGTACCTTAGGGACTGATGCGCCGGTTAAATCGCTAGAAGCACTGATTGCCTATAATAAAGAAGATCCTTTAAGGCGCCTAAAGTACGGCCAAAAACACTTCCAAGCCGCGCAACTTACCGATGGCCGCCTAAAAGATTCAGCCTATCTTAAAGCCAAACGAGCGGTTGAAAAGGCGATTGATGAATTCTTAAAACCATTTGAAAGTGAGCGCCTCGATGCCGTGATGACGCTTAAGATTACCGGGTACGCACCGATGGGTGGCTTGCCACTTGTTAGTGTCCCCGCCAAAGCCTTAAACGATAAAAAACCCTTAAACCTATTGTTTATCGGACGTCACTTTAGTGAAGAAACGTTACTTGCATTAGCCCATCATTACGAACAAAAAACCCAAAAACGCATCGCTCCAAACTTACAAAAAACCAGCTGAATTAACAGCTGGTTTTTTATATCTGTATGAAAAAAATAAATTTTAAAATTAAATAAATTAATAAACAAATAAAAAATATTAATAAAAAGTATTGAAATTCACCTTTTGTTAGGATATAATTAAAAATGTAAAAGAGAAAATTAAAATTTTTAATTAATATCCAGCATGAGGTGATAATATGAAAGAACTGTTTAAAAATAAAGATTTTACGCTTTTGTTTAGTGGTCATTTTGTAAGTCAAATCGGATCTGTCTTTTACAACTTCGCGGTCGGATGGTACTTACTGAGCTTGACTAACTCTCCACTCATTGCGGGGCTTTATATTGCGGTTGGTGGTATCATTACAATTCTATCTACTTCTATCTCGGGCGTATTTATCGATCGGGCCAATAAAGTATTTATCCTTTATTTAACCGATTTTATTAGAGGTTTAGTCGTATTATTTGGTGGGTTTATTATTTTTACACTCAACCACGAAACCTATTTAGTTGCCTTATTGTTTGTTGTTACTGTCATTTTAGCCATTAACAATGCTTTCTTTTTCCCAGCTTCAACCGCCATAAGACCCGATGTCGTTGAAGAAAGTCAACTAAACCAAGCCAATGCGTTGTTTTCTTTTATCAACTCGGTACAAATGATTATCGGTATCTTGCTTGCAGGATTGCTTTATTCGATTTTGGGCATTGAACTCATTTTCATCATCAACGGACTGAGCTTTATCCTAAGCGGCCTATCAGAAATGTTTATCAAGTTACGCCATGAAGCTAAAAATCCAAGCCAAGCCACGTCATTTATCGCGGATTTTAAAATCGGTATTGATTATGTCTTAAACCGTCCAGGCTTGTTTATGGTGATGGTTTCATCGCTACTTTTGAATTTTGCCTTTGCCCCTTTGTTTGCTAACATGATGCCTTATTTGTTTAATTTGGTTTTACAAAGGAATCCAATCGATCTTTCAATCATTCGTATCGCGGGTTCTTTAGGGATGTTGATTTCGGGTATTTTAATCGGTGTTTTTGGTAAGAACATCGCCATTAAAAGCACCATTTTAAAAGCCTTGAGTTTAACGGGGGCTGGTTTTATTATGATGTTGATTTTAATGATGGGCATAAGCAGTGAATGGCTTACTTACATGCAGTTTATGATGCTGTTTATCCCTGCAACATTTTTGACCATGATGGCCAATGTTTGGGTTAACGTTCCCTTTATGACAGGTATGTTAAAAACGATTGATAAAAACTTAAGAGGGCGTGTTTTTGGCTTGTTGGATACGCTTAGTCAAGCGATGACTCCCCTGGCTTTTTTCCTCAGTGGACTGATGTTAGAATATGGTTCAATCTACATTCTTTCGATGACGTTAATCGCCATTTATTTAATCCCCTATACGATGTTAATGTGGGGCAGAAAACCAAAACTGTTACTAGAAAGCTTTTAGCCATTTAATCCATTATAAACTTGTGGTATACTAGTAATAGAAAACTCACAAGCTGTGTCATTAAGACCGCTTAAGCGGTCTTTTCATTGCGAGATAAAGGAACGATGAACATGAGTTTATTGACGTGTGAAAACCTCTTTTTTGGGTATCAAAACGAGCGGTTGTTTGAAGGGACAAACATGCGCTTTTTTGAAGGTGAACACACCGTCCTTGTCGGGCCCAACGGTAGTGGCAAAAGCACTTTGCTTAAACTGCTAAATCAAGAGATGAAACCAGACCGAGGCGTGATTCAGTGGCAAAACCAAAAACGGATTGGCTATTTAGACCAATATAAACAACTCGACCAAAACCAATACGTAAAAACGTATTTATACGAAGTGTATCAATCGTTATTTGATTTGGAAGAACGGATGAACTATCTTTATGAAACGAGCGTAAATCTAAGTGAAAAAGACGCTCAAAACGCGATGCAAAAAGCCGCCAACATCGGTGAGAAATTGACCGATAGTGGCTTTTACGACATCAAAGCCAATGTCGGTAAAATCATGACCGGTCTTGGCCTTTCTCCCTCGCTTTTGGAAAAGCCAATAAAAGAACTTAGCGAGGGTATGAAGGCAAAAATTATATTATCAAAATTATTGTTAGAAGAAGCCGATATTTTATTGCTCGATGAACCGACAAACTTTTTGGATGTAAAACACATTGAATGGTTAACCAAGTTCTTAAACAACTACGATAAAGCCTTTATCGTCGTTTCTCACCACGTTGCGTTTTTAAAAGCGATTGCTAAGACCGTCTTTGCGATTGAAAACAAAGGTATTACGCGTTACAAAGGCGACTATGATTATTACTTAAAAGAACGTGAACTGCGCTTTGAACAACAAGAAAAAGCCTTTAAAAAACAACAGATGTTCATCGCGAAAACCGAAGACTTCATCCAAAAAAATATCACCAGAGCCAAAACGTCTAAACGCGCGCAAAGCCGCCGTAAAATGTTAAAAAAGCTGACGCGCATAGAAGCGCCTAAAAATGACCAAACTTACCAATTTAACTTTCCCTTCTCTAAGCCTACAGGCAGAGAAGTCCTCAAGCTGAAAAACCTTGAAATCGGCTATGACACTTCCTTAATAGAACCTTTGGATTTAATGATTAGAAGAGGCGAAAAAGTCGTAATCACAGGTAAAAACGGAATTGGAAAATCGACTTTAATCAAAACCTTAATGGCGCATAAAGAACCGCTATGTGGAAATTATCGCTGGATCGATACGGCTAAGATTGCTTATTTCGCCCAAGAAAGTCATTTAGATGATTCCAAAACGCCTTTTGATACCGTGCATGATTATTATCCTTATTTCACCAAAAAGGATGTTATGGATTTACTCGCACAACACGGCCTTGATTATGCGATGGCCCACCGCGCATTAAATACGCTATCGGGTGGTGAAAACGCCAAGGTTCGCCTAGCGCTTTTGAAGTATCAAAAAGGCAATGTATTGATTTTAGACGAACCGACCAACCACCTTGATTATCAGGCCAAGAAGGCATTGAAAAAAGCGTTGAATAGTTATCAGGGTACGATGATATTGGTATCGCATGAAGTGGCTTTTTATCAAGACATTTGCGATTATGAAATCGAACTTTTTGCAGATTAATTTTAAAGATTAAATTGAAAAATGAACCGATTATTTGATACCATAAAGGTATTGAAGAAGGAGTGATTTAAGTGTCAAAATCTATTGGACCTTTGTTTTTGAAAAAAACGACCTATCAAGAGATGCCCTTAACCCCAAGGCAAAAAGAGGAGAAAAAACCGCCTTTACAAATGCCTTATCAAGGAAAAACCATTGCGCTTGAAAAACCGATGACTTTAAACCATCAGAATGTATCACTGGACGCGGCCATCGAAGAGCGAAGAAGTCACAGAAAATACACCGATGAACCGCTTAGTTTGGCAGAGTTATCTTATTTGTTATATGTCTCGCAAGGGGTTAAAAAAGAAACCCAAACCCATACCTTTAGAACCGTGCCATCTGCGGGGGCTTCTCATGCGTTTGAAACTTACATCATGATCAATAATGTCACGGGTTTAAAACCTGGTCTATATCGCTATTTGGCCCTTGAGCATAAATTGCTCAAAATCAATGAAGATACCGATTTAGCGACAAAAATGAAAGTCGCTTGCTTGGATCAACCCATGCTAGAAAGAAGCGCCCTCACGTTCTTTTGGGTGGCGGATATGAAACGCATGGTCTATAAATATGGTGAGCGTGGGTATCGGTTTATATTCTTAGATGCGGGTCATGTGTGTCAAAACATCTATTTGGCCTGTGAAAATATTGGCGCAGGAACCGTAGCGATTGCGGCTTACGATGATCAAGCAGTCAACACGGTGTTAAACTTAGATGGCGAAGCACAATTTGTGACCTATATTGCCCCGGTGGGAAAAATCTAAATTTATTTGTTCATGGCTTGTGTAATATGCTATAATAAAGAGTAAAATTTTTGAAAGGATGTCATAAACATGATAAAAAAAGGCTTTTTTGCGATTTTAGTCAGTCTTGCCTTATTGACGTTAAGCGCTTGTCGGTCCGAGCCGTTTGAGTTTAAAACCTATGAACATTTTTTAAGTGACAATAACCCAGTGGTTCACATAGAAATTGAAGATTTTGGGACCTTAGAGATCGAACTCTTTCCTGAGGTAGCCCCAAATACCGTGAACGCGTTCATCAAGAACATTGAAGATGGCGTTTATGAAGATACGTCCTTTCATTTTATTGTGGAAGACTTATTGATCCAAGGGGGTTTTAGTGCCCAAAACCCGTGTCCCATTGAAGGGGAGTTTGTGGAAAACGATTTTGAAAATCCATTAAAACATACCCGCGGCGTGATATCGATGAACCGCAGTGAAAACGATTATAATTCCGCCTCCACAGAATTTTTTATCGCCCATGATGACATTACGCACTTAGATGAACGCTACGCAGCGTTTGGCGCGATAGTTGAAGGCTTTGATGTTTTAGATGCGATTGCGACCACGGATGTTGATGGCAATTACTATCCCAAAGAAGCGGTAAAGTTCAGCGATGTTTGGGTTGAATATAACGGTTATGATTTAGAAGATGTCGTTTGTTATGAGGGGTTTTATATGAGAACTTATGAAGCGTTTTTAGATGAATCCAATCCAGTCGTTACCATGGATGTCGAAGGATATGGTACGCTTGAGATTGAGCTGTTTCCAGAAGTGGCGCCCAATTCAGTGAACAACTTTATCGCTTATGTCCAGGATGGTTTTTATAGTAATAAAATCTTCCATCGCGTTATTGAAAACTTTATGATTCAAGGCGGCATGAGCCAAAACACCGAGTGTGCGATTAAAGGAGAATTTTTAAGCAACGATTTTGAAAATCCACTGATGCATACCCGTGGTGTGATTTCCATGGCCCGTACGTCGGTTAGGGATTCTGCCACAAGTCAGTTTTTTATCGTCCATCAAACCTCTTCACATCTAGATGGTGAGTATGCGGCGTTTGGGGTCTTAATCGATGGTTTTGATGTCTTGGATGCCATTGCGACAACATCGACCGATGGTAGTGACCGACCATTTGAAGATGTGTTAATCACCAATGCTCAAGTGCGATTAAACGGATATGACCCAAGCGACAGAGAATGTATAGATTAATCAGGTGAACCTCTTTTTCTAAAAGAGGTTCCCACCTTGATTTTGAGGCTTCATCCCTCAATACGGGACGTGGCGCAGTTTGGTAGCGCACTTGGCTGGGGGTCAAGCGGTCGCAGGTTCAAATCCTGTCGTCCCGACCATGAAAAAAATAACGTCGGATTCTTGGAATCCGACGTTTTTTTATTTTATTTTTCATTCACAACGAGTGTCAGTTGACTATACAAGATCTCAATAGTTGTTTTATACTCTTAAGCTTGATTCAAAGGCTTAAAACCTTAATAAGAAGGAACATCACCCTCATAAGGATCGCTTTCTGTATCGTTTTCTTCAGATGAATTAGAATCTTCTAAAACCCCGATGATAGGGATATTACTCAATACACGTCTACCATGGGGTGAAATTGCATCAATCTCATCGGTTAAGTCTTGCCCTGCTTGCACGCGACCTTGGTGGTTGCCATCGGTCCAAAGGCTAGAATTCGTGACATCATAAACATAACCTTCTACAGCGATATACGCATCATTGCCATCTTTTCCATCATATTTAGACAGCTCATCCAATGTAAAGACACGAACACTATCCTCATCTTCTGCGTCCTGATCATCCTCAACATCGGTATCTTGATCATCCTCGACATCTACATCTACTTCATCGGAATCAGTACCAGAATCGTCTTCATAAGTATCTTCATCGTAGGAATCTTCTTCATGTTCTTCTGTATCATCCTCATCTTCCGGATAGACTAAGATACCAATTTTCTTAACACGCTCAAGCATTTCTCGTCCGTGTGGGGATTCACTATCGAGCGTATCGGTTAAATCTTGTCCGGCTTGAACTCTGCCTTGATGGATACCATCAGACCATAAATTCGAGTCCGTCACATCATAAACATACCCATCTACTGCAACATAGGCGTCATTGCCATCTTTTCCATCATATTTAGATAACTCATCCAACGTAAGTTCAATCAAATCTGCTTCCTCAATATCGTTTGTATCGTTTCCGTTATCATCGCCATTGCAGGCGGCTAATGTAAATAATGCAAAGGCTAAAAAAGGGATTAATAAAAGACGTTTCATGATACCACTCCTAAAATTTGGTACTATTAATTTACCATAAGTTATTAAAATAATAAAAAAATATGCTCCTATAAAAAACGCATGTTTCAATAAAAAAAGCACGATGATAACACCGTGCTTTAAAATGTAATGCTTTACCATAAGGGTAGACCGTGAAAGCGTGGTACAACGTTCATAAAGATGTTAAAGTAATAGCCTAAAAAGGTACCCAAACCAACATATTTGGAATATTCAGGATGGTGTTCTCTTATGAGCACCCATATTAACATCCCTATAAGCGGAAAGGCAAAGCCAATGAAAAATATGATCATTTTAAGCAGTGTAGCCAAAGGCCAATTCAAGGGCTTACGGTTTTTTAAATAAGAGATATTTTTCTTATAAATCTCCTTATATACGCTGATCTTCTTAGTTTCATGGTTCATCTTGGTATCCGTCATGTATAATCTCCTTAGGAATGATTAATCCTCAATAAAGTATTGAATAGCGGTTTGAAGCTGCGTATCATTAGCCTGGTCTTGGATATAGTCTAACAACCACTGTGAGATAACATCGGCGGTTTGTGCATCAATTTTGCCGGTTTCTTCAAGGTTGTTTTCAGCTTGGATATCAAGTACCGCCGTTTTGGTTTCTTGATCAAAATAGCCATCATCTCTAAGGTCATAACCCATCGCATTTAAAATGATTTGTGCATTGGCAATTTGACTAGATACTTGGTCATATACTAAGGCTTCCTCATCGCTGATTAAAATTCTAAATGCATTAAAATAAGGGTTTTGCTTTACTTCGATGGTAGGATAAATGTAATCCGCATCGCCTTCATTCTCATGAATCCAGCGGCCCTCAGGGGTGTACCATTTTCCTACTGAGAAACTGAGTTCACTTTCGTTCATCAACGTTTCTCTGATTTGCATGGTGCCTTTACCAAAGGTATGGGTACCGATTAAATCATAGCCCCCTTTTTCTTTCATCGCTGCTGAGAATACCTCAGAAGCACTGGCGCTAAAGTGATTGATTAAGACCACGATATCATACGGTTTTTCCTCTGTGCCAGAAGCAGGGTAAGATTGTTCAAAGACAAAGCGGTTGCCATACATTTGCGAAATATGCATCAATGGCAAATCTCCCGCGGGTAAAAAGACATCCATCATCTCAATAACCGCGCCTAAATAACCCCCGCCATTGTTTCTTAAATCAATGATTAACCCGTCGATATCTTGAGCTTCTAAATCATCCAAAGCAGCCTTCATGTTGCTGGCGGTCTCAGAACCAAAGCTATTGATTTTTAAGTAGCCAAGTATCTCACCATCTTTTTCAATGATGTCATGTTCGACGGTAGGATTGGGGATTTGTTCTCTGGTCATCTCAAAATATAAAATATCAGAAAAGCCTCTGCGAGAAACCCCAATTTCAACGGTGGTGTCTTCTTCACCCAACAAATCAAAAACGGTATCGGTATAAGATTTATTGCGATAATCAACCCCATCGATATGCGTAATCACATCGCCTGGGGACAACCCAGCCCGCTCAGCGGGTGAATCCGTCCATACTTTTCTAATTACCACATTATCGTTGATGTTTTCAATCGTAATACCCACACCCACAAATGACTCACCTAAGGATTGTGCCCATCTTTCGGCCTCTTCAGGCGTCATATAATTTGTATAGGGATCATCGAGCGCTTTGATTAACCCCTCAATCGCATATTGATAAAACGTTTCATCATCGACGTATTTGTAGTGGGTTTGTTTTAGTAGATTCAAAACCTCATCAAACAATTCGGGCCCATAGGCATTTTGGTGCACCCATTTAGCATAAAGACTCATGTCTTCAGTAATGGGTTGTGAGGGGTCAAACAACGTATCATAGGTGTCTTCTAAGTAATAACCGGCAAATAGATAATCGGTTTTTTCTACATCTGGCAAGTCTAATGTGCCTCCATGGAAGACGGATTTTGTGATGGTGTCATAGGTATCATCTTCAATGGTGACGGTAACTTCATACTCATGATATTCAAATTCTGCGTGAATGTTTTTGTCTGAGGTAATTTGGTTTAAACTTTCTGTCCAACGCGCAAAGGTTCTACCTTCAATCGATGGCGTTGGCGGTTCATAGGCATCCTCACCATCTAAGACAACTTGAAAATAATGGAGTTGATCATCGACAAAAAAATTGACATGATGATAATCCAATTTCAACGTTGCATCATAGATTTGATAACCGCCACTTTCAAAATGTAGCACCAACCGGTCTTGGTTATCCGTTGAGATGCGTTCAATGATTTCTTTATCATGGGTGATGATTTGTTCACTATCGTCATCAAACGTAGCGACCCATTCCCCATATTCATTGACGCCAAGCGAAACGATGCTTGGCGTCTTTGCTTCATCTTGACAGGCAACCAACACGGTTAAAACCATAGCGATTGCCAAAAATTTAAATAACGCTTTAAACATATTTACCACTCCAATGGTTATTCTTCGTCGTCTTCAATCGCGCTTAAAATCATACGTGGGGATTCCATTTGGAACAATCTTAACGTGACATTCGGTTCAACCCCATATTCTAAGCTTTGATACGCCTCATCGGTTAACACGTTGGGTGAACTCATGAAGATAATACCACCGCTTGGCAAGAGATTGGAGGTAACCGAAGAAGCCCCGCCTTGGGATTGTTCTCCAAAGAGGGTACCCAAGTCCATCTCTTTTACGATTTGTGCCATAGAATTACCGGCACTGTAAGTTACAGGAGAAATCAAGAAATGCCATTCAAAATCATAGGCTTCATATTCGCTGGTATACCATACCGTTTGGGTCGATAAGTCGCCTGCATTGATGGAATGGTAAGGAATATCCTCATCGGTAATATACCCAAGTACTTGAATCATCCCACCAATAATACCACCGGTATTACAAGAAAGGTCCACAATGACATCTTCCACGCCACCCATCGCTTCAATTTCATCTAACATTCTTTTGAATTCATCAGGGGTATCGGCGTTAAAGCCATGTAAAGGTACTCTTGCAACGCGGCCATCATCGTAATAAATGACTTCATTGCGGTCACATGTACCCATGTCTTGTAAGTCCCAAAGACTGTTATAGAAGTTTTGCGTTCTAGGTCCTAGATGATCGAGTGCTAAGGTTGGGTCGTAATCAGGGTCGTAAATACCGGTATTACCAAAGGAACTATGTAAATCATCTAAGCCATATACCATACTGAATAAAGATTGATAATGCATCTCCGCATCGGTTAGGTCATCTTTATCCAGAACATTATAAAAGGAATCTATCCCCATATCTTCTCTTAATCCAAAGTAATGGTCTAAAGAGAAAGCCAAATAATCATAATTTGAGGATAAGAAACTTGCGCTCATCTCAAGGTCATTATAAGAACTATCTAAAATAATTTCACGAACGTCCTCTTGCATGGGGTAAATTTGATAGGTATCGACTCCATAAAGCGCATCGCCGTTATAATAGACATCGAACATTGACCCTGAGAAGAAGAGGTTGGCGATATGAAGAGGCATCAAGTATTGGTCTTCATGCATAAAGAGTTCCATACGGTAATCGCCTAATTCAAAGACGACAGGGTCAAAGTATTCTACCTCATAATCAACAACGTCTAAGCCTGCCCCGAAATCGGTTTGTGTTGATTCTTGGAAACTGGTGAAAAAGCCATAGCGGTTTACTGAGGCTCTGTTTTCGCTAAAATTGATTTCAAATACGTACGTGGTATCTTCTACAAACGTATCTTCTGGGTCATCATCGACCGCTGCGACAAAAACTTCCAAATACATGATATCTTGGTCGATATCAATATCGATCGACTCAAAATCAATTGCCCCTTGTAAATCCCCACCATCAAGCAAAGTTAAGAAACTTTCTATATCTACATAAGGCAGACTGCGATCATCTGTGTAGAAAATTTCAATATCAGTATCCGATAATAACCATTCATCCGCTAGGTTTTCAAAGGGTAAGGTTTTGGAATCCACAATGTTTTGGTCCAATGTTTTTGAAACATAAACCTCAACGGTATATTGCATGGTAACATCTTGATAAGACATAGTCGCTTCAAGGGGGATACTACGGTCTGTGTGTGCACTTAAAACGGGGTTAACGGTACCATCATTATGAATGATGCCTGGTCTTAATGAACGCCAATCGATCGACACCTCGCCCACTTGAGTAGGTAAGTCTATGTCTTCATCAAAGGTTCCACCGACAAAATCAAAATCTTCGATGGTTTCTTCAAATAACGTCATGGCTGTTTCTTCAGTTTCTGTATAAGCCAGTACCGTGATTTCGAAATCAGCGGTCTTTTCAATATCGCCATCGACGAGCTTAACACTCAACGTGAGCGTTTGATCACCTTGTTCGTTAGCCGGTCTAAATACCCTGCCCTCTTCATCCATCACGGTATCATCATCGCTTGACCAAATAACTTCAAAATCACGCAAATAACGACTTAAATCGATATCTTCAGTTACTTCACTAGGTAGTTCAAGTTGGTTTAAAGCCGCATCCATTGCCGCTTCAGTTTCTTCTTGAGAGTAAGCTTCAACCGTTATCTCAAATGATTTTTCTGCGGTGTTACGTCCATCAAAATCGCTAGATGTTGCCGTTAAAACAACCGTTTGGTCTCCAACTTCATAACGGGGCCGGGCAACTTGCCCACGACTATTAAGATAACTGGGGTCATCTGAAGACCATGTGATGGTATAAGCTCCATCCTCAAGCGGTAATTCAAGGTCTTCATCGGTCATAGCTGGAAGTTCAATGTCCATCAGCACCTCTTCTAAGGCACTGGTAGCTAAAACTTTTATTTCAAAGTCTTTAGACGCTTCAATATTCTCATGAGTAATCATCGCCGTTAGGACAACCGTTTGATCGCCGCTATCAGAACGGGGGCGTTCAACGGAGCCATCATGACTTAAGTAACTTTCATCAGCGCTTTGCCAAGTGATATCAAAATTATCTACACTAGTTTCTAAGGTGATATTCTCCTTGGTTTCATCTGGCAAATCTAAGGTTTCTAATAAAGCTTCCAAATCACTTTGTTCAATCGTTTCTTCTGGTTCTTCCTCGCCATTACACGCTGTGATGGTGAGGGATACAAGTAACATAAAAAATAAAAGGTAAAACTTCTTCATAATCTGCCTCCCTATATATATCGGTTTATATTATCATAGCATAGCATAGAGCAAATATAAAACCCATCACTCCAAAAAATGTGTAAAAATCTATATCAAAGCGCGCAAAAACTCGATAATGTATTTTAAGAGGGTAACTTTGTATTTGAATGATTTGCATTTTATGTAAATACTAACGTTTAAATGGGGTTACAAGACGTTACAACAATGGTTTTGGGTCATTTTCTAGATTGTTTAATAACTGAAAATCTTTAAATATAGTCGGTTTTTGGTTATAATGAAGACATCTTTATATGAAGGTCTATTCATATAATTGATGGGGTTTCGATATTTCTCATGTTTGTTAATCGACAAAAAATGTTTGAATAATACGTCATTAGCATGTATAATGTCATATGACTAGTCGTAATTACTCCACGGATAATTTGAAGTGTGATTTCAAGCAAATAAGGTGACCATCAACAAATTAATCCTTACGATGACTTGAAAAAACACGTGTTTTTAGGATATAATGATATGTGTATGTAATTCCTGAGGTGATTAGTTGGTCCAATTCCATCGTTGCCTGGGATACATAATAAATTGAACAAAATAAAATAAAAAAAGAAGGAGAGAAGAAATTCATGAAAAAAGTATTACTTGGGATAGTAGCTCTATTTGCCCTTGTAGTTGTTGCCGCATGTGGCGAAGATCCGATTGATGTTGAATCTGTGACGCTTGACGAAGGCGACTTAGAACTAGAAGTAGGCGAATCGGTTACTGTATCCGCAACTGTTGAACCTGATGATGCTGATAACCTTGAAGTTAGATGGTCAACAAGTGATTCACAAGTTGCTGTTGTCAGTGAAGGCGAAATTCAAGCCTTGAGACCTGGTTCAGCTACGATTACGGCTACCTCACGTGCCGATGAAGATATCAGTGCCTCATTAACGGTTACTGTTATCGCAGCACCGATGAGTGTAGAAGACGTATTAAATGCTGATGAAGGTGACGAGGTAAACACCATTGGTGTCGTTACCGCTATCACTAACCATGCAACATTCTTTATCGCAGATGATTCAGGCGCAATTAGCGTTTATGATGGTGATGCGCTTGTTATTGAAGACATCAACGTAGGCGATGAAGTACGTCTTTGGGGTGAAAGAGATGAGTTTAACGGCTTATTGCAAATTGGTAGCTTAGAGCGCTACGATGTATTAAGCACTGGAAACGATCTTCCTGATCCTAAAGATTTAGACGGTGTTGACATTGAAAACAATGCTGAAATGTTACCATATCAATCACATCGTGTTAACTTGGTTGGATTCTTAGTTGATGAGATTTCTACCGATCAACATGATAACATCCATGTAGACCTTATCGATGTATTTGATGAAGATACACCTGGCATTAGAATCCGCTATGACTCTCGTCTTGGCCATGATGATGATGCTGAAGCATTGTTAGAACTTGAAGAAGGTGACTTAATCGATGTTACTGGTATGACGCTTGGTTGGTTCCACGGACCACAATTACTTTATACCAGCGCCGATGAGTTTGCCATGAGTGATGTTACGCTTGATCTTGATTTAGACATTAATGAAGAAGATGAAGTAGAAGTACCTATCCATGGTGAACATACGATTGACTTTACCGTACAACCTGCAGCTTACGCTGATCAAGATGTAACGTTTGCAAGTTCAGACGAATCTGTAGCTACCGTTGATGAAAATGGTGTTATTACCGGTATTAAATCTGGTGAAACGACCATTACCGTTACCGTTGTAGAAGATGATTCTATCTATGGTGAGTTTACCGTTGTCGTGCCTGCACTCAACATGTTTATTAGCTTACCAACTGAAGTTAGCCCTGAAGATCCAGAAGAAGCTGGCTTAGTTCTTGAATTAATCAATGGTGTAACTGGTTCTGCTGTACCAATCGTTATCGATTACGTTGCTGCTGATGAAGGCGAAGGCTTTGATCAAGATGTTACATTCGAAATCGATGATGATTCAATCGTTACATTCTCAGATGGTATGTTCCACCCAGATGACACTGAAGAAGGTTGGACAAAAGTTACTGTAACCTCTGATTACGATGATGCTACTGTTGGTGAATTCTATATCGTAGTTAGAAACCCAGAAACTGATTTATTCTTCCCACCACAACAGTCAATCTTAGTGGGCACTACTTACGCTGCATTAGACGAAGTAAGAGCTATTGATGAGCTTGATGGCGACATCACTGGTGATATCACTATTACTGATGATGGCGACTTTGATCCTGATGAAGTTGGCGAATATACGATTACTTTCGAAGTAGAAAACAGCTATGGCAAAGTTGCTAGTGGCGAACGTACCATTAACGTTGTTGCTACTGAAGAAGAGTTAATTACCTTCCCAACGGGTGAATTTAACTATAGATATTTACCTGCAGAAACTAGAAATATTCTCTTCGCTCATGCAGAGCGTTATCTCATGGAAACCATGTATGGTGGCGTACCTGTATATATGAACGCTGGATATGCCATGTATCATCCACGCTTAGAGTTCCCAGTTGATGAATACATTCCAGTTATGGGCTTTGGCCTTGGTTACGCTACAATGTCAGAAGATGATTCGAATGTAGATATGGAAGATGGATCCCCTGGTAACGCTGGTGAATACACCTACCGTACAGCTATGACTTCGAACCCAGATACGTTCGACCAATGGAACTATACAGACTCTGTTACAGCTGACATTGCGACTTTGTACTTGGATTCACTCTATTACTTTGCATTCAATGAGGATTTAAATGGTTATGATGTATTACCATCCATGGCAACCGAAATGCCAAGACCATTTGATGCAGAAGGCAATGCCTTAGTTGATGAAGACTTTGAACCTACTGAAGAAGGTCAAGAAGTCATTGAAGAGTTTGGTCGTATCTTAGCTAGAACATGGACGGTTTCACTACAAGAAGACCTTGAGTGGTATTTCCATCCTGAGACAGATTCTGATGATTTATCAACCGATATTACAGCTCATGACTTTATTAATACCTATAAACTTGCCCTTGAAGAAAACTGGTTCCGTGCGATTGCTGGTGGTGGCGACTTCACATCTGCTCCACAAGAAATCGTTGGAGCACAAGAGTTTGCTGATGGCGAGATTGACTTTGAAGATGTTGGTCTAACAGCATTAGATGACTATACCCTTGAATTCCAATTCGTAGATGATATGGATGAATGGTCAGTTATTTATTGGCTCAGTTCATTCGTTATGACGCCAATCCACTTGGGTCTTTACGATCAACTAGATGAAGCTGGGGATACATATGGTGTTAGTGAAACCACTATCGCATATCATGGTCCATATTATGTAGATTATTACGAGCCTGATCAAATCGTACGTTTGGCTGAAAATCCAAACTTCCACGAACCAGATCGTCATTTCTACACACACTACACTTGGAGAGTTATTGAAGACGTTGAAATCCGATTCCAAGAATTCTTGGCAGGTAGATTAGACGCAGTAGCGGTTCCTGGGGCACAATTTGAAGATTATCAAGATGACCCACGCATCCGCTTTATCCCTGGTGCAACTACCTTCCGTATGGTTATTAACAGCTTACCAGACATGGATGCACAACTTGATAGATTCCCAGGTAGCAGCTTCGAACCTGAACCAATTCTTTCTTGGGAATTAGAAGATGGCATGACCATGAGAAATGCAATCTTCTATGCACTTAACCGTGATGTAATCTCTAATGAAGTTATGGTTACCAATGACGCACAAATGTTCTACTTCTCAAGTGCTTATATGGTTGCCCCTGAAACCGGTGTTGACTTCCGTACATGGGATTACCAATATGGTATGCAATGGCAAATGGAACAAGACATAGCCGATGGCATCGCAGCTGATGAAGAAGAATGGATGGCTAATGAGTTTGATGAGGATTATCCATATACATGGGTAGGACGCGGCTTTAGCCCATCAACTTATGGCTTTAACCCAGACCTTGCACGTGATATCTTTGAAGAGATCGTTGAAGAAATGGTAGCTGAAGGTATTTACGAAGACGGTGACCGTATCGTTCTTGATTTCGGTATCCAATCTGGTTCTGAAGCACTCGTTGCTTACGCTGAATACGTTAGAAGTGAATTTGAACGTCATTTCTATCATAGAGATCTCGATATTGGTATTACAATTGACATCTCTACATGGCAGTTCCCTGATAACTACTTCCAACGTAGTTTGATAGGTGTTGGTGACCTCAACATGGGTGGTATCTCTGGTTCTACCTTAGATGCTGCAAGCTTCCTCTATATCTTCGCTGAAGATAACCGTGGCGGCTTCACTATGGACTGGGGTATCGATACATCGACGGCTAACATCGAAGTTACTTATGAAAACCTTGATGGTGAGACAGTAACTGAAATGTGGTCATTCGATGCACTCGCATCTGCACTTAACGGTACTACTTACGTGCTTGCTGGTCAAGAATCTACCCGTGACATTGTCATTGGTGATGACGAGTAATCACTAGTTCAAAGACTATTTAACATCATAGTCATTTAGTAAAATCATAAGCACCGTCAGCTTGAGCTGACGGTGCTTTTCTTTGGCTATGAAAAGAGTTATAGAAACGATTGTAGAATAAATCAGCGTATTTCACCTAACTATGAATGCAAGTTAGTAATTCACATCATTTTACAAGGTTATTACAAGTATTCTTGATATATACTGTGAAACGATTGATTATGGCCTAATTAACTTGTTTTCTTCTTTAGAATTTTTAAAAGAACAGCTTAGACATGTTGATTAACTAAACTGTTCTTTTAGTTTGGGATATGGATAATTGATCTACT
>CAZCSL010000024.1:0-21077 GCA_964501415.1 uncultured Candidatus Izemoplasmatales bacterium
AAGACGGCGTTTCTGTAGTAGCTTCTTCTATCAACGGCGATGGCGAACTGATTATTACCTTAAGCAATGGCGATACCTTAAACGTGGGTGAAGTCGTCGGTACGGATGGTCAAGATGGAACCGATGGTTCTGATGGACAAGACGGTATTTCAGTCAGTGGTTCTACCATCAACAGCGATGGTGAACTGATTATCACCTTAAGCAATGGTGATTCTATCAATGCCGGTGAAGTCGTCGGTACGGATGGTCAAGACGGCACTGACGGTACGGATGGAGAAGACGGCATCTCAATTACAGACTCCTCCATTAACGATGATGGCGACTTGATTATCACCTTAAGCAACAATGATACCATCAACGTAGGTAATGTGATGGGTGAAGATGGCGCTTATGTAGAAAACAGTACCATTAACGAAGCGGGTGAGCTTATCTTTACTTTAAGTAGTGGTGAGACCATCAATGCTGGCAATATTGTACAAGAGACTGACTTAGAGATTGATTTTAGATATCATGACGGCACGCTTCAGTGGCGTTATTTAGATGGTAATTGGCATGATTTGACACCTAGTCAAGCAGATGAAGAAATCTACACCGTTAAATTCAAAGAACCCTTTAGTGGTACGTTAATTAAAGAAAAAGAAGTTAGCGAAAACACCCCCCTCGTTTTCCCCAGTGTGCAAATGATTGGGTATGATAACGTCGGTTGGTTTTCTGATTTAAACTTTAATTACGAAGTAGAATATTATGATTATATCGAGAGCGACCTCACGCTTTATGTAAAATGGGAACGCGCCGAAGGACAAGGTTATGAATTAAGAGCTAAAGAAACCATAGATTATGATCGCATCTTATCTGGTATAGATAATGAAAGCCATCCAAGTCGTTATCATAGTCAACATGTTTCAGGTGATTATACGATTGGCGTTGTGACAGGCAACCTTGATCATTACGCCACGTATCTATTCATTCCTAATACTTTGGATGGCAATCCGGTTGAAATGATTGATGAAGAAGCCTTGGCGGATACAAACAATTTAAAAGAATTATTCTTACCCGCTAACTTGCATTATATTAGAGATTATGCTTTTTTAAGTAGTTCCATCAACTTGATTCACTACACTTCTAAAGCACAACTAACCCATATCGGACATGGCGCGTTTGAAGCGTCAGATTTGCAATCCTTATTTGTTCCGCATTATGTAAAAATCATAGGCCAAAATGCCTTTAAAGATACGCATCAACTTGAAGAGGTAACTTTTGAGTCAAATTCACATCAAACCCCTGGGACCTTTAAAGGGGCTCTTTTGTTAAAACCGAGTGCCTTCAAAAACAGCGCGGTTGAAACGATAAACTTCCCGACCATCGCTGTGGAATTCTTATACAGAGATGGACCTGAAGGCCCTGATTTGAACCTTAGAGGGCGAGTCGGTGGGCTATATATTGCTGATGAAGCGTTTAAAAACACCGATAATCTTACAAACGTTGATTTACCTGAACAAACCTTCCTCACCAGGCCCACAGTAACAAACTTTAATCCCTTACCTGATTATATCCTTGAGTTGTATCCTCAAACCAACGAAAGCATATTTCAAGGTTCTGGCTTAAAAACCATCCATATTCCTCTCCCAGACACGATTTCAGGGGCTGAACACCAAGTTGTCATACCGGATAAAATGTTTAAAAATACAGAAGATTTAGAAACGGTGTCACTCGCGGAGGGCATTGAAAGTATTTGGCGAAACGCTTTTGAAAATAGCGCCATAGAGCATCTTGATTTACCCGACACGATTGGATATCTTGGGTTTGAAAGCACGTTTAAAAACACCCCAAACCTCCATTCAATTGCTTTGCCAGATCAGGTTGAAGAAATTAGTTTTGCCCTGTTTAAAGATTCTGGTTTACAAGAAATAATCATTTCTAGTGATTCAAATTTAGAAACGATTAATAACTCAGCTTTTGAAAACAGTTCATTAGAATCTATTATACTGCCTGCATCTATCGAAACCATTGGGATTTCCGCCTTTAGAAACACCCAAAACCTAAGTAGCGTGATATTTGATGGCGAATATTTCAAGCATGATATTTCTATCAGACAAAGCGCCTTTAGAAATAGTGGTTTAGAAACCATCATTTTTCCTAATTCAAATGAAAACGAAGAACACGAGTTAACGTTTGAAAGCATGGTTTTTAAAGAAACGATAAATCTATCATCGATAGATTTTCCCGATAATACCCATTTTTCAGGTTTTGCTACTCGTATGTTTAAAGGCTCAGGCATTGAAAGTATAACCGTTCCTAATACGATTATCAGTATCCCTGCGCAATGGTTCAAAAATACCCCGAATTTACGTACCGTCAACTTGCATGATGATATAACCACAATTAGTAGCGATGTCTTTAATAATGCGCAAAGCTTAGAAAACATCACATTGCCAGAAGGCTTAGAATCGATTAGGGAAAGGGCTTTTAAAAATACTAATAACTTAGATAACTTAACCTTACCAAAAACGGTAAGTGGAATTTCTCGAGAAGCCTTCAAAAATTCCAATCTACATACCTTTGATATTCCTGATGATTCTGCCTTAACAGACATTGGACCAAGCGTCTTTAAAAATGTGGAAAATCTCAGTAGTATTGCTTTACCTAATTCCCTTGAGACGATTGGCAGTGGCGCCTTTGAAAATACAGGTTTAGAAGCAATCGTGATTCCACAAGCCGTCACCAGTATCAATGAAAACCTCTTTAAAGACGCTTCTTTCCTGCATACGATTGAACTACACGCAGATATTACAAGTTTAGGGGATAATGCCTTTGCGGGCACAACGAGCCTAGAAAGCATCACCTTGCCACCTCTAGATGATATGGAAGCCTTTGAAGACTTGTTTGCGGATTCTGCTGTTAGTGTGATAACCTTGACAATCGGGACACAAACCATTCCTGATAACTTGTTTAAAAACTTAACTTCATTAACACAAGTAAATTTACCTGATTCTATCGTAAGCATCGGTTCTCGTGCCTTTGAAAACACCGAAAACTTGCACACCCTTAACTTTGCGGGCACGGATGAAGTCAATCATGCCAATGATGCCCTAGAAATCATAAGTGAGCGCGCCTTCGAAAATTCCGGTTTAGAAAGCTTACACTTTAGTCCAAACGCATCTTTAACTTTAATTGATGACAATGCATTTAGAGATGCAGCGATTCAAGAAATCACCTTACCAAACAGTCTCACAGAAATTGGTTTATTTGCCTTTCTTAACTCAGATATTGAAACCGTCCATATCGATGAAGACTCAAGCTTAGAAAGCCTTGGCACCGGTTCTTTTGCCTACAGCAATCTAGAATCAATTTTTATCCCTGAACATGTTTCTTCACTACAAACATCAGCCTTCGGCTTAATAGGCATCTTTGAGGGCTCTAACTTAAGTGACATAACGTTTGCCGATGATAGCACCTTAGAGCATATCGGCCGCAACACATTTGCTAATACCAACCTAAAAGAAATCACGATACCTCAGAGTGTCGAAACCATGCATCAAGATGTCTTTCTAGATACCGATATTGAAACCATTATCTTTGAAGGTATGAGATTTGAAGGCGTTATGGCCCCACAGGAAGTCGATGTGCCTGAGATGAGCTTTATAGATATAAATGCGGATGCCTTCCGTGGCCTTGATACTTTAAAAACCCTTGAGATTAACCGCACCGTTGAAGATGGCTTATTGCCTGAGGGATTATTTGATGATTTAGACAACCTAGAAACCCTCATGCTGCCTATCAATCTTCAAACCCTTAACGCCGGGGCTTTAGCAAACAAAGAAAACCTAACCGATCTCGAACTGCCGATGAGTCTAAACGTCATTGAAGAAAGTACTTTTGAGAATACTGGTATCATATCGCTAACATTGCCTGCCACCTTACAACATATTGAAACTGCGGCGTTCCGTGATGCCTCTGATTTAGAAGAAATTATTTTCACAAGCGATGAAACCTTAGAAACCATCGGTGAGGAAGCCTTTAAAAACACCGTGAGCCTAACGACTATTAAACTGCTTGATGGCGATGAAAACACCTTACCTAACAGTCTTATAGAACTCGGTGAAAGCGCCTTTGAAGGCAGTGGCATAGAAAGCCTAACCCTTAGAGAAGATGCCTTATTAGAAGAAATTCCAAGGGCTACGTTCCAAGACGCTAGCCTCAATGAAATCACAATGCATGATGGCTTAGAAACCATTGGCAATATAGCCTTTATCAATACCCCTTTAGAAACGGTTAAACTCAGTGAAGGCTCTAACCTTAATGAAATTAATGTCGGGGCTTTCAAAAACACCAGCCTGAGTAGTTTTTATCTACCTAGAGGCGTAGAAGTCTTGCCTTACACCAGAGGCATTAAAACCGTTTTCCCAACTGAATACCAAC
Organism: uncultured Candidatus Izemoplasmatales bacterium; assembly: GCA_964501415.1. GTDB lineage: Bacteria > Bacillota_I > Bacilli_A > Izemoplasmatales > Izemoplasmataceae > B1SED10-225. The sequence continues at coordinate 4,420 of CAZCSL010000024.1, forward strand.
ATAATGGTGTCTTTACCGGTAGTGATTTAGAAACCATTACCTTTGCGGAAGGCTCTTTACTAGAATCCATTGAAGCCTATACGTTTGCCGATACCAATCTTACTGAGATTGACTTGCCAGATTACGTCGATTTCATCGGTGAATACGCCTTTAAAAACACTGATGTAGAATCATTAGAAATAGCGCCTCAAGAAGGTGTCATGCTCACGCTAGAAGAAAAGGCCTTTAGCCAGATGAGTTCAATTAAAGAGATTAATATCACCGCCGATATGGAAATGTTACCTCAAGGTGTATTTAAAGATTTGGACACCCTAGAAACGGTTGTACTTCCACAAACTATCACAACGATTCCAGCTGAAGCGTTTAAAAACACCGTTAGTCTAAATGATGTAACCTTATCCAGATCCTTAAGAACCATTGAAAGAAGCGCATTTGCCCATACCGGTTTAACAGCGTTAGACCTATCTAACGAGCACGATTTAACGCATATTGGTAGAGAGGCCTTTCTAGAAAGCGCACTTGAAAGCCTCACCTTACCTGCTAGCTTAGAAGAAATTGGCAGTAGAGCCTTCTATGGCAATAGAGATCTTAGCGAAGTAGTCATCTTAGAGGTAGCTGAAAGCAACCTTGAAGTGATTAGCCATTACGCCTTTAAAGAAACCGCCATCACAGAATTTAGCGTCCCTCAAACATTGCAAGTCATTGGACGCGCCGCCTTTGCCAACACCCCACTAGAAACCTTTAACATCATAGAATCGGCTCAAGATGTACCCTTCCTTCAACCTATTGATTTACCAAACTTTAGATCTGTCGACGATGAAATTGCACCCTTCTATAACGTCGATTTAGCACAATTAACCATTTATCTTTGGGATGAAGAGGCTTTTGATTTATTCTTAGCTGATGATCAATTAAGTATTTATGAAGAATATTATCAAGTTGTAGAAGATTGATTTAGCGTCATAAAAAAAAGACCCATTGAGTTTAAAATTCAATGGGTCTTTTCTATGAATAAACATTAGTTTTCTTTATACGCTTTTACAATATCTTCTACGGCTTTTTTTCCGTCTCCAAATAACATCAAGGTGTTATCTTTAGCAAATAGTGGGTTAGGAATACCCGCAAAGCCTGGAGATAGTGACCGTTTGATAACCACACACGTTCTAGCCTGATCGACATCTAATATCGGCATGCCAGAAATTTCTGAATCTGTTTCTCTGGCCAGTGGATTAACCACATCGTTCGCCCCAATCACAATGACGACATCGGTTTGCGCGAAGGTTGGATTGATAGAGTCTAAATCAAGCAATTTTTCATAAGGAATGCTTTCTTCAGCCAAAAGCACATTCATATGCCCAGGCATCCTGCCTGCGACGGGATGAATACCAAAGACCACTTCAACGTCTTGTTTTTCCAAGGCTTCTGTAAGCAATCTTACCGGTGTAGCTGCACGTGCCACAGCCATCCCATAACCCGGTACAATGACCACGCGTTGTGCGCTTTCCAAGACCATCGCCACTTCTTCTGCGGAGGTTTGAGTAATTTTACCTTCATAAATGTCATCGCCACTAGTTGCACTCTTAGAAGCACCGCCAAACCCACCGAATAAAACATTAAGCAAGGAGCGGTTCATCGCTTTACACATAATCATCGTTAAAATAATTCCCGAGGCGCCCACCAATGAACCGGCGATAATTAAGACCGTATTGCCAAGCACAAAGCCCGTCGCTGCAGCGGCCAACCCTGAATAAGAATTTAAAAGTGAAATCACCACAGGCATATCCGCCCCACCGATTCCTATGACCAAAAGCACCCCTAAAATAAGAGCCAATAGCACCAAGAGCCAATACCAATAAAGCGTCTGTGGATTCATAATCACCAATGCGGCAAACAAAATCGCACCCACAAAGACAAGGCCTTTAACCACTAAATCGCCTTTATAAACGACCGGTTTATCGGGGATGATTGCAAGGCCTTGTAATTTAGCATAAGCGATAAAGCTACCCGATAAGGTTACCGCACCGATTAACCCCGATAACACCGTGGCAATCAGCATCGGTAAAAACAACGCATCAGCACCCTCTAAAAATAAGGCAAACCGGTAAAAGACACCAGCCACCAATAAAGAAGCACCGCCACCAAAACCATTAAAGATCGCGACCATTTGTGGCATACCGGTCATCTTAACACTAAGGGCCGCATAAAGGCCAATCGCCGCACCCATTAAAATCGCCAGCACTAAGATATACCAGTATTGAAAATGCGCCACAATCGTTTCATTAGCCACATCGACGGTAAAGCCAAAATCGATAAAGGCGGTGAAAAAGGCTACCAACATACCAAGCGCGCCAATCATATTGCCTGAAGGCGCCGTTTTCGGTTTAGAAAGCCTTTTAATACCAATGATAAAAAGCACGGCACTAAAAAGATAAAATAGGGCGACCAATATCTCTTTTACATTTTCAAGCGTCTCATAGTTCATGATTTTTTCCCCTTAAACTTTTGTAACATCCGGTTGGAAACCACAAAACCGCCCACCACATTAATGGTCGCAAACAGCAAAGCAAAGGCGGCTAACAAAAACCACATAAAGCCCACATCTTCAAAACGCACTTGCGTTAAAACAATACCAACAGCCCCAACAATGGTAATGCCTGAGATGGCATTAGACCCGCTCATCAAGGGCGTATGTAAGGTTGCGGGTACTTTGGTAATAAGTTCAAACCCCAAAAATACCGCCATGGTAAAAATGGTAATCAAATAAATAATCGTCATGATGAACTGCCTCCTTCTTTTGGTTTGATCGCTTCATGGGTGAAACTGCCGTCTTTAATAATGGCGGTTTTTTGAACGATATCGTCTTCAAAATTGATTGTTTTTTCGCCTTTTATAAAGAGGTTATTGATAAAGTTTGTGATGTTTTTTGAGTATAAGGCTGAGGCGTTATAAGCAAGCGTTGAGGGGATATTCAAAGGCCCCATTATCTTGACGCCTTTGTGTTCTATCGTTTTACCCGCTTCAGTGAGTTCACAGTTACCCCCGCGCTCAGCGGCCAAATCGACGATCACGCTACCGACTTTCATATTCTCTACCATCGCTTTAGTAATAAGCGTTGGCGCTTTTTTACCTGGAATATTGGCCGTGGTGATCACCACATCCTTACTCGATAGTTCTTCTAACATCATCTCTCTTTGTTTTTGGTAAAAGGCTTCATCCATCTCTTTGGCATAACCCCCTTCACCCTCAGCGCTATCGAGTTCAAGTTCAATAAATTTAGCGCCTAATGAGGCGACTTGTTCTTTGACCTCAGGGCGCACATCATAAGCGCTAACCAAGGCCCCAAGTCTTTTAGCCGTGGCAATCGCTTGTAAGCCCGCCACACCAACGCCTAAAATGAAAACATTGGCCGGGGTAATCGTCCCTGCGGCCGTCATCATCATCGGAAACATCTTAGCACTTTCACTTGCGCCTAAGATAACGGCTTTATAACCAGCCAAATTTGCCATGGACGATAAGACATCCATGCTTTGGGCCCGAGTCGTCCTAGGCATTAATTCTAAGGCAAAACTTTGCACCTTCTTGTCTTTTAACTGATCAAACGATCGATGGGGCCCATAAGGTTCTAATAGACCAATGAGCACCTGGTCCTTTTTTAAAGCGTCTATCAAGACTTTATCTTGCTTTTCTGATGCCGCTGCACGCACTTTAACAATAATAGTGCTTTTTTCTATAACGCCTTTGGCATCGTTATGGATGTTTGCGCCTTTTTCTTGATATGAAGTATCTTCATAACCCGCTTTTAAGCCAGCGTTTTTTTCCATTAAAATCTCATAACCCGCCTTTTTTAAAAGCGCAACATCTTTGGGTACCAACGCCACGCGTGTTTCGTTTTTGGCTTGTTCTTTCAATACGCCAATCACCATAAAAAAACCTCCTTTTTCTATCCACCTTATTATAGTATATAAGGGAAAAATAAGCATCTAATTGGCTTTATAAATTCCTTGCTTATTTATAATAAAAAAACTTTCCGTGATGGAAAGTTTTAACTAGATAGCGTTAGTGGTCTTTGGCTTTGCGGTAAAGCTTTAAGGTTACAAATGAGGTGGCCGATATCCCCATAAATAAAAACGCCAAATGAAAGAGCGTCAACCATAAAAACACAATCCCTAAAAGCGCGACCATGACAAATATAATATAGACATATAAGTCGAGCACGTTGTATCTAATCGCCAATATAATGGTAATGATAATCAATATCAGTAGTACGATAAGCTCTGGTCTGTCCATCATTTTACCTCGGTGGTTTGCTACGATATATTTTATCAAATAAATGATTCTTTGGGTATCATTAAATGCATAAATACGCTAAAAAGCTATTGTCTTGCCTAAAAAATACTGCTATTATAGAAATTGGATGAAAAAAATAAGGTGAAATGATGTGGAATGATTTCGTTTTAGCGTTTCAAAATGGTTTTAGAACCACGATGGATTCACTTAAGTATTTACTGAGTCACCCGAAACTGATTATCCCGACGTTTTTTATCAAAATCGTTGATATTGCCTTATTCGTATGGTTTTTTGGCTTTACTAGCCTAGGTAACCGCATCCTTGATGACACGGCAAGCTTTGCGGTTTGGCAACTCTTTTTAATTGCTTATCTCATGTTGGTTACAGTAAGATTACTTGAAGGTATCGCTACGATGATGACGCTGAGCATGGTCAAACAAAATGACCAAAACTACAAAATGGGCTTTTTCAAAGCACTCTTTGAAACCCTTACGTCTTCTTTGTGGTTAGCGTTGCCCGTTATTTTATTTTGGGCATTAATCGAGTTTATCATTCACTTGATTTTTGCGGCCATCAGCGCGATGTTAAACAGAGATAACAAACGCAGTGGTAAAAGTATGGCTCAAAGAGCCTTGGATAGAAAACGTAGATTTATCCAACGGATGATAAAGCTCGTAAGCTTATTTTCCTATCCGATTGTGGTATGGGATAAAAAACCATTCTTCCGTGCCATCAAAGAAAGTTTTGCCATGTTTAAAAGTCGTTTTGGGGTCATTTTAACAGGAACCTCTTTCTTAGGCTTTCTCATCGCCTTAATGTGGCTCCCACCGTTTATCATCATTATGATTGCTGGTTATTTTGAATTTTTAAACCTTGGGATTGTGATTGGGCTGTTCGTTTATATGGTCTTATTGTGGAGTATAAAATACTTAATCGAGACGCTGTTCATTACCAAGATATTCCTTTGGTACCGGGCTTGGCAAAAAGCGTGTGATGAAGCTAAGGAAAAAGGCAAAGAAATCCCGAGTCTCAACGAGATTCCTAAACCCGATCTATTATATGGCTATTCAGATATCTTATTAGATGATCAAATCAAAGAAGCTGAAGCGCCTGAACCCATGTAAAGTAAAAAGACAGTGTACAATCACACTGTCTTTTTTTTCGCGCTATATTTAAAGCGTGTTAAGTTTATCAAACACTTCAGACGTAAGTTTATCTTTGTCTTGATAAGAAATAAAGCTTGTATCTATTGTGAGTAGATCATGATCATAAAATCTAAGGGCATGTTCTTGTACGGATCGTTTAAACTGATCAAGTGACATCAGCCCATAAGCTTTGTGAGCCTCATGACGCGTGTGCTCACGCACTTTATAACGCTGATATAAAATATCAGCTTGCCCATAAAGATAAAGCGTCACAAAGGAGCGATTTTGTTTCTTCAACGCCTTGGTTAATGCATCATATTCATGTTGTTTAAAATTCGCTTCAAGAATGACCTTAGTATGGTTTTTTACGTTGTTTAACATCATCAAAAAGGTCTTTTCAGATAACCGCTTAGATGCTTCACTTTGTGATAGTTGTTCAAACAAGGTTTCTTTTATGTCGTCCTTACAAAGCAACGGGATATTAAATTGCTGACTTAAAGTCTTAGCCAAACTACTTTTATAAGCTGCCAAAGGCCCAGTGATGATTAGCACCTCACGGTTAATCATCGATTTTATACCTTAAGCCTACCTCATCATCATACATTTTGCCATCTTTAAAAAATCCGTATTTTAAGTAAAATTTCAACGGGCCACCTTCGATGGGGTTACAACTTAATAATACCTCATCAAACGCTCTGGCTTTAGCGATATTAATAATTTCATCCAATACTTTTTTACCATACCCTTGTTTTTGGTATGGTTTTGAGATCATTAAGCGCCACAAGAAAAAATCGGTATCGCCCTCAGAAATGCTGCCTTTGTCGGGAATATAAAGCATGAAAAAACCGATCGGTGTATCGTCTTTATAGACCACTCTATAATAAGCATTATCTGGATGCAAGGTTGATTCCGCAATACTGTAAAGATTGCTGGCGACACATTGTTTTTGAACCGCATCTAACGTATCACTCAATTTAATGACCGTCTCAAAATTCTCTTCTGTGACTTCTTTAAATAATAATCCATTCATGGTTTCACCTCAATTTCAAGGCAATATAGTTGCTTATACCTTAGTTTAACTATAGCTTAAGTCTTGAAATTGCGCAAGTAATAAGGTAGTGAAACCGCTTTATTTAGATATATATACCCTACTTAGATGGCTTGGTTTTTTCGATGATAAAATAGATAGGCAAGGTAGCTAAAACAATGGCTGAGCCTATTAGTGAGGCTGTGATACTCTCAACGAATAAAGCCACCAACAATAAAAGGGTCAAAATAATAGTTATGGCGGGTAAGATGGGATAAAACCATACTTTATAAGGTCTATTTAATTGCGGCTGTCGTCTTCTTAAAATAATCAAGCCGATAAAGATTAGCGTATTAAACACCAAACCGGCAAAAGCAACTAAACTGATTAAATCATCCAAACCAAACACCAACAAAACAATGGCCACAAAACTCGAGGCCATAATCGCCACGGTGGGCGTTTTATATTTAGGATGCAGCACTTGAAATTTTTCAAACAAAAGCCCATCTTTACTCATCGCATAATAGACTCTAGGAAAGGCCATGATCGTGGCATTCAGTGCGCCTAAGATGGAGATAAGAATCGTGCCCATCACCAAATACATGCCAAAACTACCCATCACTTGCATCGCGGCAGGAATGCCTAAATACAGTTCATCATTGGCCAGTAAATCTTGTATCTCAGAAACGCTTAACACCCTAAACAAAGAAAAATTATACAGTACATACAAAAGTGTAATGGAAGCGATACTGATAATCAAAGCCCAAGGCAGATTTTTGCCGGGGTTTTTAATTTCGCCCGCCACGCTGTTTAGATTTGTCCATCCTTCATACGCCCAAAACGTCGCTATCACCGCAAAACCGACCATCGATAAAACCGAAAACAAGCCATTGCCTCCTAGTGAAAGACTTAAATCCACACGATGCGTCCCTAAAATGAGCCCTGAAAAAAGCACGACTAAAATCGCAAACACCTTAACGAAAAATAACGTTTTTAATAACCGGGTGGAAATTTTGACGTTTAAGAAATTAAATACGCTTAAAATCACAATCATCAGCGCGGCAATCAGCACTTGTAAGAAAGAGGGAATGCCGGTGCCTAAAATCAGTGATAAAATATTGTGTAACACCAAAGAAAAAGCTAAGGCCAAAGCGGCAATACTACCACTAGAAGCTAAGATAAAGTTGCTGAAGCCGCTCATAAAAGCCAGTGGCTTGCCATATATTTCTTTTAAGTAGACATAATAGCCCCCAGCCCTAGGCATCATGGTACCTAATTCTGCATAGATGAGCACATAAAAAAGGGTGATTATCCCACCTATCAACCATGCGAGCAAAGACCATCCAACCGAATAATCCGTTCTAATAAAGACCAAACTGCCCACAAAGAAAATCCCTGAACCTACGATAATACCCGTTAGGATGGATATACCACCAAACAAGTTAATTTCTCTTTTTAATTTTTCTTCTGTCATGATAAACCCTCGCTTTGTTTGATATTCAAATCATATTGATTATACCATACCTTTTTATTTATACCCCAAGGAATGCTTATCATAAAAAAACCACATCTTTTTAAGATGTGGCGCGTGTTATTCACCGATGATTTGAAGATTTAACTTACGCTTTCTAGGTCCATCAAATTCACAAAAATATAGACCTTGCCAAGTACCGAGTTGCATTTTGCCCCCATCGATAAAGACCGTTTGGGTATTACCGATTAAAGAACTTTTGATATGAGCATCGGAATTCCCTTCCATATGTCTAAAGGCTTTTAAATTTGGAAACGTCTTATTCAAAGCATAAATGATATCAGTCTCAACATCTGGATCGGCATTTTCATTGATGGTAACCCCAGCGGTGGTATGAGGCACAAACAAGGTGAGTTGACCGTTTTTAATCGCGCTTTCTTGTACAAACAAAGCTACCTCACGGGTAATATCTATTAAACTTTCTCTTTGGTCTGTGGCGACTTCAATCGTTTTTTGTTTAACCATAGTAAACCTTCCTTTTTAACTTTTATAGCCTAATGCTTTGTGCCATTTTATTATAGTAAATGTATCGATAGAATACAACCTTGCATTTTTTTGAAAAACAACCAATAAAAACAAACGCCACACTGTTTTATTAGTGAAAAATAAAAAGGAGGCAACAAACCATGAAAAAATTATTAACCGTAGCACTATTTCTGATGGTGGGCTTAACCCTCGGGGCTTGTAATCTTTTAAATGAGGAGACTCAAACACAAACACTGATGACTTTTGAGGTCAATCCTTCGATTGAAATCATTTTGGATGAAGATGACAAAGTATCAAGTATTGCCTTTTTAAATGAAGATGCGGAAATTGCTTTTTCTGATCTTGACTTAGAAGGCTTAAATATCGATGAAGCCATCGATTTAATCAATGATGCACTTATTGATACGGGCTATCTCGATATAGATTCAGAAGATAACCTTATTACCATTACGCTTTCTGATGAGAAAAAAGAAAATGAGATGATTGATAAGGTGAAAAACTCACTTGAAAGACGCGGTATTGGCGCAGCGATTTTCGGTGGCGGCATGCAAGATGAGTACCGTGATCTAGCTGAAGCATACGATATATCGCCTGGATTAGCCCGTATGATTTCACGGGTTGTAGAGATTGATGAATCATTATCCTTTGAAGAAGCCCTCGAATTAGAACCCCAAGAACGCATGGAGATTTTACAAGAAGCACACAGAAGCATGATGGATGAATTTATTCAAGAAAGACAACAACACGCAAAGCAAATGAGAACCCACATGAAAGATAGCGTCTTTGAGCGTGTTCAAGAACATCGCCAAAACATTCAAGATGGCAACTTTGAAGATATCGATTTCGATGATATTCATCAAAGCGCTAGAAACCAACGCGAGGATATGAGACAACGTTATCAAGAGCGCATCGATGAAGCCAAAGAGCGCGCCGCTGAACGGGGTCGCCCTCATGACGATGAATAATCTTTAAAAAAACACTCTTAATGAGTGTTTTTTTATACTAATCGTTCACTTCGCATATATACCAAGAAGCATGTTTATTGATAGGCCGCTTTGTGACGGATTTAAAACAAGGCTTGTTATTTGAAATGCAGGCTTCTAATTCATCTTTAACGACTTTAATAAACTCGAAATAATGCCCGCGCTCAAGGGTTTCAATCACGGAAACAACTAGGCGTTTTTTGTTGTGATAATCATGCAAAATGACCCATTTCTTTGCCAGTCTATGCATATTTCGATATAGTTTTTGCCGGTTTTCACGATCTAGGCCGTGGGCTACATAAGAAGCAAAGACGGTATCAAACGTCTTGTTTTCAAATGGCAGTGACTCAGTGGCATCGGCCAAGGTGAAAGCCTCACTGCCAAGAGAGGTTTTCTTTTGGGCTGTTTTTAACATTCGCTTAGAGGCATCTAAACCTTTAACGTTAAAACCTTGTTCATGCAAAGCTTGCATAAAAGCCCCACTACCACACCCGATATCTAAAAATGAATCTTCGGGTGAAAAAGCTAAGTCTTGTTTAAACCGGCCGAGTAACTGGTAATATTGGGTTTTTTGACGCCGATAAAACCACCCATACATAGGTGCGATGCGGTTAAAAAGACGAATATGACGTTGTTTTGACATATAAATCCCTCACTGACTGTCGATAAATTCGGTGATCATCTCAGTTATCGTGTGGTGTTGATTTTCCACAGATATAGTGGCTTCTTGGTCGCCTCGTTGAGCTCCATAATAGCCAAATTGAGCGTGATTGCCCCCTTCGATGGTTTTATAGATTGTATCACTAGGTAATAGTGATTGGGTGTTTTCGTAGTTATCTTGGTCGATAACCCCATCTAAAGAGGCCGTAATGGATAAAACATTTAGGTTTTTATCCGATAAATCAACGCTACTAGGCGGATAAGCCGCCAGTAAAATCAAACCATCGATTTTATCAGGATAATCTCTTGCGACATAAGCGGCGCTCGCCCCACCTAGTGAGTGCCCCGCAATATAATAAGGGCCGTTTGAGTCATCATAAAAATCTAAGAACGCCTCCCTATTCAAGATTGCTAAATTTAGAGGCATTTTCACAATAATCACGTCATAACCAGCCTCATATAAAAGCATGCCTTGATAAAGATAGCTTTCTGCCTTCACGAGACCCCCAGGATAATAAACGATGGTCGCTTTAGGCTCATCTAAAGCGAATTTATAATAATCATCGGTTTGTTCATAATCCACGGTAATCAACTCAAACATCGCTTTAGAACCTTCTTGCGTTAAGTGATTAATAAGCACAAAACCTACGATACTACCAAGGATTAGTAACCCTAACAAACCAAGTATAATTCTTTTTATGATGTGTCTCATAGCGTCGCTCCTTATAGGGGATATTATTATTGTATGTAAAGTTAGCGAATGTGTCCATCAAAATGATGTAATTTAGCTTTACGATGTTGCATGCTTGAAACAATCGGTGGCATATGGTATTATTCAGTGTTATATTATAGATAACAATCTATTAAAAATAAGGTGATATTATGTTAAGAAAAACTTCGATGATGTTGATGCTTGCACTTGGGATGTTGATTTTATCCAGTTGCGGTCTGTTTGATAGCACTACTGAGTTACCAGACTTGATGTATATGGATAGAGACGAGATTAGAGACCGCTTAGAAGCAGAGGATTTGAATGCTTATTTCTTTGTCGATGATACGGTAGAACGTACACGCCCTTATATGTTTATTCGCTATTTTGACAAATCGGTAGGCGATGAGGTTGAACGCGGAAGCACGATTTCTGTGGTTGTCTCAAGCGGTTTGGAAGAAGACGATGAAGATGATAGAGAAGATGCCCCAAGAGTCCCTCTTGACCCCGATGGCAGCTTCACAGCATACGAGGATGTCGCGCTTTATATCGATACCTTCAATACCTTGCCCGGTAACTTCGATCAAAGCGATCATGTCGATTTTGACCCCGATGATTTTGAAGCGATTCCTTCTGGCGATAGAAGCTACACTGCGGTGGCTGTAGATGAGGATAACGAGGATGCGTATATCATCTTTAGCGATGATGGCATTATCTTTTATACCGACGATGACTTTGAAAGCTTTACACAGCTTTTTGGGAATGAAGATTACCCACCACTAGATAAAGATGAACATTACACCGCGTTATCAGACGTTGCGCTTTATATCCGCACCTTCGGTAAACTCCCGCCCAATTACTTCATTCGTTATGAAGGCGATCAAAACTTATACCGAAACACCTATGGTTATTTACCCGACTTTTATGAAGACCATGAATACTTTGGCGATTTAGTCGGTTTAAGAGAAGCTTATGGTCAGGATGCTTATTTTGGCTATTGGCATTTTTCTAACCACGCTGGGCAACTGCCTTCTCATACGATGTTTTATATCGCCGATATCAATATCGGTGGGGCTGGATGGTCACGGGGTAATGACCGTATCGTCTTTTCACCCGGTGAAAAAATCGTTTATTACACGCCCGATCATTTCAATACCTATGAAATCCTTTATGGAGACGGCAGAGACTAATATGAATAATGACCTATAGTGCCTTTTTGGACACTATAGGTCATTTTTTTATGCTTTTAAGTATTTATCAAACCAACCGGTAATCTCTTTGAGCCTTTTCACGCGTGCTTGGGGTCTACCACCACGGCTTAAGCCATGGCTTTCATTTTTAATCCATACCAACTTGGTATCCACGTCTTCAGTTCTTAAAATCGCATAGAGTTGTTGGGCTTGCTCAATCGGACAACGATGGTCATGATCGGCATGAATAAACAAAAGCGGTGTTTTAATGTTTAAAGCATGCTTGATAGGCGATTGTTCGTAAAGCTTCTCCCTATCTAACAAGGGATGGCCCCCGGTTTGGTCATGCGCAAAGAAATACCCAATATCGCTGGTGCCATAAAAAGACAACCAATTGGAAATAGAGCGCTGCGTAACCGCGGCTTTGAACCGGTTATTATGCGAGACGATCCAGTTGGTCATAAAGCCGCCATAAGAGCCGCCTGTCACAAACAGGTTTTCTTGATCAATTGCGGGATAGGTTTTAAGCACAAGATCGGTAAACGCCATCAAATCATCATAATCGATGGTGCCGTATTTACCTCTGATATCGGCAAAGACGTCCCCTTTGCCATCAGAGCCTCTAGGATTGGCAAAAAAGACGATATAGCCCTGATTGGCCCAATACTGCATCTCATGATAATAAACTTGACCATAAACCGTCTTCGGTCCACCATGAATATCTAATATCGCTGGGTATTTTATATCGGCCTGATAGTCTTTAGGTAAAAGCACAAACCCTTTGACGGTATGATCGGTCTTTTCAACTTCCAAAGTTTTAGGCTTTGCGACATAATAATCACTTAAAACCTTTGCATTAAAGCGGCTACACATCAAAAGTTTCTGCGCCTCTAAATCCAGTTGATAAAGTTCTTCTAAGCGTTGTTGATAAAGCGCGATGGTATAAAGTTTATCTTGGTAAGATAAGATACCATTGATAGAGCCATCCATCACATATTCGGTCTGAAGGTCGCCGTTTAAGTCTATCGACTTTAATTCGCTGTGATCATCTATCGTCGCCACAAAATAAAAGCGGCCCTTTTTGACAAACGTCATCTCACTGGCTAACAAGCGCACATCTGTGCCCACGGTGTTGCCAAAACTTTGTCCGTAGCTTTTCAAAGGCTTTAACTCATTGTCTTTTAATAAATAAAAATCGGGGTTTTGGTTGAGTCCGTAAGCTTGATAATCTTTGGCCAAGACCAAGAGTTGATCCTTAATTAACTCAATTTTGACGATGCCATAATCGCGCTTATCATAAAGCACTTGATGGGTCTCATTGTCAATATCACAAACATAAATATTGCTGGTCATCGACATCAGTTTTTCTTTCTTTTTACCCGTATAATAAAGCTTCTTCTTATCTTCAGACAGACTGTATTGTTCAAACGAAAAGTCTTTATCAAAGAGTCTGGTGACTTGGTGGGTAATCAAATCGAACAAAAACAATTGTTTTTGCTTGTTGGCCACAAAGTTCATGCCATCAAACATATAAGGCAGCTGCTCAATATCTTCAAAGGCGCTAGCTTTTTTCTTTTCTTTAAGGTAAGCCTTGCGCGCCTCATCATCACCTTCATATAAAACGTGGTCATCTTCACTCATCGCCGCAGATAAAAGCAATGTATGCGCATCAATCACGGCTTCAAGTTTGGCAGGAAACGGTAAGTCAAACGCTTTTTCTAAAGCTTTTTTATCGATATCATAGGTGTAAAAACTTTGTTTAGAGGCTTCTTTCAAAGCCTTTTGTTCGGCTTTGTTTTTTTGTAGATTAATCAAAAGTCTTTCATCACTTAAATAGATAAAATCGTTGTTCTTTTTGAGCTGCATCACTTTTCTAATCTTATCGTTTTGACTAAGATATAGCGTGTGATGATATTCATTATTTTCTTCATGCGCCTGCGCGCTTAAAAAAGCAAATGACTTTTCTTTGGGTGAGGTTTTCAGTTGTCCTAAAAAACGAAAATGTAAAAACGCATCGAGCGGTAATGATTTCATAATCAACCTTCTTTTTTGTTTTTTATGCTTCCCATGCGAGTTCATAAATCTTTCTCGCATCTTCAATACTTAGTTTTTTAAACGAACCAAAAGATTCACCTTGATTATATTTAAGTTTATCCAACCAAAGCGGCATATCTTCTTTTTTAGCCTCCGTTTGAGTCAAACTAACCGGCATGCCAATCATGGAAAAAAAGTCTTTTAAACGTTCAATACCTTCAAGAGCCACGTGTTTTTTATCATAATGATTATCAGGTACGCCAAAGACTTGTGTCGCTAAGCGGTAATAACGATCTAAGTCTTCATCCAGTGTATATTGCATATAAGCGGGGAAAATAATCGCTAGGCCTGCCCCGTGGGTCATGTCATAAAAAGCACTTAATTCATGTTCGATTTCATGTGAGGCCCAATCTTCTTGTCTGCCTACCCCTAAGGAGCCATTATGGGCAATCGTACCCGCCCAACAAATCGTCGCGCGCGCTTCATAATCATAAGGGTCTTTCAGCAACACTTGCGCCGCTTCCATAATCGAAATCAAGGTAGCCTCACATAAGCGATCGGTCAAAATCACATCTTGGGTTTTGGTGAAATACCGTTCAAATATATGGGCCATCATATCGACAATGCCTGCGCTTGTGTGCCACATCGGTAAGGAGTAGGTCAACTCAGGATTGATAATAGAAAACTTGGGTCTTAAAATATTGGCCCCCATCCCGCGTTTTAACCCTTCATCTTCTTTGGTGATAACACTGGCGGTTGAGCCTTCTGAACCCGCCGCCGGAATGGTTAAAATGGTCCCCACGGGCAAGGCGTTTGAAACATGTGCTTTACGGTTAAAGAAATCCCAAAAATCACCATCATAAAGGGTGCCTGCCGCAATCGCCTTGGCCGAGTCAATAACAGAGCCGCCCCCGACGGCCAAGATAAAATCACACGCTTCTTGCTTACAAAGTTCAATGCCTTCATAAACCAACCCGTCGGTAGGATTGGGTTTAACCCCACCTAAAGTAACAACCTTGATGCCGGTGCTTTTAATCGACGCTAAGACGGTATCATAAAGGCCCGATTTTTTAATCGACCCACCGCCATAATGCAAAAGCACCTTAGAAGCGCCATATTTTTCTAACAAACTGCCTACTTGATTTTGCGTATCTTTACCAAATAAAAATTCCGTTGGTGCATGAAATGTAAAATTATCCATAAAAAAACCTCCCTAAAATTTATTATAACATTGAAAAGGACTCAAAAAGGGCTTTTATAAAAAACCCCTAAAAAAAGTGCTTTAGGGTTTGAATTTTAGATAAAAAATCCTGATAAGTAAAGAAACAACTAATGTAATCAAAAACGAAATAAATGGCAAGATTAAAAGCGCCATACCACCGAGTGTAAACACTTCATGATGCAGCATCAAACTGATCGTTAAAACCATCACTAAAAAGGCATTAAGCAAAGCGCCCAGTTTAAGTTTAGTGGCATAAACGACGCCCACAAACAGCCATAATGCGCCTAATAAAAGTGGCACCAGCAACGTAGAAAAAGACGTGAAAAACGCATAATCCCCTTGGGTTAAAAAACTATAAATCAAACTCGAAACTAACAGTAAAAGCGTTGCGACTTTTACCACAATACCACACCTTTACGCTTTATTTCCTGGTGCAAACCACTTGGTTTCTGCCTTGTGATTTGGCTTGATACATATTTTTGTCCGCGTTTTTAATTAAGTTGTCCATCGTGGTTTGTTCATGATACATCGCGCCACCGATAGAAACGGTGATGCGGATAGGTTCGTCTTGGTCGATTGGAATAGTCATCTCTTCTATCAACAAACGCAGACGTTCAGCCAACATATGCATCGTTTCATAATCGACATGTCTAAGGATGATGACAAATTCTTCACCACCATAACGACCGACATAATCACTTTGACGGACGTTTAAAGCCAAGGTTTTAGCCAAGGACTTTAACACTTCATCACCGACGTCATGACCATAAGTATCGTTGATATTTTTAAAGTGATCGATATCGATAAAAAGCAATGCTAGTGTTGTCTTAAAGGTATCATGTTCATGCACTGCCAAACTAAGTTGGTAGTCGATAAAGCGACGGTTGAATATTTCGGTTAAAGCATCCATCTCTAGTTCGCGCTTTAACGCTTTGTTTTCTTCATGGGTATCCATCATTTTAGAGACTTCTTGAAATAGTTCAACGGCCATGTAACGTCCGGTTTTTTCATCCTTAAAAGGCAGCGTTTTTACCCTGACTGGAATACGGTGGCCGGCTTTATGATGTAAACTCACACTCGCTTCATTCGTCTTATTTGAGTGAATACTATCTTGCAGCGGACAGCCATGGTGACAAAGCAAATCCCCGTCTTGATCAATATGTCTTAAAATATTATCGTAACAATATTGGCCAATAACCTCTGAGGCTTGATAACCCGTAATCGCTTCTGCGACTTGGTTCCAAGCGATGATCTTGCGCTCATCATCCACAACGTACGCCCCTTCAAACAAATGCGATAAAAGCATCTTATAATCCATCTATGGCCTCCCTTTTAAGACCTCACTATATACCACTATTTTATCATGGAGATAAAAATAATGCGA
>CAZCSL010000025.1:0-20729 GCA_964501415.1 uncultured Candidatus Izemoplasmatales bacterium
TTTGCAACATGGGAAGCGAATGAACCCGCATTTCAAGACACCATTGAGATAGGCGAGGGGACAGAGATGGTGGTGGTTTCCGTAACGGAAAATCCCACAGAAGAACAACGCTTAGTCCCCCTAAACGCCTTCTTAGGTCCTAACGATATCGATCATTATATTTACCAATTCAATCTTTATGTTAATAAAGCGGCTAAGGTGCAAGTTAGTGTTGAGAATGCTCAACTGAATCATAAAGAAGTATTTACGTTGTTTGATGCACTTGTTTATAGTAACCACACACCCTTAGATGAAGCCAGCAGTCAGTTGATTATCGATATACCCAACGATGCTCATTATGATGAGATGATAGATGATGTTTATCTTATCGAGGTTTTTGTTAAAGCGTTCTTTCATCCACCCTTAGATGAGATTACTTACTTAAATGTTCGCAGGCAAACCTTGAGTTTCGATGTGGTTTTTCGTACCGTAGAAAAGGAGTAAATTATGCCTAAACGCAAAACTAAAATGATATACAAACTTACCAGTTATTTGATGATGATATTCATCATTTATATCGGCGTGGTTTTACTCTTTGAAAACGTGGCTTTTTTGAATCGCTTTGAACATTACGTCATCGTTAGCGACAGCATGGAACCGACCATTAACGTGGGTGATGTGGTGTTTATCAATAACCAAGTAGACCTAGACGATGTTTCTATCGGTGATATCGTAGCTTTTGAGACCACAATTAATAACCAAGAAGTCGTGGTTGTGCACTATGTATATGATATTGATACCACCGAACAAACCTTTACTACGATAGCAGAAAATCAAGAAATACCTGATGATTGGACGTTAACTTCTGATGATTTAATTGGACGTTATATGAATCATCTGTCTAGAATTGGTAGTTTCTTGTTATTTGCTCAATCAAGCATTGGAAGAATCATTATTATCGTCGATGTGATTTTAATTTACATAGCCTACCGCATATTTTTTAAACAACCAACTCAATCAACGCCTAAAAACAATGTTCAATCCAAGGCGTAAGCTTTTATGTTTCTAAAGAAAGGAGTCAACCATGTCTAAACAAAATTCGGCTGATGCCTACCAAGGCTTCATCAATGATTTAATATACGTAGATGGCCCCGCTTTTAAAGCGTGGGTTGAAGCTTTGCATATAAAATTGCCACGGCGGCTAAGATACCAAGCTTTAAAAGCGGCGTTATATGACAGCATCAATCAAGCGCGTCAGGTGCAAACCGCACAATCAGCCCAAAGTTCTTTAAAAGAACGTTATTATCTAAATCGCTTTGAGCATTGGTTGGAAAGTGATTTTCTTAACTACTTGAACCAACAAAATGATGATGACCTTAATAAAACCTATTTAAAGACGCTTTGGCAACAGGTTTTAAACTGGCTTAAGGCCCAACCTCGTTTGGAGGCATCCTTAAAAGCGACGTTAATTAACCTCATCAACGATGTTGAACATAGCCCCATGACTAATATTAAAGCATTTAACGAGACCATCAATGCGGTTTTCATGGATGAAGCAGGGTTTATTGAAGGGGTTTCTTACCAAGATTTCATGGCAGCCTTAAGCGAATTTGAAACCATGCCACGCGCTTTAGCCATCGCAAAGAGCCATGGCTTAACGTTAAACAGAACCATGAATAAAACCGCACTTTGTCTTATTTTAAAACAATTTTTGCCTGAACATGAAAACCAAATCGATCAAACGGCGCGTATTTCAGATTTAGAAGCTTTGGCGAAAGAACATCAACTACCCTTGAAGCGTTATTTGTCAAAGGCTGATATTGCCAAACTCATCATTGTGTATAAAAAACAACAAGCCCCGATAAAAAAGCCTGATACCTCCTTAGAAAAAACGAGTGATATAAACGATTTCGATACGCGTTTAAAGTGCGTAGAAGCAATGCTCAGTCGAATTGAAACGCATTTGATAGGTGAGGATATAGTAAGTTCAAATCCTCCTAAGACCGTTACTTACAAACGCTCAATCTTCCTAGATGTGGTCGCTTCATTTTTCATGCTTTATCTGTTTGTCGGTCTTTTAAGTTATTTTTTAGATGGTTTAGCCCCGTTTACACTACTTAACAACACGATCAACCGCATCACTTACCGAGAAATTGGATTGATGGAACTATACCATAATGTCATTGATTTTGTTATCCGCGGTTAAACCGCGGATTTTTCTTTCTTTATCACGCGTGATTTATTGACACGGACAAGGCTAAAGGCTATAATAAAAGCAACCAAGTCAAAGACTGCGTAACAAAACTTATTTTAGAGACTGGTAGAAGGGTGAAACTACCGGATAAAGATTGTTGCTTGACCTCTTTGTGGGGCTTTTTTGAACCGTTTAGTAGTAGAAAAAGTCGTAGGGCTGCGTTAAAGCTAAAGGGCCGGTTTGTTGACCGGAACTAAGGTGGTACCGCGATGATTCGCCCTTAGCGTTTAAGGGTGATTTTTTTATAGTTGAGGAGTGAAGATATGATAAAGCGCATGAAAGGCACCTATGATGTCACAGAAGATATTCGTTACTATCAAGCGATTGAGAAACAAATCCAAAAAGTCTCTCGCTTATTTAATTACCAAGAAATTAGAACCCCACACTTTGAAAACCAAACCCTTTTTCACCGTGGGGTTGGCGAAGATACCGATATCGTCAGTAAAGAAACGTATGATTTTGAAGACCGCGGCGGGCGGATGAATACCTTAAGACCCGAAGGGACCGCGGGGGTGGTGCGCGCTTTGATTGAACATAAACTTTATGCCGCGCCAACGATTCCACAAAAATACTACTATTTGGGTCATATGTTTCGCTATGAACGGCCTCAAAAAGGGCGCTTTCGCGAATTTTATCAATTTGGTGCCGAAGCGTTTGGCTCAAATCATCCATCCATTGATGCTGAGATGATAGCTTATGCGGTGGCGCTATTAAGAGGTCTAAAGCTTAAAGAAGTTAAAGTGCACTTAAATACGTTAGGTGATACCGATTCCAAAAAAGCTTTTAGCCAAGCACTAAAAGCGCATTTTAAACCCGCCCTTGATTCCTTGTGCAAAGATTGTCAAAAACGCTACGAAGATAACCCTTTAAGGATATTGGATTGTAAAGTGGATCAAGATAAGGAAGTTATGAAATCGGCGCCCAAAACCACCGATTATCTCACCGACACAGACGCGCTTCATTTTAACATGGTCAAAGACTATTTAAAGGCGATGGATATTGCTTTTGAAGTCGATCACAACTTAGTAAGAGGCCTAGATTATTATACCCACACCGTCTTTGAAATCAAGGTTTCAAAAGCGTTGCTCGGTAATCAAAACGCCATCTGTGGTGGCGGTAGATACAATCATTTAGTAGAAACCCTCGGTGGGCCTGAAGTGCCCGCAGTCGGTTATGCGTTTGGTATTGAACGCTTAGTGATGGCTTTAAAAGAGAATGCCTATCCGCTTCCAAACGAAGCGTTGCATTTATATTTGTTAGTCTTAGATGAAACCGCACGACAAAAGGCAGTCGCCTTAGCTAACAAACTCCGTTTAGGTGGTATTATCACCGATTTGGACTATATGGAGAAGAGTCTTAAAGCACAGTTTAAACAAAGTGCCCATTACCAAGCTAGATTCGTCGGTATTTTAGGCGAAGCGGAAGTCAAGAAAAATCAAATCAATATCAAAGACCAACAAACTGAAAAAGAAGAAACGATTGCCCTGGATGATTTATATATTGAACTCGTCAACAAACTCACGCGCCGCAACGATGATTGTGAAGACTGCGAAAAAGGAGCCTCATCATGAAATATACCCATCATAATAACGCTTTAACCATGAAAGATGTTGAAAAACCGGTTTATCTTAAAGGCTTTGTCGCTAAAAAACGCGACTTAGGCAACTTGGTTTTCATTGATTTAAGAGACACAGAAGGCATTACCCAGCTCGCTTTTGACAGCGATAATCCGCTGAAAAGCGAAGCGGAAAAACTCAAAAACGAAACGGTCATAGAAATAAAGGGATTAGTCAGAGAACGCAGCAGCAAAAACAAAAACATCAAAACCGGCGATATTGAAATCGATGTCAATGATTTAAACGTGTTATCGACGGCCAAACAAAGTCCTATGTTGATTCAAGATGATACCGATGCCTTGGAGGATACCCGTCTTAAATACCGTTATTTGGATTTAAGAAGACCTTATTTACAAACGATTTTAAAAACCCGCCATCAAATTACCGCTTCAATTCGCAATTATTTGAATAACGCAGGCTTTTACGATATTGAAACACCCATGCTTACCAAAAGCACCCCTGAGGGTGCGCGTGATTATATCGTGCCTTCTCGTAACTATAAAGGCCATTTTTACGCTTTGCCTCAGTCTCCTCAAATATTCAAACAACTCTTGATGGTCGGTGGGTTTGAAAAGTATTATCAAATTGCCCGTTGTTTCCGCGATGAAGATTTGCGCGCAGACCGTCAGCCTGAATTTACACAAATCGATATCGAGATGGCCTACATTGACCAAGATGATGTCATGGCTCTAAGCGAAGGTATGATGAAACAATTGCTTATGGATGTGAAAGGCAAAACGCTTAAGACGCCCTTTAAGCGCATGACTTATCATGATGCCCTAAGAGATTATGGGACCGATAAGCCTGATACGCGTTTTGATATGAAACTGATCGCGTTAAATGAAGTCTTTAAAGACACCGAGTTTAAGGTATTTAAAAGTGTCCTTGATAAACAAGGCCTCATTAAAGGCTTGCCCATTAAAGGCGGCGCTCAGCTTTATTCGAGAAAGAAAATCGATAAACTTACCAAAGATATTGCTAAATATGGGGCCAAAGGCCTTGCCTTTTTCAAAATGCAAGCCGGTGAATTAAGTGGTCCTGCGCTTAAATTTATGCGTGAGGCAGAAATTGAAGCTTTTAAAGCTAAGACAAACCTTCAAGATGAAGACTTGGTGTTGGTCGTGGCAGACAAAGCAAACGTAACCAATGCGGCTTTAGCTTATTTGCGCAATTTAGTAGCCAAAGAACAAGGCTTGATTGACGATGATGTGTTCGATTTTACCTGGATTGTCGATTGGCCGATGTTTGAATACGATGAAGAAGAAAAACGTTATCAAGCCTTGCATCATCCTTTCACAAAAATCCATGACAGCGATAAAGATCGCATCAAAACCCACCCCAAAGACGTATTGGCTTATGGGTATGATTTGGTCGTGCAAGGCCAAGAACTCGGTGGCGGTTCGCTTAGAATTCATGAACAAAGTATGCAAGAAGCGGTCTTTGAAGTGCTTGGTATGGATGAAAAGGCAATAAAGACGCAATTTGGCTTTTTCGTTGATGCGCTTAAATACGGCACACCGCCACACGGAGGCATTGCGTTTGGCTTGGATCGTTTGGTCATGATTCTGACGGGTACAAAGAATATGCGTGATGTCATCGCTTTTCCTAAAACCTCTAGTGCGCATGATTTATTGTCCGATGCGCCGAGTCATGTTAGCGATGAACAATTGCATGCCTTAGGGCTGAAACGCCGTGAATGAAGCTTTTGAACGGTTGATTCCGCTTTATGGCACAAAGGCTATTAATCAGCTTAAAGATAAAACCATTTTGGTTATTGGCTTAGGAGGCGTAGGCGCGATGGCTTTGGAGGCCTTGGTTAGAATGGGCGTGGGACGCTTTATTTTAAGCGATGGGGATGTTGTACAAAAAAGTAACTTAAACCGGCAACTATTCGCCTTACATTCTACCTTGGATAAACCTAAAGTAGAAGTGGCTAAAGCGCGTATGTTGGACATTAACCCTGAGGTTAAAATTGAGACAAAGGCTACAAATTATAGCGCAAATACCCATGCATGGCTAGAAGGTCAAATCGATTTTGTCTTAGATTGTTTTGATGATTACCGCATGAAAGTCGATTTGATTCAAGCGTGTAAAAAGCGTGACATAAAGAGTCTTCATGTGGTGGGCGCCGGGTTTAGAGTCCGCGCCGATCAAGCGAAGATTGGAGACCTTTTTGAAATGACGCACGACAAGCTGGCTTCAAAAATGCGTAAGTTGCTGAGAAAAGCTGGCATTGAAAAGGATGTTTGTGTAGTCTATTCACAAGAACCAATCAACCGTGCTCCCGATTTTAAGCAGATTGCCTCAAGTCCGTTTACCCCACCATCCCTAGGCTTATTAGCGGCACAAGCAACGGTTGAAACCCTATTAAAGGAATGATACGATGGAAACGATTGTTTTTGCTGGGGGTTGTTTTTGGGGCGTTGAAGCCTATTTTAAACAAATCAACGGCATTGAAGATACGTTGGTAGGATATATAGACGGTCACAAGGCCAATCCTACTTATGAAGAAGTTTGCTCGGGCAGTGGTCATGCTGAGGCAGTTAAACTTACCTATGATGCACAAAAAGTGGATTTAAACACGCTTTTAAAACATCTTTTCAATATCATTGACCCGACATTATATCACCGCCAAGGCCCTGATATCGGGGCGCAGTATCGCAGTGGTATTTATAATTACACCCAAGCACAAAAAGCCATTATCGATGGGTTTATTGAGCGAGTAAAAAAAGATTATAAAAAGCCCCTTCAACTCGACTTTAAAACCAATTTACCTTTTTATGAAGCAGAAGGCTATCATCAAGATTACTTGGATAAAAACCCAAGTGGCTATTGTCATGTAAACTTAAATAGCGTCAATAAGATTAAGGGATGATGTTATGAAACGGTCGGATTATCTAGATTGGGATACGTATTTCATGGGGGTTGCTAAGTTATCCGCAGCCCGTTCGAAAGATCCAAAAACCCAAGTAGGCGCCTGTATTGTCAATCAAAAAAACCGTATCGTCGGGATTGGTTATAACGGTTTTCCTATCGGCATCGATGATGATACTTACCCATGGCAAAGCGATGGCGATTTTTTGGACACCAAATATCCTTATGTGGTCCATGCTGAGCCCAATGCGATTTTGAACAGTACGGTTAGCTTGGATCAAGCAAGACTCTATGTTACTTTGTTTCCATGTCATGAATGCGCCAAGCTGATCATTCAAAGCGGGATTAAAGAAATTATCTATGTGGAAAACAAATACCAAGAACAAAGTAGCGTTAAAGCCTCGATGCGGATGTTAAAAGACGCAGGGGTGGCATTAAGACAAATACGCAGTTTTACGGTGATGATCGATGAAAAACATGTTTAAAACCCATTGGCGCTGGTTTGCGTTTTTGGCTATTCCATGGCTTTTTATCATGTTTATTTTGACGTACCGCATCGATTATAATATCGCAACCCCGGGAAATTTAACCAACGTATCAAACTATATCGAACTCGATCAAGAATACCCACAAGATAATCCGATTTATTCGGTTTATGTGATGTCATTTCGCAGACCCACCTTTATGCAGTTTATCGTCGCTACAATGAACGATTATCATACCGTTACAAAACTGCCTGAAAGCGTGATCGATGAAGGCCAAAGTGACCGTGATTTATTCGAAAGCGGGCAAGTAGACCGCAACACCTCCATCGATGCATCGTTTATCACTTCGCTAGAAGCTTTGGGTAAAACCATTGAATATGATATTGAATATATCGTTAGAAGAATCTATAACTATATCGATGTTGAAGATAATGCCATTAAGATTGGCGATATTATTTTAAGCGTCAACGGCGATGAAGATGTTTTGACTGCGCTACATAACGCTGAATGTGAGGTTTATCACGATATCGAAGTAGAACGCAGCGATGGCAGTATTGAAATGCTTCGCATCAAAAAACAACCACGCAACGACAGCTGCATGTTCGGCCTTCATTTAAGTCAGTATTACCGTATCACCCAAGCCGACGTTTCGCTTAAGCGCTATGATTCACTGGTTGGGGGACCTTCTGGTGGCTTAATGCAGACGCTTTATATTTATAATGCTTTAAGTGAGATTGATTTGACCAAAGGCATCATTATTGCGGGTACGGGTGGTATTAGTATTGATGGGCGCGCCACAAGCGTAGGGTCTATAGAAGAAAAAATCATCACGGCGCACATGCGCGGGGTGGATATGTTCTTTGTGCCGAGAAACGACAGCATCAATAACGACAATTACAGCGTTGCCAAACAAGCGGCTGAAGCGATCGATTCTGATATGCAAATCATTGGTGTGGAACGTTTTGAAGATGTTTTGGATGCCTTATTGCGTCATCAAGTAGGTGGTTCCGAATGAAAAAAGCTTACCTAGCCTATTATCAAACCTATAAGGCCAAAGAAATCTTGCTATCGCTTTTAACCGGCTTTTGTTTTAGTCTCTTTATCATGGCCCCAATCATGGCTTTATCGATTAATTTATGGCTTTTGTTTATTTATCGACTGTATTTTTTCAGTTTTGCCCTCATTTTATGTATCGCTTTTTTTGCGGGCTTACTCATCTTTTTTACCCACCGCACCTTAAATCATTATCGTAAGACGCCTCAAAGCTTACGTAACAAAATCATGACTTTGGAAATAAGCATCGCGATAAGCATCATCATCTTAGTAGGGCTTATCCTTATGCTGATGCTGATTCCAATGTACACCTAGGATGTGACTTATGAAAACCAAGACCTACGCCATTATGGGTGCAATCATAATAGCTATCATTGCGCTTGATCAGTGGACAAAGTACCTTGCTATTAAGCACCTTAAAGGAGCAGAAGATATCGTTATCATTCCGCGTTTTTTTAGTTTGACTTACGCGGAAAATACCGGGGCTGGATTTGGCATTTTTCCTGGTCAAACCAGTTTCTTTATTGTTGTGACGATCATCGCCTTGATCGCTTTTATCGTTTTATCCATTTACGGTGATTTTAAGAAAGCCTTCTTTTATACATTGGCTTTAAGCCTTTTGATTGGCGGCAGCATCGGCAATTTTATCGACCGTTTAACCCGTGAGGGTGGCAAGGTCATCGATATGATCGATGCGTGGATATTATCCCATCAATTCCCCGTTTTTAATATTGCCGATATCGCTTTGACGATGGGGTTTATCGCTTTAGCTCTAGATATATTTATCTTTGAAAAAAAGCGAGGGTCATCCAATGAAAAAAACCTTCAAGATTGAAAGTAAATATCATAATCAGCGATTGGACAAAGTTTTATCGCTTTTGTTAGATGACGTATCGCGCGCCCAAATAGGCGTGCTTTTTGAGGCAAAATCCGTTTTAGTGGATGGGGTTTTAAAAAAACCCGCCTATAAAGTAAAAACGGATGAGACGGTATCCATCGCTTACCAACAGACGTCCAAAGAACCGCTAAAACCCGTCAATATGCCACTTGATATCGTTTATGAAGATAATGATTTGATGGTCATCAACAAACCCTCTGGCCTCGTGGTTCACCCCGCGCATACGACTAAAGAAACGACGTTGGTTCATGGCTTGTTAAACTATCTCGATTTAGATAGCTTTGAAGATGACATGCGCCCCGGGGTGGTTCATCGACTCGACAAAGATACTAGTGGGTTGTTACTGGTGGCCAAACACCAAAAGAGCCTTGATTTCTTGCAAGCCGCGTTAAAAAAACGTACCATTAAACGCCAATACCACGCCCTTGTAGAAGGCGTCATCGATCATAATAAGGGTAAAGTCATTGCCCCCATTGGGCGCCATCCCAAAAAACGCCAACAAATGTGTGTCACCGAACAAGGCAAAGAAGCCATCACGCATTTTGAAGTGATAAAACGCTTCAAGGATGCCACGTTGATTAAATGTCAATTAGAAACAGGAAGAACCCACCAAATAAGGGTCCATATGCAATATATCAATCATCCTATCATGGGGGATTTGACCTATGGCTTTAAAAAACACCAAGAAAAGACCGGGCAGTATTTACACGCCTCAAAAATTAGTTTTACGCATCCCATTTCTAAAAAACGGTTGACTTTTGAGACGTCTTTGCCTACACTGTTTGATGAAAAACTAAAATCACTAACATAGAAGGGTTATTTATGGCCGATATTGCAATGCATAACACCATGGCGAACGATTTATATAAACGCTTTGATCAAGCGATGCAATCAAAAATTGATGGCGCTTATATGCGGCTTGGCTCACAGGGGCCTGATCCCTACTTTTACCGCATTTTTAAAGCGCGCAAAAAAACCATGCACATTGGTGAACGCTTACATGAAGAAAACATGAACAAAACGCTACAAACGATGATCACTTATGTGAAAACCCAACAAACACCGCAAAATCTAGGTTTTTTGTTGGGCTATATTGCGCATTTCACCCTCGATACGATTTTGCACCCTTACGTTTATTATCACGTAGGGTTATATCAATATAACAATCCTAAGACCCATCCTTTAAGAGGCTTACATTTACGGTTTGAACGCAACATCGATGCGCATTTTTTGAAACAAAGATATAACGTTATGCCTCATAAAATCAAGCTTTATCAAGAGGCCTTGATAAACAAACCTTTAGACCAAAGCGTGAAGAAGCTTTTAGACGATACGCTTAAAAACGTCCACAACGAAGAAGCCGGCGGCAAACGCTATGAAAAAAGTCTTCGTACGATGCGTTTGGTGCTCAAATATGGGATTTTTGACCGTTTTGGACTCAAAAAACGTCTCTATGGGTTTGTTGATTTTTTTCAACGCAAACGTGACTTATATTTTAAGGACCTTTCCTTTTACAACTATGATCAAAGCTACGATTACTTAAATCTCACCAAAACCTGTTGGCATCATCCCATTACCAATCAACGATGTTGCGACGATGTCTTAACGCTTTATAAACAAGCATTAAAACGCGCCTTTGAGCTTATCAAAGCGGTTTATGACCATATCGTTCATCACCGTCCTTTAAGCGTTTCTCAGTTGTTTGAAAACCGCTCAATGAACACCGGATTGGATTGTAAGGACCAAAGTCCCATGAAATATTTCAATATTTACACGGGCATCCGTTTGGAAAAATTTTAAAAACCGGTTTAGCTAGACAGGCGTTTTCTTTCAAAAAACGTGACAAATGTCAATCCTACATCTAAAAAAAGTTTCTTGCTATAATATCATCACCGATAAAAGGTGGTGATTTTTTATGCAATCCATCTATCAACGCCGCGCCATTGCTTGTATTGATTTAAAAAGCTTTTATGCCTCTGTAGAATGCGTTTTAAGAGGGTTGGACCCTTTTAAAACCCCTTTGATTGTGGCCGATAAATCGCGCGGGGAAGGCTCTATCGTCCTCGCGATTAGCCCTTACTTAAAAAAACTGGGGTTCCCTTCAAGGGCTCGTATTTATGAACTTAAGGATTTGCCCAAACACGTGATTGTGGCCAAGCCTAATATGAATACCTATATCGAGTTTTCCAAAGAAATCATCGGCGTGTATCTAGAATTTATCGCTAAGGAAGATTTGCATATTTATAGTATCGATGAATCGTTTTTGGATTTAACCGATTACTTGATTTACTACAATATGGATGCCAAAACGCTTACCAAGACGATCATGAAGCGCATTTACGCGCGCACCAAGATTCCATCAAGCGCGGGGGTTGGCGATAATTTATTGTTGAGCAAGCTCGCCTTGGATCTCAAAAGCAAACGGTCTAAAGACCACCTAGAGATGATGCATTATGAGGATGTAAAAAACGATTTGTGGCCACTTAAGCCCCTGAGTAAAATGTGGGGTATCGGTCAGCGGATGGAAAGACGGCTTAACTTATTAGGCCTTTACCAAGTTGAAGATATTGCTAAGTATGATGTAAAAAAACTCAAAAGACACTTTGGCATTATCGGCGAAGAGCTTTATTATCATGCCCACGGGGTCGACCAAGCCATCATCAAAGAAAAACATCAAGACGTAAAAGCACCGTGTAAAAGCGTTGGTTTGGGTCAAACGCTTTATCGCGACTATCACGCCTCAGAATTGATGGTGTTGCTTTTGGAAATGAGCGATGAAACCGCAGAAAAATTACGTTTCATTCGCCAAGAAGCCAAAACCATCCATCTCAGTATCGCTTATGCCAAAGAAGTGGGTGGCGGCTTTTCTAGACAGTTATCCTTGCCGCAGGCTACGGATTTATCCAGTGAAATCTTATCGGCTTGCTTAACGCTGATTGATCATCACTATGAAAATGAGGCGGTCCGAAAAATTTCTGTGCGTGCGACCAATTTGAAACCCAAGCGTTTGTTTGATCAATTAAGTTTCTTTGAATCAATCCATAAAAAAGAGCGTGAACAACGCTTGTTTCAAACCATCGATACCCTCAAAGGGCGCTTTGGCAAAAAAAGCGTGCTACGTTTAACCTCTTATTTAGAAGCGGGTACCGCAAAAAGACGTGCCACACTGGTAGGTGGACATCATGGCTAGAGCGTATCAGGATAGAAAAATGTTAAAGTGGCTGCCTTTTGAAGCCTTAGAAACCCAAGGCCAAGCCTTACAAGAACTTTATACGAAGCTAAATCAAAAAGAAAAACCTCTCTTAAGTGAAGACCAACTTCAACTGATGCAGTATCACTTAGAAGAAGCCCTCAATAAAAAACTTACGGTTGAAGTCAAGCTTTATTATCACGGCGTTATTGAAAGAGTTCAAGGCCGTATTAAATGCGTGGATTTTTCTCATCGCACCTTGATTTTGGACCAAAAATGTCTTGATGTCGATGCGATTATTGACCTTAGCGTATTATAGGTCATGCATTATGAACGTAAAAAGCGCTTTGAATAGAAACTGTCTATTCAAAGCGCTTATATTATGAAAAGGCGTATGATTAACGCTTGGCCGCATCGTAAGGTTCACCAAGGGCTCTTGGTGCCCGTGCGGTCTTAGAGAACCACGCCAGGATGACCAACGTCATGATGTAAGGGAACATTTGATAGACTTGACGTGGTAAATCGACGTTGTCGAAGATAGCTAGTGAATCGTATTGCGCTTGTACGATATAGAAGAAGGAGAATATAATCGCAAAGATAAACACCCGGAAGGGACGCCACTGACCAGAAATAAGCATCGCAAGGGCTAAGAAACCAAGACCATGGACATGACCATCAAAGCCGTTATGGAATGAAATCATATAAGAAGCCCCGCCCAATCCTGCCAATACACCAGACATCATCACGCCGATATAACGAACTTTATAAACGTTAATACCTAGTGAATCTGCGGCGTGCGGGTTTTCTCCACAACTTTTAAGGCGCAAACCAAGTCGGGTTTTTGAAAATATAATCGATACAATGATCAATACGCCAAAGCCGATAAACGTCGATAAAAAGGCTCTGGTAAACAAGAAGTTACCAATTAAGGGCAAATCTTCTAAGAAAGGCACATTGATACGATAAGAAGCCGATACATTGATACGGTCGGTGGCCCGCTGGGTAACGGGATTAACGTAAAAGGTACGAGCCACAAAGACGGAAATCGCCGGGGCAAAAATATTTAATGCCGTGGCACTGATGATCTGATTAGAATTCATCGAAACCGAGGCGAACGCATGGGCTAGTGCAAAGACCATCCCCGTAACCGCCCCTACGGTTAACCCAACGATAACAGCTAATTGTAATGGCATATCGTTTGTTACGGTCATGTAGTAGATAACCACAGCGGCTGAGAAAGCCCCCATCACCATGATGCCTTCAAGGGCGATGTTAACAACACCACTGCGCTCAGAAAACATACCGCCAAGGGCAACCAAAAGCAGTACAATCATAATGGGAATGCCGAAGCGTGCAACCGGATCACTCAATTGCAAAATAGCATCCAACATCAGACATCACCTTCTTTCGTAGCAGCTTCAATATCACGTTTTGTCTTCCTTCGCAAGTAATTTCCAATCACTTGTTTGGTAAATAGACTTAAAGCACTAAAGTATATGATGAAACCGATGATAATATCGACGATTTCTTCGCGGTATTCAGTTTGAATAAGCCAACCACCACGGTAGATAACGCCGTAGAAGAAGGCCGCCACAATCACACCGAGTGGGGCACTTAAAGCGAGTAAGGCAATCGCGATACCGGTAAAGCCATGTTCGATGATGCCATCGCTTAAACCAAAACGACGATCGCCTACCAAGAAGTAAAGCGCACCGGCTAATCCTGCTAAAGCGCCGGCAATCAGCATCGATAAAACGACGCTGCGCTTTTCTTTAATCCCCGCATATTGAGCGGCAGCTCGGCTTAAACCAACGCTTTTAAGTTCATAGCCAAACGTGGTGTGATTTAAGACGACATGAATGATAATCGCCGCGCCAATCGCGATAATAATCCCGATATCTACGGGTTGTCCGCCAAACAAGCGCGGTAGAAAACCTTCAGGAATTCTTGCGCTTCTAGGCACACGCTCAGAACTCGCTTGCAAAGTATCGTGGAAAAAGGTTAAAATCATCAATCTAGATATATATAAAGCCACGTAGTTTAACATGATGCTCGTGACGACTTCATGCACATTTCTAAAGGCTTTTAACAATCCGGGTATCAAGCCCCAAAGTGCGCCACCAACAATACCGGCAAACATCGCTACAATCCAGTGGAAGGGACCTAAGAAATCCCAATGAATGCCTACATAAATGGCTAAAATACCGCCGATCATCATCTGACCTGAAGCCCCAATGTTGAAAAGCCCAGTTCTAAAGGCGAACGCGACACTTAAGCCCGTAAGCAGTATGGGCACACTAGAACGCACTACCATACCGATACGGCTCATGCTTTGGAAGGGGCCGGTAACCATGGTGAAAAAGGCACCAAAGGAATCCGCAGGACTGACAAAGAACATCAAGACAAACCCTAAAAGCATGCCGATAATGGCCGCTACAAAGCTAGAAATAATGCTGATGCTGTTGGGTTTTTTAGCCAGCGTATCAAGGACACTGTTCCATAGATTATTCATTACTATCACTCCGTTTTGAACCAGACATGTATAATCCGAGTGTTTCAGCTGAGGTTGATTCAGGATCTAGAATACCGACGTTTTCGCCTTCATACATGACCATGATACGGTCGCTGATGGTAAATACTTCATTCAAATCGTAGGATACGATTAATACCGCTTTGCCGCGGTCTCTAAAGCTAATCAATTCTTTTTGAATCGCTTCGATGGCCCCTACATCAAGCCCTCTGGTGGGTTGTACCGCAATTAACAAGTCACAATCACGGTCGATTTCTCTGCCCAAAATGGCCTTTTGTTGGTTACCACCACTCATATTACGTACGATCGTGATAGGCCCGCTACCACTGCGGATATCGAAACGGTCAATTAACCGATTCGCGTGTTCACGAATCGCATCAAACTGTAAAAAGCCGCGTCGTTGGAAAGGTGGATTGTAATAGGATTGTAAAACTAGATTATAATCCAAAGGATAATCAAGAACCAACCCATGCTTTTGTCTATCCTCAGGAATATGCGCAATGCCTTTTTTAGCACGCTCTCTGATTGAAAGTTTTTCGATGGGGTCATCAGATAGTTTAATTGAACCCGAATTAACAGGATATAAACCGGTCAAACCATAAATTAACTCCGTTTGACCATTGCCTTCAATGCCCGCAATCGTAAATATTTCTCCTGCGGATACCGAAAAACTGACGTTATCAACCACGGTCTTTTTCGTTGTGGGTGAGATAACCGATAAATTTTCAACGGATAAGACTTTATCTTTAACCTTAGCTTTAGGCTTGTCGATGCTAAAGACGACTTTACGACCAACCATTTTTTCAGCGAGTTGTTCGTTGGTGGTCTTAGCCACATCGACCGTGTCGATATGTTTACCTTTGCGTAAAATGGTACAACGATCGGCGATGCGTCTAATCTCTTCTAGTTTATGAGATATAAATAAAATGGATTTGCCTTCTTTTTTAAATAGGATTAAGACTTCCATCAAATCTTCAATTTCTTGAGGCGTTAAAGCCGCCGTTGGTTCATCTAAAATCAATATTTCTGCATCGCGGTAAAGCACTTTAAGAATTTCAACGCGCTGTTGTTGGCCCACAGAAATATCGTCGACTAAAGCATCTAAATCGACGTTTAATCCATATTGTTTACTGATGTTTTCCACTTTTTTTCTTGCTTCTGTATAGGTAAGAAAGCCCTTTTGTACATCTTCTTGACCTAAAATTATATTTTCTAAAACCGTAAAGCGCCCAACCAACTTGAAATGTTGGTGAACCATACCGATACCTAAATCATTCGCGTCATTAGGGTTTTTGATATCGGCCGGTTTTTCATGCACTTTGATCGAACCTTCATCCGGTTGATACAAACCAAATAAAACCCCCATCAAGGTGGACTTCCCAGCACCGTTTTCACCGAGCAACGCATGCACTTCGCCTTTGCGCAGCTGCAAATTGATATTATCATTGGCTTTAATACCGGGAAATGATTTGGTGATTGATTGCATTTCTATCACATAACTCATACATCACACCTCATTAGTATGTTTTTTAAAGAAAAGGAGGGAAGGCATGCCTTCCCTCCCAAGTAAAATCTAAATGCTATTATACATGCGAAATTAACTGAATGAATCCTCTTCAATCTCTAGTAGATCGAGAATGCCTAAATCATCTAAGAATGCAACTAACTCATCATAGTTTTCGGGTACCTCAACGGTCCCGGCTGCCAATAAATCGTAAATCGCGTCATAATCGGCTTGAGTAAAGTTGTCGAAACGAGAATTTTCCATTGGCAATGCAACACCATCGTTGTCGGCACCAAGATACCATGTTTCTCCACCTGGGAATGCGTCATCTTGATAGTAAGCATCAAAGGCAAGTTGCACAGATTCGCCTAAGGCTTTCATCGCTGAGGTTAATACGCGGTCACTTAAACCAGATTGATCAACGTCAACGCCGATCATCCAAGCATCTGCCTCTTCAGCAGCACTCATAACACTAAGACCAGCACCACCTGCTGCGACAAAGATACTTTCAGTACCACCACTGTACCAACCAGCTGCTTGAGATTCTACTGCAGGTCCTGGATCGAATGTACCTAAGAAATCGTAACGATCATTAGGGAAGTTAATTTCAACGCCTAATTCATCAGCTGCATAGTAAGCACCAGCAACAAAACCAACACCGAAGCGTACCACCGCTGGAACCGGAATACCGCCCATATAGCCAAGGTCTCTGTGACCTTCTTTAACGGCTGCATAACCTGCTAAGAAGCCAGATTCATGCTCATTATAGAAGATAGACAATGTATTGTCTGCAACCATTACACCTTCATCTTCATCGGTGGGCTGTGCATCTAGTAAGATAAACTTCACATCGGGATGATTAATTTGTGAGGTATAAATCGCTTGTTCGAACAAGAAACCAGGGGTAACGATAATCCCAAACCCTTGTTCTACAGCCAAATTGATGGAATCAATATAATCCGCATCAGAGACCGCCGCAGGACGGAAATATTCTATTTCCATACCATGTTCATCTGCATAAGCCAAAATACCTTCCCAAGTCCCTTGGTTAAAGGACTCATCATCGATGTCACCATAGTCAGTAATTAACGCTATTTTAGTAAGATCAGCGTCAGTGTCTGTACCACAAGCATATAAACCTAGTGAAAAGACTCCAAACATGAAAACCAATAAAACCTTCTTCATAACATCCTCCTATATTTTAGTTACTATTTTAATTTTACTATATAATGTTAAATTTGTAAATTATATATATTAGCATTTCTATTTTTTACCATTTGGCCAAAAGCCAAAAACTTGACAAACTGACAACCTTAGTATATTATATGGGTTGTAAACATGAAAAAAAGCTTCGAGGTGAACGTTATGACAAAAAAAGAAGCCCGCTATCAAAACATTGCTTATCAAATTGCTAAACGCATTGTTGCCAATAAGATAGCAGAAGGGGACAAACTAAGAGGACGCAGCGTTTTAGCAGGAGAGTTTAACGTATCTAGTGAAACCATCCGTAAAGCGATGCGCCTATTAGAAAATTTTGGGGTCGTTGAGGTAAAAGAGCGACAAGGTATTTTCGTCATATCACACAGTGCCGCTAAAATATATGTCGATCAACACCGCAAACAAAGTGAATCACATCGATTGTTTATTGATACGATGGGTTTATTAAGAGAATCCAATAAAGTCCATGATCTGTTAAATAGTCATATTAAAAAACTATTTGAAACCGCCAAGAATGACATATTTCCCTTCGAGTTTTTCACCATCAAGTTACAAAGTGATGATAAACACATCAATGAAAACTTAAAAACCATCGCTTTTTGGCAAAAAACCCATGGCTTGGTTCTAGCCGTTGAAGTGGATGGGCAACTTTATCAAGCTCCAAATCCTAAAATGACGCTAACCCCAGGCATGACCTTGTTTGTCTTAGGCGACGATGAAGTGAAAAAGAAAACATTTTCATTATTTAGAAGAGAAGTCTAATAAAGTTATAAACAGCCATATTAAGGCGTTTATATAGATTGTTTCAAGGGATTTTCACACCCTTGACATCTGACAACCTTATGATATTATGTAGGTTGTAAAAATTATATAGGAGTGAAATTTATGAAGATTTACAAAAAATTAGCTATTTTGCTAACAGTATTTACATTAGGATTAACCTTATCTGCATGTGATATGGACAGTGAGCAACCCGTTCAGTTTGCCGCAGGTGATTGGGCAAGTATCCTAATCCATAATGAAATTGCGATGTACATTGTAGAACAAGGGTATGGCGTGGAAGCTGAACAAACCATTACCGCAACCCCTGTTCAAATTGAAAACCTTAGAAATGGATCATTCCATGTTAACTTAGAGATGTGGAAAGCCAATCTTGCTACCTATGATGAGGATACCGAACAAGGGTATTACCACCAGGTTTCGGTAAACTTTGAAGATCCAGGTCAAGGTATCTGGATTCCACAGTACTTGCAAGATTCACATGAAATCTATACCTTGCAAGATTTAATTGAACACAAAGATCTATTCTTACATCCTGAGACTAACGATCCAGACAAAGGTCTTATCTATGGTGGTCCTGAAGGTTGGGCAGCTACCGATTTCTTGGTAACTAAGTTCTCTAATGAAGAAGCTTATGGTGACTTTGTAGATAATTTTGAGTTTATTCCAATGGGTTCAACCGCTACTTTAAATACCGCCCTTCAAAATGCTTATGACAATGAAGAACCATGGGCTGGGTACCACTGGGCACCAACATGGCCCCATGCGGTTATGGATTTAGTTTATCTTCCCGATGAAGTAGACTATGACCCAGATGTGCATGAAGAAGAAGCTTTAGGTGACCTACCAGCGGGTAACGTTACCGTAGTTGTAACCGATAGCTTTGAAGAAGACTATCCTGAAATTTATGAATTCATCAGTAACTATGCAACATCAACCGAATTAACCAGTGAAATGATCTTACAAATGGTTGAGAATGAAGATTGGGAAGAATATGATGTTGCTATTTGGTTCTTACAAAACTATGAAGATGTCTGGAGCGAGTGGGTTCCAGAAGATGTTGCTCAAAGAGTTAACGATGCTTTAGAAAATGAGTAATAACAACGTTTAATCACATTTGCAGGTGATTTTGCATCGTGCAAAGTCACCTGCACTTTTTAAAGAAAATCTTTTGTCTAACCTAGGTTTTCTTTAAAAAGTGCTTATACTCACACAAAAGACTGAACATTAATTATAAGGAGAAATGATACTTATGAAACTGTTAAATTTTATACTAGAATTTCCAGAAAACTTTACCTACGATATTTCTGGTCCAATCGATGCATTAGTTGATTGGATCAACACGTTTTTCCGTGGGGCCTTAGACTTATTTGTCGTGGTGTTTACGTTCATCATCAACCGCGTGCAAGACTTTTTGTTCTTTATTCCGTGGTGGGGTTATCTTATCTTACTATTTATCGCGGCAATGAAGCTATATAAGGTTTCTACCGCCATTGTTTTATCCATCCTACTGTTACTGATTGGGGTATTTGGCTTTTGGGATGCGACTATGTATACGCTGGCCATCATTGTGGTTAGTGTGTTAATCAGCTTTGTAATCGGCCTTCCAAGCGGTATCTTAATGGCTAAATCCCGCCGCGTTGAAGCGGTATTAAAGCCAATCTTAGATGGAATGCAGACCTTGCCGTCATTCGTATACTTAATCCCAGCATTGATGCTCTTTAATACGTTTGGACGTGTACCGGCGGTATTCGCCACAACCATTTATGCCTTGCCTCCGCTGATTCGTCTGACTTATCTTGGTATTACCAACGTCGATGAGCAAGTCGTAGAGGCAGGAACCTCGTTTGGGTCTACCCCCATGCAAATGCTGTTTAAAATTGAACTACCTCAAGCGATGTCCACGATTGCCGCAGGACTTAACCAAACAACCATGATGGCCGTTGCCATGGTGGTTATTGCCGCCATGATCGGTACACCCGGAGTCGGTCGAGATGTTTTACGCGCGGTTGAACAAATCCGCGTTGGTGATGGGTTTGCCGCTGGATTTGCGATTGTCTTCTTAGCGATTATCTTGGATAGATTGCTGCAAGGCGTCGCACAAAAACTCGATACGACGGCGCAAAAAGGAGAGGAATAGACATGGCAAAAGATGTTAAAGTTGAAGATCTTAGTGTAGTTTTCGGTACTAACCGTCAACGTGAAGCTGCCATTAAAATATTAGACGATTACAGTCCCCTTGAAGTACGTGAAAAAACCGGGGCAACCGTCGCGGTTAAACGCGTAAATTTCCATATTAAAGAAAATGAACTGTTTGTTATCGTGGGGCTTTCAGGTAGCGGTAAATC
>CAZCSL010000026.1:0-20331 GCA_964501415.1 uncultured Candidatus Izemoplasmatales bacterium
TTACAGCGATTGATTTACTTCTTATCTTGTTGTTTTAGTAAAAATTTAGTATCATTAGGCTGATAAGTTAAGGCGCGCACATTTTGTGATATCAAAAGATATGATATCCAAATTACAAACTGCAGAAACTATTAAACAATGACAATTGACGCCTTTGAAAACTTTAAACTGAGACCTCAATTAATGAATAATGACATAATAAGGAAGTGTTAACTATGCCAACTATTAAAGATATTGCCAAACTAGCAAATGTATCCATCGCAACGGTTTCAAGAGTTTTAAACCATGATGAAACGCTCAACGTTACATCAAAAACGAAAAAAAGAATCTTTGAAGCTGCAGAAAAGCTGTCCTATACTAAGCACCGTCATAAAATCAAAAGTAAGCAACCGAACAAAAGAATCGGTATTGTGACATGGTATACGGTGGAAAAGGAAATTAATGATCCTTATTTCATTTCGATTCGAATGGGTATTCAGCGAGAAGCCAAGGATAGTAACATTGATTTTGATGTTATTTACAACGACAACAACTTAAGAAAAAATATAGCTTCTGACCAATACCACGGCATTATCGTATTAGGCCGTTTTAGTGAAGAGACACGGGATTTCATGGAATCCATCTATAATAACATCGTCTATGTCAACTCCGTCGATCACCGCTTCCGCTATGACTCGGTGTATGTCGATTTCCGTGCCATCACAAAGGATGTGCTTGAATATCTACTTGATAAAGGCCACAAAAAGATCGGCTATATCGGTGGTCAGGAAGTAGTACCAGAAACAGGGCATCGCCACACTGACCAAAGAGAACTTGAATTTCAAGAAACGATGTATCAAAACAACTTATTTAACTCGAAATACTTTAAAGTCGGTGATTATGCCATCGAATCCGGCTATAAATTAATTAACGAACTACTTAAGGAAACCTATGAGGATTTGCCCACTGCCATCTTCTGCGGCAATGATTCAA
The DNA here is from genome assembly GCA_964501415.1 of uncultured Candidatus Izemoplasmatales bacterium. Classification (GTDB taxonomy): domain Bacteria; phylum Bacillota_I; class Bacilli_A; order Izemoplasmatales; family Izemoplasmataceae; genus B1SED10-225. The sequence continues at coordinate 973 of CAZCSL010000026.1, forward strand.
TCGCCATTGGCGTGGTTAGGGGTATTCTTGAAAACGACCTAAAAATCCCTGAAGATATCGCCATCTTTAGTGTTAATGATATCCCTACACTGCAGTATACTTCCCCTTCACTATCAACCGTGAAAGTATATTCTGAATTCATGGGTGTACTCGCAGTTAGGATGCTTATCGAACAGATTAACAATGAACGCGATCTTAAATTAACGGTGTTCGTCCCCTATGAACTCATCCATCGGGAAAGCGCCTAAAAAGACTATTATACGAGGAGAATCAACATGAAAAAAAGATCCTTTGGAAAAACCGGCTTTGCTATCAGTGAGATTTCACTCGGTACCTGGCAACTTGGTAGCGTCTGGGGTGAGCCATTTGACCAAGACGTTGCAATGCAAACTTTAAAAAACGCAACTGCCGCAGATATCAATGCCTTTGATACCGCTGATGTCTATCAAGATGGTAAAAGTGAAGAAACGATTGGTACTTATATTAAAACACTATCAGATAAACCTTTCATCATCACCAAAACGGGTAGAAGACTGCCCGCACAAACCAAAGAAGGTTACAATGAAGGAAACATTCGTTCATTCATTGATGATTCAAGAAAACGTCTCAATCAAGAAACACTCGATATGGTACTGTTACACTGTCCTCCAACCGATGTATATTACAATCCAGAAGTATTCAAATTACTCGATACGCTGAAAACAGAAGGTAAAATCAAGCACTATGGCGTTAGCGTCGAACGTATTGAAGAAGGTCTAAAAGCCCTAGAATACGAAGGCGTGGATGCTGTTGAAATCATCTTCAACATGTTTCGCATGCGCCCAGCTGAAGTCTTCTTTGAACAAGCAAAGTTAAAAAATGTGGGCGTTATCGTCAGAGTTCCACTTGCTAGTGGTCTTTTGACGGGGAAATTTAATGAGAAAACCACTTTTAATAAAAATGATCATCGTACTTATAACCGTGATGGCGCGGCGTTCGATAAAGGCGAGACTTTTTCAGGCGTCGATTACAACTTAGGTTTAAAAGCCGTTGATGCGCTTAAAAAACACTTCAATACCGATAACATCGCCCCTTATGCTTTAAGATGGATTTTGATGTTTGATGCCGTTTCAACCGTTATTCCAGGCGCATCAAAACCTGAACATATTCGTAATAACGCCAAAGCTGCGACAATGGAGCCATTGTCAGATAAAGATATGGCCAAAGTAAGGGAAATCTATGACACCTTTATCAAGGATCCGGTTCATCACTTATGGTAAAATTATCCTCCGTTACACTTGGTTTTAAGCAAAAGCTTTTTTTGATGCTTGTCGCTTCACTAATGACCTCGCTATTTGTCTTTGTGTTCCTCTTTATCTGGGATGGAAGCGACTGGGGCTTCATCGAAGGGGGTTTATGGCTTAATCTTTTGTTTCTGTATGGCCTTGGCCTCATCTTTTCTTACTTGTTTTTAGGTCGGGAATTCAAAAAAACGGCAGATAAAAGATTGAAAATCGCAAAAGGCAAGGCTGAAATCACCGATAAAATAGGTAAAAGATCCTATGACAACCATCAAGTAATCAACATTAGAATCGATAGACACTTTTATGTTTTTATAAAACACGAACGATTGACCATTACTTTTAAAACTTTTGGCGTACGATCAAAAACACATGAAACCTTTCTTTTGAAACAAGGAGATCATGATAATTTGAAAGAAAAAATTATAGAAGCATTGAAATCATCTCCAGCACAAAATCAAGATACTACACCATAACTAAAAGTGATACCGAAATTAATGGTATCACTTTTTTATTGATAGCTTTCTAGCGAAGGATTAACAGCTCAAATAGTACATTAAGTCATTACTTTTAAGCCAAATCTAAAAGCATCGGATCTTCTACTCAATCATACAATCCTTGATTATACCTTAACAAAAGCACTTATAATAATTGGTATAACAATAAGTAAGATGATTGGCCATTGTTGAGAAATGTTATTAATAGGATTGAATAAAAAGAATAAAAATATGCCTAAAATGAGGAGGAAAACGGACCTTGTTTTTCTATGCTTAACAAAAAGCAATACAAGTCCAATGTATAAACCAGGAAGGAAATGAATAAAGAATCCAATAACATTTTCCACTAAGTTCTCAGGTGAATCAAATACATCAAAAGACATCAGAAAAAAGAACAATACGATAAGCCATAAATATACTCTTAAACTAATCTAAATAGTTTCATAGATTTACCTCCGCATTATTTCGATATAAAGCATCTATCTACAGTAATCTTATGTTATAGATTAGTTTTGTTTTAACCTTTGTACTTATCATTATAATAGACTTTTGCTTTATGTGTTATCTTTTTAATGTATGCTGATTTTTGATTGGTGTAATCGTCTCTATGGTGTTTATGCTTTTGAGCTAAATCTTTTTTTAAAGCTTGGTATACTTTGGCTTCCTTAGGAAAATCGATAAGATAATCCCGAAAGTATAGCTCGTCATGATTATTAAAGCTTCTTAAATGTAGATGAAAGACTTCCTTAGCATAACCTTTAGGTGTATACCCTTTATTTAATGAAACCCGGTCTTTGTCTTTATTCATAACAATATAGCCAGCCTTTTTTAAAGGCTCATAAAACGCATCAAATAGAGCCTCTTTTTTCAGTTCCATTAAAATATCCACACTTGGTTTAGCACAAATAGTTTTTATTGCTGTGCTCCCAATATGTTCTATTCGCCTTATCTTTGATAAATCCAAAGTAGATTCTAAACGGTCTTTTTCCTTCTTGAACTGTGTGTACCATGTTGGTTGGTGTGGCTTTAAAACAATGGGAAACAGTTTCCACAAGGCTTCTAAAGACATTTCTTCTAGGTTTTTTTCTTTCATAATTTCTCCTTTGACATAAGTGCAAATCAAGCTATTTGGTAGTCATTCATTTATTTATGATATGCGTCCTTAGTCTGACCATATAAAAAACTCAAAATCTTAGGTTGGTTCAACCTTGTTTTAAATGAATGAAATAATGCCAACCATATTGGTTAACCGTATTCAAATCAACGTTATTTGATAATTTGATTGAAATAACTTCAAATGGTTTTAACAGTTTTTGTAGCAAAGCATCATTAGCATAAAAATGTGGAATACCATGTTCATGATCGTTTTGATCTTTTATGAGTGTGTTAGAATCGACCCATTCACCTATATGGGTTTTGAACTTTGTGGATTTTTGGGACCCTAGTGTTAAAAACATTTCTCCACCAGGTTTAAGAATTGATTTAAGTTGCTTAAAAATAGAAAAAACACCTTCAGTATTTGTATGTGATATCACATGATATGAAATGACATAATCAAACGTATCTTTCTCAAAGGGTAAAACTATCATATCTCCACAAACCGTATTGATATTCATGTTGTTTTGAGTGCAATAATTATCTAACCTGTTAATCGCCTCTTCTGACAAATCAAATGCGGTTACATTAAACCCTTCTTTAGCAAAAAGTATTGAATGACGCCCTAAACCACACCCCAAATCTAGTAAGGAATTTTGTTGGTTGGGTTTGTGCCATCTATGTACATAGTAGTACATATCTTCACTTGGTTCTAACCATCTACTATCTTCAACTTTTTTCCAGTCCCAGGCTTTGTTTTTTACATGAATCATCTAATCTGATGCCTCCTCTTTTCTTATGTTGCTTTTTACGAGTATTCTATAATCAATTTAATAATGATGCCCCGTAGTTATTGAATTAAAAGGATTATATTGGCTTTAGTTATACTTGTATCGTTTTGAAAGCAGCAACCAAAATAAGTATATCACACTTTCTCACTCCTTAGAGGGTTTAATCTAGTGTCAAATCACAAGCTTGTTTCAAAAATATTGCATAAAAAAAGTGACCTCTTTATGTTGATAGGACAGAAGTCACTTTTAGATACTGTATTATTTCTAAAATGCTAAAGATTAATCGATGTCAAAGGCAACCACGATGTTTTCATCAAGACAACGGAATGTGAAGCTGTTCATGACGAACAAACGGACATTGTCAGAATCATAGTTTTCAAAACCTACGCTATAATCTTGTCCGATGGTAAGTTCAAGGTCTTCATGATCTCTAGGAATCAAGAGCGCTCCTTTTAAGACGCGTGAACGAACGACTTCGCCTCCGATAATAGCTTCGACATAATGACGTAAAAGTGCCCCTTCATACATCTGATTAAGTCGTGTGTAAACCTCATCAGATACCATCAAGTCATAGGGTTTTTCTGCATACGCATCATTAATAGCAAATGCCCCTTCACTGATCGCTCTTAAAATATCGTTGGCATTCTTGGTGAGTTTGATGCGTTTGCCAGCTACTTCATTAAGACCTTTAATACCCGCTTGTTTGTTGCCGTTATAAATGCTGTCTTCTTCATAAAGTGCGAGTTTTTCTGCGGCTTCTTCTAAGCCATCGAGTTCAGTGTCTTTTTCACCGCGCAGGATGTTATCGAGTTCCCAGCGGGAAAGTTCGAACTCAATCCGGGTTTCCATAAGGGGAAGCACGTCATAAATTCCGACGCCGATTTCACCTTCTTTTACCGGTTTGATGGTTTTCAATCTACCTTGGGGTACACTATTGGTATCAAGGCCTTTAGGTCCACTTACAAAAAGTACACGACGTGCGGTCAGTTGTGAGAGAATAACCTCTTTAGCACGGTCATTAATCTCATCCCACGCTTCGGTGGGAATGGGCGCTAGTGCTTGTTTAAATAGATCCATTGCTTCGCCTCCTCAGCGTTTGGGTTTTCCAATGTTGAGACTTTTGTTTTTAAGTGTCTGAACTTCGGCTTCTTCTTCATCATGATGGCCAATTGGCCCTTCGGTGAAAAGGTTCTCTCTAAGTTCTTGGTCCAACTCAGGCATTTGTCTTCTCAACCACTCGATACCCATGGCCAAATGTTCTAACTCTTCATCACGGTTATGTTTTAAAAGCGCTTTGACTTCAGGGTCTTTGGTTGCGCTCATACGCTGGTTGTACCAATCTACCGCTTCAAATTCTTCCATGATACTTTTGATGACGCGTGTAAAATCCTGTGTCTTATCATCCAATAGTTCAATCGGTTCATGGTATTGATCTGATGCCATAATATCCCTCCATTATTTATGCTTAATTTAATTATAACACTATCTAAAAGAATCTTCTAAGATTTGCAGTTAATTCCTAAGCTTGATGAGCTTCTTTTAAATATTACCACCCACATATTAGCCTACTATGAAGCCATGATGTTTACTTTTCTTAAGTTTTGATCCATCAAAACATTGCCTCAATTATGTTCCACAATAAGTAATATGATTATAAGTAGCTTCTGGTGGAGTTATAAATTTTTTAGCGACCATATTTTCATTAAATGGATTTTGCAAAGCCTTGAGTAGTTCGTTAAATAGCTCAAAATTATCTTGATAGGCAGCCTCATCTAAAGCCTTTTTTACAAGGTGGTTGCGAGGGATGATTAAAGGATTATGTTTCTTCATTGTTTTTAGGGGTTCTTTTTCATCCTTGATGCGCTTCAAAAAAGCCCGATGCCAGGTTTGAAATTTTGGGTTTTTTAATATATCCATTTCGATACCATAGCTTAACGCGTAAAAGAAATGGGTATAATCAACCTTATATTCAGCCATGTATTTTAATAAATCATCAATGAGTCTTTTATCGTTATTCTTTAGCTTAGACACCCCAAGTTTATATCCCATTAATTGATAATATGCCTCTTCAAAATGATTGCCAAATGTCTTTAGTATCGCTTGTACTTTTTCTATGGCTACGCTTTTATCATCATGGATTAAAGGTAAAATAGCTTCACCTAATTTGGCCAGATTCCAAGACATGATATAAGGTTGTTGTCCAAAAGCATAACGACCATAGGCATCAATAGAGCTATACACTGATTTTAAATCATAGCGATCAATAAAAGCACACGGTCCGTAATCAATGGTCTCTCCGCTAATCGTGGTATTATCGGTATTCATGACGCCATGAACAAACCCAACGCTTTGCCATTTAGCCACCAATTGTGCTTGTCTTTTAACCAAAGAAGCATACCATTTAGTCGTTTTATATGGGTCGTTCGCTAAGTTAGAGTCGTGTCGTTCAATCGCATAATCTGTAATTGCTTTAAGGGCCATATAATCCTTTTTATAAGCAGCGTATTCAAACGTACCCACGCGAATATGACTTTTAGCCAAACGCACCAAAATGGCAGCATCTTCTTCTCCCATGCGTTTAATTTTTTCATGGGTTTTAATAACGGCTAAACTGCGAGAAGTCTTTACCCCTAAAGCGTGCATCGCCTCAGAAAACAAATACTCAAGCAACGCCGATCTTAATGTTGCTTTCCCATCAAAACCACGAGCGTATTTTGTGGGTCCAGAGCCTTTCAAATGAATATCGTACCGATTATTGTGATGCACATGCTCTCCAAGCAAACACGCTCTACCATCACCTAAAATGGTAAAATGACCATACTGATGACCCGCATAAGCCATCGCAATGGTGGTTCCTTTCAATTCTTTATCCTGGCCTACTAAAAAACGCGCTCCCTTTGAAGTGCTTAAACTATCTATAGCTAAACCCACATTTGCGGCTAAATTTTCATTAAAAATTACATACTGCGGATCATCGATGGCATCAGCATCAATTTTCTGATAAAACATTGTTGGTAGCTTTAGATAACTATAGTGAAAATCGAATCCAAATGGTTTATACATGAAATCCCCCTTTTTGTAGTGAGTATTATATCATCATATAAAAAAATTCTTTTACGTTTTGCAATCTAATCATACATAAAATGTCTATTTGAATTTAAGTATATTTTTTCTTTTTTTACACTTTACATAGGATAATGTCTAACATGATACTCCGTTTTTTAACGCATAATACAAGGAACAAAACATTGGTCTGTAACATGAAATCACAACTTGTTATCAAACTTCAAAAGGTAGGTATAAATTAGAATTTTTTGAATGATTGACATTAAGCGGTGCGCTTGCGTAAAATGAGAGTAAATCTAATATGGTTTATCAATTATATTCCTTTAAGGCATCCTAATCATCTTTAAAAACCTTTGAACGTGTTAAAGCTTAATAGAAAAGGAGAGCTTCTATGCGACGTAGTGGTATCATTTTAATTATGGTGTCAGCCTTTTTTTGGGGTATTAGCGCTGGGATAGGAACCTATTTAATCAATAATGGACATCCCCCTTTGGTTGTTTCTTTTTTAAGAGGGTTTTTAGGGCTGCCCTTTTTTGTCATATGGGCTTTTAAAATGTCCTTGCGTCGTGTATTCCAATGGAACAAATGGTCGTGGCTTGCGGGTGCTGGTGTAGTAGGAAATTTCACATTTTATTTGCTTAGTATTGAAGCAGCTAGTCTTCCTATCGCTACCACCTTGATGTACACTGCACCTGTATTTGTGCTCCTTGTTTCTTTGCTTAGCGGCTATGAAAAATCAAATCTTTCAAAATGGCTTCATGTTGGGGCAGTAATGATAGGTATTGTGCTATTAACTCAAGTTTATGATTCGAACAATCAAGTAAGTCTCGCTGGTATTGCTTTTGGCATCCTCTCAGGCATTTCTTACACCGTGTTTATTTTCGCATTTATCAATGCCTCTAAAACAAGGAATGTCAGTATTACTTTGTTACATGCATTTTTAGCCTTTTCACTCATTCTAGGGATTATCATCAATCCAACTGACGCTGCACAAGCGCTTTTTAGCACTGATATTGGATGGTTCATCTTGCTTGGTGCCCTTGGCGCAGGACTATCTTTTTCGCTTTATATTTATGGCCTTAAACGTTCTCTTCCAACAACTGCTTCTCTTGTTGCAATGATTGAACCCGTCACAGCATCCTTAATTGGTATTGTTATTTTTAATCAGTACTTAAATGCTATTCAAGGAGTTGGTGTGATTATCATCTTAATCACTATCGCACACTTTAGTTTAAAAAATCGAGCACACACCAAAACTTTGTCGTTAATAAAGTAGTGCTTAATCATCAATTGAAAAAACCAATTTTAGCGTTAGATTGCATTCATATAAAATCAAACAAGGCATCCACGTATCAATGGATGCCTTGCTATTGTTAATCTAAGTATATCAATAGTAAACGGATCTAATAGATCTTACGTCTCATCAATGTATTCAGGAAGTTCAAATTCTGTTGATCCTATATCGTAAATTGCAAACACCGCTTGGACATAGTTTGCCCACTCAACATTAATATAAAGCACGCCCTCTTCTAAAGTGATTCTAACGTGGGTGACTTCTTCATAATCTGCCCCAAATACGTCTTCATAATACGCTGAATCAAGGGTATAGTGTGTAAAAGCATAATTGAGCATGGACTCATCGATGCTCAAAACATCGGCACCGAGCATAGTCACTACATCATCCCCTATGTGTTCCATCTTATACCAATTTTCATGGTCATCAAATTCATACGTATCGATGATAAAGGTCTTCTCTTCTTCTATTATCAAAAAGAAATCACCAAAATAATCCGCAGAAACGTTGTTTCCATCTACTTTAAAGCGATGTGTCACGCTACCATCTTCATAAGGGATGTTTTTCCACTCGACGCTTATCGTATAATTGTCTAAGGTGTTTGCCTCATCTAGTGGATCCGTCACATTAAGCAACCGTTCATAGATCGGGTAAACGTTTAATGCTTCTGTCACTTCATCTAGTGATTGGTCCCATTTAATAAATTCGTATCCTTCTCTTTTAGGTGGGATAGGGGGTGAGGCCGCATGTCCGTGTTTAACGTGTTCGGAAAAAATCGCACTTTCCTCATAATTGTGATACAAGACATGATATGTCGTCCATACAATACTAGGATGGACTTCTTTCGATTCTCTAATATAGTTTAAATCTTGGTCCCAAGAATTAAAATGAATATAATGTGGAAAAGCATGACGATAATCGGCGATGGAGTCATTGTAGAGGATATCAATCGTTTCGATGAGTTCGCCTTTATGGTCAAAAAAACTGATTTCGTATATATTAGGTTCGTAATGTATTGTAAATGTATGAGTCTCGTGGCAAGTAAACTCTTGATCGATGGTAGGCTCAATATGGCTAAATTCATAATGGTCTAGCTTTGGTGGTGTATAATCTGGAATCGTGCATAGATTTTGCGAAACAGGGACGTCGATAGCCTCAGTTGTGGAAAAGAACATATTCCCACGAAGGGTATCAATACCGTTAAAAACAAACCGGAACCGGGTGGTTGGTTCGGTACCAAGTGATATTTCAAAACGCAATTCTGCATTTCGATACTGTACATGCAGTTGATTGGGCCCTTTACGTAGTTTTGGTTCTTCGACAAGCATATCTTTTTGAAGAGCAAAAGTATATTGATCGCCGCGTTCATCCATATACCGCAATTTAACCATTGAATACTCAAAAGTATTGTAATAAAGGTGTGTATCCATGGCATTTCTATCCATCCATAGTGCCGGTTCAACTCTTGAATCCTCTTCGCACGCAGATAAAAGTATAACAAACGCAAAAGCCATTAGCCATAACCAGCGCATTAAAACCCCTCCAATAATTTAACACCGGATATCTAGTTAGAAGGGCTATGATGTACATCCCGGTGTATTTATACAAACACAAGATACTATTAGTATAGTCTATAGAACATCGCTTTTCAATCACAAACAACCTTAGCATCAAATAGTGGCTGTTAATAAACACTGTTTAACGCCTCTTCATACATACCCTTTGATATATAACCACAAGATATTTAACAACGTTAACTAATAGTCCATTTGAAGCGTTAACACTTAACCTTTTTATCCATTACCTATATAATAAGTTTATCAAGCCAAAAAAATATAGTTATAGAATTATCTTTAATTTAAGGAGTTCTTTATGGCATATGAAAAAGACAAACCCATCGTTAATTTTATGACTAGTGTTTTAAAGATAACCCTCTATCCAATTGTATTTATTTACGTTATTGTAAATGAAACCCTGACTTGGCTTTATCAAAAATTAAAAAGCCTTTTATACATATTTATTGAATGGTTTGAAACATTCTTAGAAATATTAAAAATAGTCTTTAAGCCTTTATACAATGCGGTAAAATGGTTATTCAAGAAGATAAAGGCGTTTTTTAACGCTATATATCATTTCTTCATTTCAGTACTAGACAACCTTTACAATATTTTGCAAAGACTTTTTAGATGGCTTTATCATAAATTTGAATTCATCTTTTCACCAATCGTTAAAGGGTTGAACTTGCTGAAAAGATTTGCGTGGTTTTTAATAATGAAAATTCGATCTTTCTACGTTTATGTTTTAATTCATTTGAAAAATAGTTCATATGATTCATAAAATGTTTCTAAACATCAAAAGATTTATAGCCTTCCTCTTTTCACCTTTGATTAAGCGTATTAAATCCATTTGGGAACGAATTACATCGATGCTAAGTGAGCTAACCCTTCTAATCTTGGAGTTTGTTGTGAAAGGAATCAGGGTTCCTTTAAGACCAGCGTTTCGCTTAATAATCTCTATTTATAAATCAATGATTCATCCTATACTATTAAAGATCAAAAACGTACTTGTTAAACTAAGGCAAGCTTTCCAAAGCCTTGTTAACGACGTTAAATCACTGCCTCGAGCCATAAAAAATAAACTAAAAAGAAGGGATCAAAACTAAAAAATATTAGTATTGACCCCTTCGTTTTTTACGGTTTTAAGTCCAAATCTCAAAGGTTATCTGAATTGACTATTCGTTAAATATACCTCTTAATGATACAACACATTGCATCAATTCTTGAACCATAGAAATTACAAAAAATCTTGCCAAGGTTGTTCAAGACGCTTGTAATCAATCACATATTTGCGCTTTTTTTTAATCTTGAACTTTTATAACTTTGGCGGTGAGAAGCGCGCTTAAATGATAAGTTACATCACTGCCTTAGAATGTCATCAACCAAAGAAGGGGCTCGTTTTTTTATCTTCCCAGGCGTCCAAATCTTTGTTATAATGGTGAAGAGTTTTGAGGAGTGAATCTTGTGAAGCGTTTAGCCAGAAGTATAAACAACTATATGTATTATGGATGGGTCATTGTTTTCATCAGTGCGGTTGGCCTATTTTTTTCTGCACCGGGACAAACCTATTCCATCAGTGTATTTAAAAATATTTATCAAGAAGAATTTAACGTCTCTAGTTCCATGATGTCTTTAGGCTATACCCTTGCGACGATCTTAAGCGGATCGTTACTGGTTATTGTTGGTAAGTTCGTTGATAACTATGGTCAACGAGTCATGATGATCATTATTGGTATACTTTTAGCCTTAACAACGTTTTATCACTCATTTTTGATGAATGTGGCGATGATTTTTTCAGGATTTTTCTTTTTAAGATTCTTCGGACAAGGGTCTTTGACTTTGATTCCACATTCACTCGTACCACAATGGTTTGAAAAGAAAAGAGCCTTGGCGCTTAGCTTAGAAACTTTTGGTCAATTGATTGCGACTATGACGGTCCCGGCTTTTAACTATTGGTTGATAACTCAAGTCGGGTGGCAAAATGCTTGGCGCATTTGGGGTGTTTTACTACTCGTTGTCTTTGTACCTATGGCTTATGTTCTCGTAATCAATAAGCCTAGTGACATTGGGCTGAGTATCGACAATGGCAAAATTAAAAATGATGAAGACGCCAAAAAAGACGCTTTGAAGTTAGAAAACGAAAGCTTTACGTTAAAAGAAACCCTCCGAACCAAAGAGTTTTGGATGATTGGTCTAATGGCTACCGTAGTTCCTTTGTTCACCACAGGTATAACGTTTCATTTTTTTGATATGATGGCACTTAGAAACGTCAGTAACGCGCAGGCTTCATTTATCATTGGTTTGATTGCTTTTCCTGCGTTTTTTATGCCTTTTGTGGCCCGTTTACTTATCGATCGATATCCGATGAAACATATCTTTTTCGGTGCCTTGGTGATGGTATTTATCGCGATGATATGGCTGGCTTTCTTCGTCAATGGGGCGATAAGCGCCGGCGCTTTTATCCTTTTTTATGGTATCGCCGTCGCCGTTAAGATGGTTGCTTTAAACACTATTTGGCCTACCTATTTTGGACGCAAGTATCTCGGTGCTATACGTGGCGCTGCTACTGTGTTTATGGTTTTTTCTACAGCAATCGGTCCTTTGCCGCTTGGCATAGTCTACGATTTAACGGGTTCATTTAACATTGCCATTTATATCATGATGGGCCATGCTTTGATTGCGATGATTTTTGCCCTAGCGATTCGTCGTCCGAATAAATTTAAAGTCAAGCCAACCTAAAACCCACTGAAATAATCCGTTTAAAATAATAATCATAACTTAGAAATTGTTTCTATTGAGATTTAATCTACTTTTTTGTTGAGTTGATTAACAGTGTAGTATCTTATAAAATAGGCTTGAGGTGAGTAAAGTGAATATAACTAAAGCGTCCGTTGCAAGATTATCGAAATACAAAAGCCTTATCGAATCTACCCTAAAAGAAAAATGGACAAAAAAACTTGCAGAATCCTCACTTAATCATTTCCATAGACCGGTGTTGAGATGAATAAGAAAAACAACGCGCGTAAATGTAAAATTTGTGGGGGCGTGACAAATCCCCTTTTTGATAGCGCCTTTAAAATAACCTATGATGTCTGCGATCGTTGTAACTTCACCTATAAACAACCGCAACACCACATTAGTTATGATGAGGAAAAATCACTTTATGATACCCATGAAAATTCCCTTGAGAACAAAGGGTATGTTGCGATGTTTGAACGCTTTTTAGCCCAAGGGGTTACACCCTTTATCACGCAAGGTAAAGCCCTTGATTTCGGTTCTGGACCCGGACCCGTTCTTTATGAGTTATTGAAGCAAAACGGATATGATGCCAATCATTACGATCCTTTCTTTCATCCCGATGAATGTGCGCTTAAAACGCGCTATGACCTCATTACTTCGACGGAAGTGTTTGAACATCTCAGTGATGTATTGAGTACGGTTGAAACGTTGCTTTCGGCTTTGAAACCTGGTGGATATTTAGCTGTGATGACCTCGTTTAGACCCGAAAAAAATCATGATTTCTTAAACTGGTGGTACCGCCGCGATCCAACCCATATCGCTTTTCATACGTTAGAATCGATGCGCTATATTGAAAAACAAACATCACTAAACATTATTTTTCACAACCAAAAAAACATCATTACCTTTGAGAAGCGTGGCTAAGCATGGTATTTTAGATACTTATCCCTAAGAAATAGGGTTCAAAAGATTAACATCGCATTTAAATAAAAAAAGTGATGCATCTATAGCAATCGTTCCAACCATAATACATATAATATTTTACGCTATCTTTAGGTAATTATCTTTACATCAATAAAATGTAATAGGAATAAAAAATGTACTAAAATAAAAAAAGTTTGACTAAATCTTTAAACTTAAGGGGAAAGTGTGGCCAGTATGATTGAGATACATTATCAACCCTCTGATGAAATTAACACCTACAAACAGGCCGTAAGGGCATTAATCATCAAAGACAATCATATTGTCTTGATGCATTTAGATCATTCCAATACGTATGTTTTACCCGGAGGGGGCCTCAATCATAATGAGACCTTAGAAATGGCGCTTAAAAGAGAAATTAAAGAAGAGACGGGGTATACCTTAAAAACATTTGAAAAAGTGCTTGAAATCACAGAATATCACCAAAATATGCAAAGATTACATCATATTTTTCTTTGTTCTGTAGAGGACGGACAAACAGCGCTAAATCTTACAAAAGAAGAAAGAGACTTAGGTATGTCGATGGTTAGGCTAACCATTGATGAAGCTATACAGTGTTTATGTCAAAACCAAGGTACCCATTTCTTATCAGAACCGATACAATTGCGTGAATTCGTCGCTTTGATGCATGGTTTGAGTCATTTATCTAATCTATAATGGTACCTGCACACCCTTGATGAAATTTTCTCTTGTGGTTTCATGAATGCGCGTATTCCATATGACCAATTAAAACACCTCCTTGTATCTAACATACAATGAGGTGCTTTTTTTGTGTATTTAAGTTATGAGTATAAATCGGTTCATTTAATTTTTTCTCTGTTTTAGTATAGGCATTTAAGGTATAACTCCTACCTTAAAAAAACCTATTCTTGATAAACGACTTCAAAATCTTCAAACACAACCGGCATCGTTTCTGTGAAGCTATAGCCCAGTTGCTTGCCTTCTTCTTCGTAAAAGCGTTGATGCCCTTTTTGCCAAGACTCAAGCGTGTCATCTTCGCCTTCACGCTTACAAATATCATACGTTATCTCATTAAAAGGTAATATCGTAACTTTAGTTGTTCGAATGACGCAGCGGGGCACACCATGAAAGTCTGTGATAATATGATAGTCGCCTGCTTTTGGCAAAGGTTCGTTTTCGATTTGAAAAGCATATAAGCTGCTTGCCGTAGCGCGTTTTTTACCTTTTAAAACCAGCTCTAATAAGCATTGCGCCAGTTCCTCCATTAACTCAAAATGAAAATGACTCTTATACGTTGCCTGAGGCTCATTAAGCTCTTTTTTAAACCGTTCCCAAAAATCATGCATTAGATCCATTAAATCATCTCCAAAAGCCTTGTATTAACCACCAACCGTTAATTACTGTTCATATTTTTAATCGCATCGATATCCTTCTTCGTTAGGGAAAAATCAAAGACATCGATATTATCCAATTGATGTTGATTGTTATGGGATTTAGGAATTACGACTAAGCCTTCATTGATTTGATAGTTTAAAATGATTTGACTCCATGTTTTATTATAAGGTTTCGCAATTTCAATCAGTTTATTTTTTGTCTTAGCATCCAATTTAGCAAGTGATTGATAAGCCTCAGGTATAATATCATGAGCTTTACAAAAATCGATTAATGCTTGATTATGTTTGCCAGGATATGATTGAAACTGATTGAGTACCGGTTTAATCGAAGCGTGCTTAATCAAATAGGCTAGTTGATTCTCATTAAAGTTAGAAACACCAATGGATTTTATGAGTCCCCTATCAATAAATGTTTCTAATACGCGCCAAACGCGTAGATTTTCTTCATTTGTCTTTAGTGGAAAGTGCATTAAATATAGATCAATATAGTCCATACCAAGCTCTTTAAACGATTTTTCTATGTAATATATAACACGTTCATCGGTTTTGGTATATTCTTCATCGGCAGGAATTTTCGTAGTGATAAAAAACTCACTTCTATCAATATTTGATTCTTTTACTGCCTTGCCAATAACTGCTTCATTTCGATAGTAAATCGCGGTATCTATGAGTCTATAACCTAGTTTTATGGCAGAATGAAGCTCTTTGGTATCATAAGTAATTTTCCCATTGAAATCATTGTTTTCTTTACCAAATGTATTTGTTCCAGTTCCTATGACCGGAATTGATAAGCCGTTGTTCATTTTAAGATATTTCATACCATCACTCCCTTTTCTTAGTTATAGTTACATTATACTAACGAATCTAAATAAATAAAATTTAACTATTTTTGATTATTTTCATAGTTAAAAACATTGAACCCTAGACTAATTTGTTAGTTTTTTTAGTTTAACCAATAGTCTTGGTAGCATTTGAAAGGGTAAAGCGGTATAGCGAACTTGTCCTACCGTTCCAGTGAACATTAAATCGAGTTCTGGTGAGTAAAACAAAAACGCACTGCCTACCCCAGTATGTCCATAAAGCGTTGGCATGGTTTTAAAACCCGTAAAAAGCCTTGGCATTGTAAAACGCATCAAACCTTTACTATAGGCAATTGGCCACGCCGGGGCAACCGGGCTAAAACTCAGTGAAAACGTCGTAAAATCATGCATCATCAAGTCAAATGTGGCCTTGTTTTTAAATAGCTTATGATTGAATAATGCCCGCATAAATGTAAACAAATCCCTTGTTGTACTGTAATAATCGCCAAATGATCGCAAGGCTAAGGGAACATTTAGGGGTTTTTCCATCACCCATAGCGTTGCGACGTCGGTATACGGTTTTTCTTTTTTATCGATCGGTAAAAAAGTATTATCCATGCCCAGTGGCTCAAATATCATCGTTTTGAACGCTTCATCGCTAGATGTTTTTGTAACACGCTCAATTATGGCTCGCAAGAGCTGAAAATTCGTGTCTGAGTAACGTGCTTTTTTCTTACTAAGATGCTTTTTTTGAGGTGGAAAATAAGCGCCGCTTTTCTTTTTTACAATATCGCACATCATAGGGATGCCAAATGTTTGATCGCCTTCTTCAATCACTCGATCAAAAATCGTCTTTTTGTTTTCATCTTTAACCTCAATGTAATCGAGAATCCCTGAGGTGTGTGAAATGAGATGACGTATCGTTAATTCTTTATGATAGCTTTTACCTTTATAAACATGAACTCCTTCAATCAAATCCTCATTTAGGTGTTGGCACACAAGGTCATCCAAATCAAGCTTATTCAACTCGTGCAACTTTAAGATGGTTGTCGCGATAAACAGCTTCGTAACGCTTGCAATCATAAATGGGGTGTCTTGTTTAAAAACATCCCCTTCTTTATTGCGCACACCCGAATGATAATTGAATTTAAAGGTACCTTCTAGATTTTCTACAGCCATCGAGACATGATGCACATGTTTCTTTTTTTCAATACTTTTACATGTTTGTATTAGCAGTGTTTGTTGTTTTTCATAATCCGTCATTTCTTTCTCCTATTTCAAAGCATTGTGTATTTTAACGCCTTGCGACTGCTTCATCTCCTATCATGCTCTTTAATACACCAGCTTCATGATTTTGCCCTGCAGTCTTTATAGATTGCTAATTTTCCTTTATTGCAAAGATTTGAATCATTATTTCAGAAAAGTTATTCTTTTAATCTTATACCCGTTTACATCATCAAGCTTGTTTTTTATTTTTCATTGAATACATAGCTTTATCAGCACGGTTAGCTAAATTATCATAATTAGAACCATCATGAGGAAATCTTGAAAAACCCACAGAGGCACTGATATGAAGCGCTTGAGATTCATAATCAAAGGGTTTCTTTAGTGCCGTTATAACGTTTTCTTTAAATCGCTCAATTTCATCATGATAATAGATATCATGTTTGAGGATGACAAACTCATCCCCGCCCAAACGTGATACAAAATCATCGCTATTTAATAAAGATTTCAATCGTTCAGCGACTTTTTTTAACAAAATATCTCCAACGGCGTGGCCAAAATTATCGTTGATAGCTTTAAACTCATTCAAGTCAATAAACAAAAACACAAACTTATTATCGCTATTTTCTACATATTCTTCTATTTTTCTAGTTAAAAACTGACGGTTGGGTAAGTTAGTCAATTGATCGTAATTAGCCCGTCTTTCAAGCTCTTTTTCAATCGCTTTACGTTCCGTAATGTCTACTGCTGAACCGACGATATTGATAATGTCATTATTTTTGATTATTGGCGTTAAGGTTGTATACCAAATGTGCTTTCCTGCAGGCAAATCTAACACTTCTTCATAACTGATTGGTGTTTTTTTATCGATACATTCTTGATAGTGGTCAATCACTATATCTCCCGCTTCAGGTCCTAGTAATTCATATGGGGTTTTTCCAGCAATCATTGGTTGAGTTATACCTGTTTTTCTTTGGTGGGATTGATTATTTCGAATAAATTGAAAATCCCTTGGGCCATTAACTTTAATTAAAAACATGGCATCTTGCGTGCCGTTAAAGACTTTTTCATATTCGTTTTTCAAGCGATTGAGCTCATCTTGTGAACGCATCATTTTTGTTACGTCCATATGTAAGCCCAGCATACGAGTAGGCTGCCCGGCACTGTCTCTTATTGCAAAGCCTCTACACCTAATCCACAATGTGTTTCCATTTCGATGATAATACCGAACCACTTGATCAAAAGGATGGTTGGGATCTTTAAGATGCCGTTCAAAGTTTTCTTCTACCAGTTTAAAGTCTTCTTTGTGAATGATTGATTGCCACTCCGAGGCCAAGTGTTTTTTTTCTTTTGGATCATAGCCTAATGTTTCCCAAAAGTTTGGGCTTAACCACTCATGTTTTTGGTCTTCCAAATCCCAATACCAAACACCATCCAAAGCAGATTCTTGTAAGAAATCAAAAATCTCACTATCTTCTGTAACTCTTTGATACAACTCTTTTTTTAAGTAGTTTTCAGACATTTTATCTCCCCACTATCGAAATTCACTCAATCTATGTTTAGTAATTTATTCCCCATGAGAATTTTTAGATTTATTCATTTATTTATATTCAAACACGGTCTAAAAATCTCGCCATCCACGTCATAGTTATTAGAAAAAAGCTTTCAATGTTAGTGATAGCAATGTGTGTTTCTTATAACTGTTTGGACATTTGTAAACTGGTTTCTTCATAACCCAGTTTTTTATAAAGACCCCAAGCACTTTTATTGTGACCAAATACATGAAGGCTCATTTTTCCAAATCCTGATTGTTTAGCATGTTTCTCCATTTCAGACATGACTTGTTTTCCATACCCTTTTCGTTGGTGCGATTCAAAGATTTGTAAATCTATAATAAATGCTTCATCTTTATTTCGCTGGCCATAAATGACAATCCCAATGTGCTGTCGATTCTCGTTATACGTATTAAAAAAGTAAAAGTTCTTCGTTTTAATCCCTTGAGGCAAGGCTTGCTCGAATTGTCTTTCGGCCGCTTTTACACCGCTTCCCTTTGGTACCATATCAATAGACTCTAGCTCAGCACCATATGACAGGATAGCTCCTTTCAAATAATCATCAAAATCTTTTTCTACCATCGGTTTAAAAGTAATAGTTGGCATATTTAATATCCCTTCTTTGCTGAAATAACCTCTTTAGACCACACTTGTTAGTATTGTCTTAAACCATTTTATAAAGCACAATCTATGAACCTTTCAACTTACTTACACTAATGATATCACAGTACTTTCATTATAACTAGAGACCGTGATTAAATGGAGGTATGAAAAATGGGGTTTCATGCTTTTACTTGCTTTGAAAACAAGAAAACACGGTATTTTGATAGGAGATTATTTCATAACCGGTTCTTAGCCCATATCTTAACTTTCTCATTTTGCCGATGAAAAAATTCGTTTCTCATTCGAGCTATGATATTTGTATATTAATTGCTTTAATGTTCATAAAGCAGCTCTTTTTGCCCTTTATAACAATACTTGCATCTATTTATGATACGGCTAAAAAATTATAAGGTTTACATCCCATATCTTCTAAGACAAAATCATCGTCCAAACTATTTCAATGATCTATCTTTTGTAAACTCAGCCTATTGAACATTCATGAAATAACTATAATCCCATAACTTA
>CAZCSL010000027.1:0-19626 GCA_964501415.1 uncultured Candidatus Izemoplasmatales bacterium
GAGCAGTAGACTGAAAATCTATGTGTCGGTGGTTCGATTCCGCCCTGAGCCACCACTTATCAACTAAACGAAGCCTTTTAAGGGCTTTTTTTATTTGCGAAAATTGGGGTTTTTTGGGCGTTTGTCTATGTGTCGAAGGTCTATATGTCAGGTCATTATTGTTGATACTGTATATATTATAAAAAACTTTTAAAAAGTAATATTAAGAAGTTATGAATATTATATAAGTAAAAGGGTAATTTGGGTGATATGATGTCTTTTCAAACAGAATCTATGCTTTACTTTGATAGTTTACAAGAATTAGAACAATTTTTTCAAAGATTTATGATTTATGAAAAATGGAAAATAACAGATGAAGACGTCAATTCCAGAGGAGAAAAAGTTAGAAATTCTGATTATATCAAATATTTTAAAAACAAATTCAACGAAAAAGGTTTGTTTAGAAGAAATGTTTCTGTTGCTGAATTGGTTTCATTTGTGGATAATTTTTATCTAATGAAAAAAATTATAGAAAAACTAAAGGCGGAAATAAATATCGAAGATTATAATAGTTTTTCTTTGGCATCAGAGTACCGAATTAGAATGTCTAAGAACCGAAGAATTGATTTTATACTAATCTACAAAAAAAAGATACTTTTGATAGAGTTCGCGATTACTAGAAAGTTTCCAAACCAAGGTAGCACATGGCAAAAAAAAGAAACAGAACTACTAATATACAAGGAGTTGATAAATAATTATATCGAAAACAAAAAAATATACATTTATGCTTTTTTAGGCATGCCAGAATATAGCAAGGGAGGAAAAATCAAAAAGAATGAAAAATATAATACTACCAATATTGATTACTTTGTTAAGTATATTAACCATTTCTTGATATGTAAAAGACAGGTAAGATATTCTTGAAAAATTAGCATCAAACAGTTATGATAGTTAATTAAGAGTTAACTTACAGAGGTGATTTATGAATATTTTACTTGTTAATGACGATGGCATAGACTCAAAGAGACTGATGTTTACAAAAAGATGCCTTGAAAAAATAGCTAAAGTAACGGTTGTAGCTCCCTTAAAAGAACAATCGGGAAGAAGTTGTGCTATTTCAATAGATGGAATTAAGTATAAAAA
Organism: uncultured Candidatus Izemoplasmatales bacterium; assembly: GCA_964501415.1. Taxonomy (GTDB): domain Bacteria; phylum Bacillota_I; class Bacilli_A; order Izemoplasmatales; family Izemoplasmataceae; genus B1SED10-225. The sequence continues at coordinate 1,123 of CAZCSL010000027.1, forward strand.
AGTTACTAATGATATTTATACAGTAGATGGAACACCAGCCGACTGTGTTACTTTTGGTATTTATGGATTAAATAATAGCTATGATTTTGTAGTTTCAGGGGTAAATAATGGTTATAATTTAGGTGTTGACACCATGTATTCAGGTACAGTAGGAGCTGCATTGCAAGCTTTGTATCATAATCACAAAGCCGTAGCTTTATCTGGGCACAAGCAGTCAAATGAGACAATTGATTCTTTATTAGAGATAACACTTAATTATATTATTGATCAAAAAATGCTGTCTAAAGAATACATTATCAATGTTAATTTCCCTATTAAAATTGACAAGGATAGTTTATTTCAACCAAGCATGACAAAGCCTTATTTCATAAGAAGAGGAGCTACTGCATCATTTGATGATTACGTTTGTCGCGTGAAAAGGAATAAAATTAGTGTTGATTTACCATCAGACAGTGATTTATTCGCAATACGTAATGGAAAAGTATCAATTTCTAAAATCTATTTATCAGGAGAGGTAATATGAATACTTATTATAGAGATATAGCACTAATAGTTGATAAGAAACGCAGATTATTAACCGCTAGAAGACCTAAGTCAGAAGATCATCCTAAAGATTGGGAGCTACCTCAAATTACAACCGATGAAAAAGAAGACACTAATAGGCTTAAAGATTACCTTAAAAAGACATTTAGAGTAAGAACTATTGTAAGAGACTCTATCAAACAAGAATCATATATTGTTAAAAGGTATAATCAAGAATACAAACTGCGAATAAGGATTTACTTAGTTGAATTAAAAGATGCCGTTGTTAAAAGTGATGATCATGTTAAGCTCGACTGGGTAAGAGTTCATAATTATGAAGACATTAATTGGACTCCAGAAACCAGCATCTATATTGATGATGTGCAATCTTATGTCATTGGTTACTAAATAAAGTTTCATTAAACAATTATATTGTTTTGTCACTGCGCCTTACTATTGGGATCCATGTTCCAATTAATAGGCGCTTTTTCTTTATATAGACTATACAATGTAAGGGTTTTTATGATATGATACCTTTGGTGAAAAAAAGGAGGAATATAAGATTATGAATAAAATCAAAGTTGCAATTTGGGGTTTTGGTGCAATGGGTCAAGGCATTGCAGAAATGTTGTTGAATAAAGAAGGGGTAGAAATAATAGGAGTTTGTGATTTAAGTAAAGATTTAGTCGGAAAGCCCTTATCAAAACTAGTAGATATCAAAACAGGGTCTTTAAATCAGGAAGATATTTTAATTAGTGATAACATTGATGAAGTGCTAAAAAAGGAAATAGATCTGACTTATATTGCTACGGATTCGTTTACTGCGAGGTCATACGATAAGATAGTAAAAGTTATTAATGCAAAATCAAATGTAATTAGTACAGCCGAAGAAATGGCTTATCCATATGCAAATGAACCAGAGTTAAGTAAAAAGATTTGTGAGACAGCTAAAGAAAATGATGTGACAGTATTAGGGACTGGTATTAATCCCGGATTTATTATGGACTTATTAGCGATATCTTTGACTGGAGCTATGGTCGAGGTTGATGCTATAGAGGTTAGACGTGTTAATTCTCTTTCCCCATTTGGACCTACAGTCATGGAAGAACAAGGTGTTGGCATTACCTTAGATGAGTTCAATGACCGCCAAGGGAGAGGAGAACTAGCTGGTCATGTTGGCTTTAAAGAAAGTATTTATATGATTGCTGATGCATTAGGAGTAGAGATTGAACAGTTTAATCAACAGATGAAACCTATTGTAACTAATGTAGACAGAAAGAGTAAATACGGTTTTGCCAGGGCAGGAACATTAGCAGGAATTGATATGACCGCTCAAGGTATAGTAAAAAATGGTAAGTTTATAGATATGCAGCATCCACAACAAATAGAACCACATTTAGAAGGAACGAATACTGGAGATTATATTAGTATTAAAGGCAAACCAAGTGTTAATATGGCTATTACTCCAGAAATAGATGGAGGATTAGGTACTATTGCTATGTGCGCAAACATGTTGCCTCATGTAATCAATGCAGAATCGGGCTTAAAAACAATGATAGATCTCCCCGTTCCGCGAGCCATTATGGGAGACGTTAGAAAATTAGTTAAAAAATAAAACCTCTATTGGGGTTTTATTTTTTTATAGACCATTTTAAGATTATGCCCTATACAATGTAAGGGTTTTTATGCTATTATTATAACGTATGATTTTTCGAGGAAGGTGTTTTTATATGTTGTTAAAAAAAGGTTCATTTGTTCGAATTCGGCAACACGTTTTGTTACCAGAAGAACGTTTAGAAAATTTGCCTCAAAGCACTTCTAAAGTCCCCCTTAAAAGTTGGATAAAGGGTGAGTTGTTGCATGAGGCAGAGTTATACGAAAATGTATCGATAAAAACAGCTACTAATAGAGTTGTTGAAGGTGAAGTTAAGGAATTAGAACCAAAGTATAGACACAATTATGGTGATTTTGTTAAGGAACTTCAACTTATACGCAAAACTATCCTTGAAGAAATGTGGGGAGAAGATGATGCGTAACTTTTCGACTAAGGACTTAGATAATAGAAAAGCAGAGATAATTAAACGTTCTGTTGGGATTGACTATAACAAATATGAGTATTCTGGTATTGGTTTTGATTATGAATCTTTGATGAAAAATACTGGGTACTCATTTGATGAGCTTCGAAAAATTCAGAAAAACGTTATGGTTGGTAACACTCCGCTGATAGAGTTGAAAAACCTTACGACATATGCTAGAAAGTTTTCTGAAAAAGGCAAAGGTGCACGTATCTTTTTGAAAGATGAAGCATCTAATTTAAGTGGTTCGTTTAAAGCTAGAAGAGCAGCTATAAGCGTAAAGAAGGCAAAAGAATTGGGATATAAAGGTGTAATTGCAGCTACTAGTGGAAATTATGGTGCTGCGGTAGCGGCGTTGGCGGCAAAAGAAGGTCTTAAGTGTATTATTGTGCAGGAATGTTTCGATTCTAAAAATTTAGCGCAACCAGAGATACTAGAGAAAGCTAGAGCCTGTGAAGCTTATGGTGCAGAAGTTGTACAACTTAGTGTTGGACCAGAGTTATTCTATACTTTCTTAAATTTATTAGATGAGACGGGCTATTTTAATGCTTCATTGTATTCTCCATACGGTATTATGGGCATTGAGACATTAGGATTTGAAATAGCGAATGAAGTATTGAAAAATGAAAACAAGTATCCCGAAGTAGTTATTTGTACCAATGCTGGTGGTGGAAATCTAACGGGTACAGCCAGAGGATTAAAACGAGCAGGAGCTAATGATACAAAGGTTTATGGTGCTAGCGTCGATTTACACGGTTTACATATGGCTAGTGACGAAGACTTTAACAAGAAATCATTTACTACGGGACATACAGGTTTTGGACTTCCTTTTTCAATAAATCCCGACAGAAGTGATGTGCCCAGAAGCGCAGCAAGACCTATGCGTTATATGGATAGATATTTTACCGTAAATCAAGGGAGTGTTTTTTTCATTACTGAGGCTTTAGCCGTTTTAGAAGGCATGGAAAGAGGTCCGGCTGGAAACACTAGTTTAGCAGTAGCTTTCAAGTTGGCTCAAAGTATGCCGGAAGATGAAATTGTTGTTGTACAGGAAACTGAGTATACAGGAGCGGGGAAACACCATCTGCCACAGCTATCATTTGCAAAGAAAAATAATATTGAACTATTGTTTGGCAATCCTTTAGATGAAATACCAGGTAAAAACATAATTTTTCCTAAAAGCGCTAAAGATATAGAGGTTAAGGAAGTACATATAAATAGGATTAGAAAATCATATTTAAAGAGATATTCAACGCAGGATTTACAACAAGAAGATTTGGCGTTTTTAAGCGAAGAGTTAAATACATCTATAGAAACTATTCAAACACTATTGGAGGATTTAAAAGATGAAAGAAAGAAAAGATGATTATAGTACAAGAAGAAAGCAGCTCAAAACCATGTCTGATCAAGAATTAAAAGAATATTTTTATAAACTAAGTGAGCAAATCGTTCAACCTTTAATTGAGCAAGGCTATAAAAACACTTCTCCTTCGATAGAGAGAAGTGTATTATTGAGAATGGGCTTTTCCAGTATTCAAGCTAAAGCAATTGTTAATATACTACATGAACATGATTTACTAAGGAAAGGTGCCGGCCATTGTGTCTTTAAAGTTTCAAAAGAAAAAGCGCAGGACATTATTCAATCAGGAATAGAAATTCAAGAAGGAAAACATATAGATTTCTTAAAGGAGGTATTTAAAGTTCATGAAAAAAATTAAGCCCAATGAGCAATTAAAAATTCCGAATATATTAGAAAACCTTGAAAATTACCATCCCCAAAGAAAAGGTTGGACTTGGAGAGATAAAAAAGATATCAAACTCGGGCAGTTTGAGTATAAACAAGCTAGTACCTCCTTAAGTAATTATGTACCACTTCAAAGCGCTAATTATCTTGGGGGCATAGATCCGCAGCCAGATGCTGTTATTACCGCAGAGATTGCCTCAGGAAGATTCGAAGATGATATTAGAAGGATGAGAATGGCTGCATATCACGGTGCTGACCATATAATGGTGATACGAACCGCAGGTCAATCTCATTTTGATGGTCTCTTGGAAGGTACCCCCCAAGGAGTTGGGGGTATACCTATTACGCGTAAGCAGCTAAGAGCTCAAAGAAAAGCCTTAGATATAATTGAAGAAGAGGTAGGTAGACCGATTAATTATCACTCTTATGTTTCTGGTGTCGCTGGTCCAGAAATTGCTGTCTTATTTGCAGAAGAGGGTGTTAATGGAGCGCATCAAGATCCTCAATACAACGTTTTGTATCGAAATATTAACATGGTTAGAAGTTTTGTTGATGCTGCAGAGAGTAAAAAAGTATTAGCTCACGCTAATATTGCACAAATCGATGGTGCACATAATGCTAACGCCACAGCAAGAGATGCTTGGAAAGTTATGCCTGAACTATTGGTACAACATGCGATAAACTCTGTTTTCAGTGAAAAAATAGGTATTAGACCTGAAAATATTTGCTTATCTTCTGTACCGCCTGCAGCCCCTCCATCACCGGATTTGAAATTGAATTTACCATATGCAGTGGCATTAAGAGAATTTTTTGATCGCTATAAAATTCGCGCTCAAATGAACACAAAATATATGGATTCATCTACAAGAGAAGCCACTGTCACTCATGTGTTAAATCTACTCATTTCTAGATTGACGACAGCTGATATTCAATCTACAATCACCCCGGATGAAGGCCGTAATGTACCTTGGCATATTTATAACATAGAAGCGCTGGATACCACTAAACAAGCAATGGTTGGTATGGATGACTTACTAAGTATGGTTGATATAAAAGATTCTGGTTATATCTATGATAAGAAAAGAGAAATTCAAGAACGCGCTATCCTCATGATGGAAGAAATCATTGCTATGGGAGGTTACTATAAAGCGGTAGAAGAAGGTATGTTTGTAGATAGCGGAGAATATCCAGAACGTAATTCAGACGGTATCTCCCGTGAAATAGATGGTGGTATTGGTGCGGGTACTGTTATTCCTAGAGACAAAGATTATATGGCTCCTGTCACTGCACATTATGGATATAATAACGTTTCTCAGTACGGCAAAGAATACGAACAACAGCCATCGGATTTAATCGCTGGTAGTACCTTAGAGAACCCCAACAAGATTCAATTTATCGATGAACTAGACGATACAGATAATGTTTATTTAAGATTGAAAGAAACAAAAAAGTATCGGAATTCAAATGTCTTAAAGCCCGAAGTCGAGTGGCTAGGAGATGGCGTTGTCACAGTTGATTTATTCTTCCCTACAGAAAGTAAAATAGCGGCAGAAGCGGCGATTAAAGCCGGTGAAAAAATGAATCTTTCGGATGTTGAAGTTATTCATAAAGAAATACTACATCCAAGTGAAGGCACGCGTGTTCAAATCAAAGGAAGAGTATCATTTGATATTGATATAAATTCACTGACGCTACCTGAAGAAGCTGAAACTCTAAGTGAGGAAGAGATTTTTGACTATGTAAAGAAGCATCCCTTGAAAGTGGTGGCTGGTACGGGTGGAAGTGATGAACACAGTGTTGGAATCAGAGAAGTATTAGATATTAAGCACGGTGGTGTAGAAAAGTACGGTATTAAATACACCTATTTAGGTACTAGTGTGCCAATTGAGAAATTTGTGGATGCTGCTATCGAGATGGATGCTGATTGTATTATGATGTCAACGATAATTTCTCATGATGATGTACATTATAAAAATATGGAAAAATTGCATAATTATGCTGTAGAAAAAGGCGTGAGAGATAAACTAGTATTAATCTCTGGAGGAACACAAGTAACACCAGAAATAGCTAGAAAATATAAAATGGATCAAGGGTTCGGACGTGGAACAAAAGGATTGGATATAGCTAGCTTCTTAGTGAAAGCGCATAAAGAGTTGAAAAAATAATGTCTGATATTATTTTAGTGGCTGAAATAGGTAGCACGACAACATTAATTAATGCCTTTAAGGTCAATGGGGAAGCTGAACTGTGTTCTAGTGGTTTAGCTAAAACAACAGTAGATACGGATGTGAATATAGGACTAACCAAGGCCAAAGAAAACCTTGGAAAGGAGTTTCGTAACTTAAATAGCGATGAGTTTGAGATGTTTGCATCCTCTAGTGCTGCTGGTGGACTAAAAATGACTGTCTCAGGTTTGGTTTATGAAATGACTGTTAGAGCAGCAAAAGAGGCAGCGCTGAACGCAGGGGCTAATATTCACTTAATTACTGCAGGGTTACTAAATCAAGACAATATTGAACAGATTAAAGATATTCGCCCAAACATAATACTCATTTCGGGCGGGACGGATTATGGAGAGAAAGAAACCGCATTTAGTAATATAAAAAAAGTAGAAAATCTAAAATTAGATATTCCGATTATCTACGCTGGTAATATTGAAAATCATTATCGCGTTCGAAAATTTTTTGATAACAGCTCACAAAAACAACATTTAAGGATAGTAGAAAATGTTTATCCTAGAGTAGATTTCATGAATATTCACCCACTTCGAAAAGCTATTTATGAAACCTTTGAAAAGCATATTGTTACTGCAAAAGGTATGCAAAACATAAAAACCTTAGTAAATGGTGCTATTATGCCAACACCAGGGTCTGTAATGGAAGCTACGATGTTACTACATAACCTTATAGGTAACGTATTGGTAATTGATGTTGGAGGAGCTACCACAGATATTCATTCGATTACAGAACCTAGCGAAGAGTTTAAAGCTTATAGCGAAGGAGAAGCCAAAGAAAAAAGAACGGTAGAAGGGGATTTAGGCGTTTTTGTTAACCATCTTAATGTTATTAAGAAAATAGGCACTGATAAGATAGCTAAAGATTTAGGCATAACATCGGAAGAACTAAAAAAACAAATAGATCATTACTCATATAAACCTTCTAATGAAATTGAAGAGAAGTTAGTTTATCAACTGACAAAATTTTGTGTGTTTCAAGCTTTAAATAGACATGTTGGTGATTTGAAAACGGTGTATACGACCAATGGTATGAAAGTGATTCCAGAGGGTCGTGATCTAACGCAAGTTCAATCCATTGTACTGACTGGTGGAGCTTTAACGCACCTTCCTAATACTGAGGATATAGTTTTAGAGTATATTAAAACGCATCGCAAGAAACTAATGCCTCAACATGAAATAAAAGTTTACAAAGATCATGACTACTTGATGTCTAGTTTGGGTGTACTGTCACTAAAATATAAACAAGCGGCTGAGGTATTATTGAAAAAGTCTTTGAGAATCACATAATTTGTCACTATTGTAAAGGGGGATATATATGTATCCTAGATTAGTAATAGACACGGAAAAGTACAGATATAATGTTAATAGGATACAAAATCTTTGCCATCGCCATGGACTATCCATGATGGCTGTGACCAAAGTCTTTTGTGCTGCAAAACCCCTTACACAAGTGTTAAAAGAAGAGAAAGTTGACTATATCGCAGACTCTAGATTGACTAACTTAAGAAAGATATCCACAACCATTCCTAAGGTTTTGTTAAGGTTGGTTTCTTTGTATGAAGTTGATGAAGTAGTAAATGTTACCAATATTTCATTAAACTCTGAGTTATCTGTGATAAAAGCATTGGATAAAGCCGCCGAAAAATATGACCAAAAACATGGTATTATTATAATGGTGGATATAGGCGATTTAAGAGAAGGCGTTTATTACAAAGAAAACCTGGATTTGATTATTGAAGAAGTACTTAAATTGAATCACATTGAATTAAAAGGACTAGGAACTAACCTGACTTGTTATGGTGGGATTATACCTACAAAGGAAACGCTAAAAAAACTGATAGATATAGTAAATCATGTTGAAGAGAAATTTGATATTGATATAGACATTGTTTCAGGAGGCAACTCATCACACTTACATCTTTTGAATAAAGATATACATATCGATAGAATAAATAATCTTAGGATTGGTGAAGCGTTAGCCTTAGGGAGAGAAACGGCATTCGGTGAACAATTAGAGATGCTCTACAATGATGTTTTCACCTTAGAAGCGGACATTATAGAGCTTCAAAAAAAGCCATCAGTACCAGAAGGTGATATAGGTATGGATGCCTTTGGTAAAAAGCCGAAATTCACGGACTTAGGTGTCATTAATCGCGCTATATTAGGTATAGGCAGACAAGATGTTGATTATTATGAGTTGGTTCCTTACGATAAAAATGTTCGATTAATCGGCAGTAGTAGCGATCATGTTATTGCGGGCATTACCGATATGGATACACGATATAAGGTAGGAGATGTTTTAAGATTTAAGCTAACCTACGGAAGTTTGCTTAGTTTAATGACATCAGAATATGTGGAGAAATACTATGTTAAAACGATATAGAAAAACCTGGTTAGAGATTAATTTAGATAACATTCACCATAACTATATGCAAATAATGAATCGGTGTAATAAACATGTTATTCCGGTTATCAAAGCTAACGCCTATGGTCATGGAGCCGTACAAGTTGCTGATTATCTTGTTCAAAAAGGCGTTAGTTATTTTGCGGTTAGCTTATTAGAAGAAGCTATAGAAATTAAAGCAAAATATCCAAGTATTAACGTTTTGGTTATGGGGGTCATCTCAGAAGCAGATTTAAGCATTGTTTCGGATTACAATATTACCTTCACTTTAACTCAAAATGACTTATTCGAGGCAATGCAACGTTTTGATGGCAAATTGAAATGCCACATTAAAGTAGATACGGGCATGCATCGCCTTGGTTACACAAGTATCACAGATGTGAAAAACGTTTTGCATGAATCAAAAAAACATCAACATATCAATATCGAGGGTATATATACACATTTTGCTACTTCAGATAGCGATAAATCCTACGTCGATTTTCAAGTTAGTAAATTCAAAAAGTTATTAGACTCGCTGAATGAACTCCCACCCATGATTCATGTATCCAACACTTCTGCGAGCCTAAAATATGAAAAAGACTACTCTTTTACCACACATGCAAGAGTTGGAATTGGTCTTTTTGGTCTTTCTTTAGAAAAGTGTGATTACAACTTGAAAAAAACATTCAAGTTAGTTAGTACAATCGTGGAAACTAAGGATCTGAACCCGGGAGACAAACTTGGGTATGGTATTACTTACACTGCTAAAGAAAAAGAAAAGATTGGTATTTTACCAATTGGATATGCCGATGGTATAATCAGAAAAAATCAAGGTGGGTTTGTGTCAATTAAAAACCGTCCTTATCAGATCGTTGGCAGAGTGTGCATGGATCAAATGTTCGTCAAGATACCACATGATATCGAGGTGGGTGAACCCGTAGTTATTATGGGAGATGATGTCATAACCGTTGATGATGTCGCCAAACAATTGGATACAATTAATTACGAAGTTTTATGTCAAATTACTTATCGTGTACCTAGATTATACGTTAATGCGAGGAAGTGAAAATATGTTCAAAGTTTACTCTGAAATTGGAAAACTCAAAACGGTGTTGGTTCACCGTCCGGGGAAGGAATTAGAGAATTTGACACCTGGAGTATTAAAGCGGTTATTGTTTGATGACATACCGTATTTGGAAGTGGCACAAAAAGAACATGATGCATTTGTTAAAGCGTTAAGGCAGGAAGATATTGAAGTACTTTACATTGTTGATATGATTAGCGAAGCGCTCGAAGCCAATCCGGAAGTTATTGAACATTTCATTAATCAATTTATTGAAGAAGCGCATGTAAAATCGAAAAAAGTCAAAAAAGCTATTTTTAGCCATTTGTCAAATATGCCGATTAGTGACATGGTAAAGAAGATGATCGAAGGTATTCGGACCAAGGATGTTTCTGTGGAAAAAGATGAGTCTATCATGGATATGCTTGAGAGTGAATATCCATTTTATACCGATCCAATGCCGAATATTATCTTTCAAAGGGATCCTTTTGCAACCATTGGACGGGGTGTGAGTGTTCATAAAATGAATACCTCAACCAGACAAAGAGAAACTATATTTAGCTCTTACATGCTAAAATATCATCCGCGGTTTCAAAAAGAGGATATGAGTGTTTACTTTAATCGATATGAAACGGAATCTTTAGAAGGGGGAGATATTTTAGTTTTAGATGATCAAACTTTAGCCATTGGCATCAGCGAAAGAACGAACCCTTATGCCATTGAGCGGCTGGCTAAGAATCTCTTTGCTAAAAAGGAAACGTTTAAGACTATTTTAGCCTTCAATATTCCCAAAACCCGCGCTTTCATGCACTTAGATACGGTTTTCACTCAAGTTGATAAGGGTGTGTTTACAGTTCATCCTGGCGTTTTAAACCACATTACTGTTTTTGAGATTACTCAACAAGATGAAGATAGGTTACACATCAAAAAAGTTTTGACACCATTAAAAGATAGCTTGGAAAAGCATCTAAAACAAGATGTCAAGTTAATTAAATGTGGCGGTGAAGATGTCGTAGCTTCAGACAGAGAACAATGGTCGGATGGGGCGAACACATTGGCCATAGCACCCGGAAAGGTAATCGTTTATTCTAGAAACCAAGTCACAAATCAATTATTAAGGGACCAAGGAATAGAGGTTATTGAAATTCCGTCAAGCGAGTTATCTAGAGGTCGTGGCGGTCCTCGCTGTATGAGTATGCCAATTGTTCGAGAAAACCTTTGAGGAGAAGATAAAATGGATTTTAAAGGCAGAAATTTTTTAACGTTATTAGATTTTAGTGAAGAAGAAATACTATACCTTATTGATTTATCGGCCCGTTTAAAAACCGAAAAACAAGAAGGCGTAACGCATCGTCATTTGCAAGACAAAAATGTATGCTTGCTATTTCAAAAAGATTCCACCAGAACGCGTTGCGCATTTGAAAGCGGTGCGTATGATTTAGGGATGGGCGTTACATATTTGGGACCTAGTGGCTCGCAAATGGGAAAAAAAGAATCAATCAAGGATACGGCTCGTGTTTTAGGTAGAATGTATGACGGCATTCAGTTTAGAGGCTACCTCCACTCTGATGTAGAGCAGCTAGGGAAATATGCAGGCGTACCGGTTTGGAATGGTTTGACCGATAAGTATCATCCGACACAAATATTGGCTGATTTTCTAACGATTAAGGAGAACTTTGGACATTTAGAAGGTATCAATCTTGTTTACGTAGGAGATGCTCGGAATAATATGGGGAATAGTCTCATGATAGGTGCTGCAAAGTTAGGCATTAATTTTACAGGTGTGGCCCCGAAAGACCTTTGGCCTGATGCATCGTTGATTGAGTATTGTCAGAACATAGCCCAAACTAAAAACGCCACCATAAACTTTACCGAGGATAAAGAAACGGGCGTCAATGGCGCAGATGTAATTTATACAGACGTCTGGGTTTCCATGGGTGAAGCTAAAGAAGTATGGCGTGATAGGATAGGCAAACTACATAATTACCAAGTAGATAGTCAGCTCATGAAATTGGCAGCTGATAACGCTATATTCATGCATTGTTTGCCGGCTTTTCATGGATTGGATACAGAGATAGGCTCACAGGTTGCTAAAGATTTTGGTACAACTTTCCCTCGTGTTAAAAATGGTGAGATGGAAGTTACAGATGAGGTTATAGAGTCTTCTCAAAGTAAAGTATTTGATGAGGCAGAAAATAGATTACATACTATAAAAGCAGTGATGTTAGCTACCATGTCTAATGATTATTAATAAACCCCTCATTTGAGGGATTTATTTTGATGAAACGCGCTATAAAAATGTTATTATAGTAACATGGAGGCACGACTGATGGATATTGTACTGATGTTTTTTGTATATGCTTTTATCGGCTGGTTGGTAGAAGTTTTATATCATTATAAAAACCATAAACGATTTGTAAATCGTGGGTTTCTGCATGCCCCAATTTTGCCTATATATGGTCTTAGTGCAATATCGCTTCATTTGTTATATGCTAATACATTAGAGGGGTTGTTCGCTAATGAATTGGTATTGGCTGTGGTTATTTTTCTGATTGTTTTTTTCATCTCCTCGTTGTTTGAACTGATTGGTGGCTGGCTGCTAATGAGATTTTTTGGCGCTAGGTGGTGGGACTATTCACACTTAAAGTACCATATAAATGGTTTTGTGTCTTTAAGGTTTTCATTCATTTGGGGTTTTTTTGGGACGATACTTTTTTTCGGTGTTCATATGCCCCTGGTATTGCCTTTCTTAAATGTTTTCGAAGCATCATTTCAACTTTTCTTAGGTATCGTACTATTAATTGGACATCTAATAGATACTATTTTTACACTACTTGCTTTAGTGAATTTCAAATCATTGTTGCTTGAGCTCAAACAAAATATGGAATCATTAAAAGAAGTTGCTGATACCATACAGCCGTCTAAGGCTAAGGTTAATATGTATAATTTTAGACAAAACATATTAAGAGCACTCCATAGTTTCTCAAATCATGAAACATTTAAAAAAATAGAAAAATAAGTTGATCAGATAAAAGAAGTAGCCCCTAGGGAAACGCACTCAAAATCACTTAGAGTCTATCGCTCTATAAGAAGAATAACTACCAAGATATCACATACTCGATTTTATCAAGTTTTCCCCAATTTAAGAATTGCTCTTCAAAAAAATGAGAAAGCAAGCAAACGTGATTCTCATGAGTAAGCATGACTTTGAAGCCTTTTATGATTGCTGTCATGACATACTTAATCATCCGGTTTTTTTAAAACAAAAAACGTTTATTCATCATGATCAAATAACGGTCTATGAACACGTTGTTATCGTGGCATATTATGCCTACTTGGTAGCAAAAAAAGTTTCATTGAAACCACACGACCTTGTTTGTGGAGCTTTACTACATGATTTTTTCTTATATGATTGGCACATAGAAGGCAAGGTTAGAAGAAAAAAACTTTTCCAAAAACATGGGTTCACCCACGCAAAGTTGGCTGCTCAAAATGCTGAGATATATTTTGCTATTTCTAGTGTGCAAAAAGATATCATTAAGAAACACATGTTCCCTTTAAACCTTTCTGCGCCTTTGTTTGTTGAAAGTTGGCTAGTTAATATAATCGATAGCTATGTAACTTTTAAAGAATACTTTGATCAAAGCAACCAATTACGAAAGCAGTTAATAAAGTATATTGAAGACCATCAAAAATAACATGTATTTTATTTGTATTAAACCTATTATTATTGAATACAAAAGGAATTAAAAAAATTTATTGAAAAAGACTTGCAATGGGTCTTTTTTTTTGATATCATGTCAAAGACTTTTAACGAAGTCTGGCTGTGAAATGGGAGGTTGTTGACACACCGATAGGCGTTGTCATGACATCGGTGTTAAAGAAATTTCCATGGAGCAAGTCTATACTTGGATAGTAGGCGAAAGGAGGACTACAAAATGGCAGCACAAAACATCAGAATTCGTTTGAAATCATACGACCATAGGTTGCTTGATCAATCAGCGAAAAAAATTGTGGAGACGGTGAGAAAAACAGGTTCCAAAGTTTCTGGACCTATCCCACTACCCACCGAAAAAGAGGTGTTTACGATTTTAAGAAGTGTACATGTTAACAAAACTTCTCGTGAACAGTTCGAACGTAGAACGCACAAACGTTTAATCGATATTTTAGATCCAAATCCCCAAACCATCGATAGTTTGATGCATCTAGATTTACCATCAGGCGTAGATATCATATTAAAATAATTAGGAGGTGTACTCATGGCCAAAGGTATCTTAGGCACAAAATTAGGAATGACACAAATTTTTGACGATGCAGGGCGCTTAGTTCCTGTGACCGTCGTTCGTTGTGAGCCCAACGTTGTTCTTCAAAAGAAAACCATTGAAACCGACGGATATGAAGCGGTTCAAGTAGGTTATAAGGACAAACGTGAAGCATTAGCGAATAAACCTGAGTTAGGACATTATGCTAAATCTAACTCTAAACCTAAGCGCTACGTTAAAGAGATTGTTGGAAATACATTCAGCAATTATGAAGTAGGTCAGGAGATTGACGTTCAAATATTCGAAGACGGAGAAATCGTCGATGTTACTGGAACGTCAAAAGGTAAAGGTTTTCAAGGTTCAATCAAAAGACATAATCAAGCTCGCGGTCCAATGACTCACGGGTCTCACTATCACAGAGGTCCTGGTGCAATGGGCACGATTGATCCAAACCATGTTAGAAAAGGAAAAAAACTTCCTGGACACATGGGCGCTGAGACTGTTACAATTCAAAATTTAGAAATTGTTAAAGTCGATACCGATAAAAACTTACTACTCATCAAAGGTAATGTTCCCGGACCTAAGAAAAGCATGGTTACCATCAAAAACGCTGTTAAGCAAGGCGATGTTAAACCATTGGAAGCAAAATCTGAAGAAAAAAATCAAGAAGAGTCGTAAGTCTAGCATTCGAAAGGAGGATTTGTAATGCCTAAATTATCATTGTTAAATCAAAGTGGACAAAACGTTGGCGAAGTCAACTTAGAAGATAAAGTCTTTGGAATCGAACCAAATGAACAAGCTATGTATGACGTTGTAAAGGCTATTCGAGCAAATAGTCGTCAAGGTACACATAAAGCTAAAACACGTTCTGAGGTACGTGGAGGCGGTCGCAAACCATGGCGCCAAAAAGGCACAGGCCGTGCGCGTCAAGGTTCTATTCGTTCACCACAATGGGTTGGTGGCGGTGTTGTCTTCGGCCCCACACCGAGAGATTATACCCTCAAAGTTAACCGCAAGGTTCGCAAACTAGCTCTTAAATCTGCTTTATCTCAAAAGATTAAAGAAGAAAGCCTTATCGTATTGGATAACTTGTCAGTGGACAATCCAAAAACCAAAGCAATTGCGGATGTTTTAAAAGGTCTTAAGGTTACCAATAAAGTATTGCTGATATTGCCAGAACAAGACACAATCGTTGAACGCTCAGCAAGAAACATCCCTAGCTTAAGCGTTACAACTGCACCGCAGGTAAGTGTTTATGATTTATTACATCACGACATTATCATTGCAACCCAAGATGCGGTCAAATACTATGAGGAGGTGCTTGTATAATGTTATCATCAGAAATTATTAAGCGCCCTATTATCACGGAAAAGAGTATGCAATTAGTTGAAAAAGAAAACAAATATACTTTTGTCGTCGATAAACGTGCAAACAAAATTCAAATTAAAAAGGCGGTTGAGGAATTATTTGAAGTTAAAGTTCTCAGCGTCAATGTTCTCAACTTAAAACCAAAGAAGAAGCGTGTTGGTCGTTATGAGGGGTATAAAAGCGAAATCGCAAAAGCGGTCGTGACTCTTGATAAAGATAACAACATCGAAATATTCTCATCGTAACTAATCAACGTAAAAGGAGGTTATCGCAATGGCTTTAAAAAAGTATAAACCGACCACGAATGGTCGCAGACATATGACGAGCTTAGATTTTGCAGAGATTACTACTGATCAACCTGAAAAGTCTTTGCTTGTGAAACTAAATAAAAAATCAGGCCGCAATAACCAAGGTAAAATTACGGTTCGCCATCATGGTGGTGGCGTTAAGCGTAAATATCGCATCATTGATTTCAAACGAAACAAAGATGATGTACCTGGTAAAATTGCAACGATTGAATATGATCCTAACCGCAGCGCCAATATCGCATTGGTTCACTATGCGGATGGTGAAAAACGCTATATTATTGCGCCTAAAGGGATTAAAGTTGGTACTGAAATTGAATCAGGACCAAACGCTGATATCCGTGTAGGAAACGCTAAAACACTTAATAGCATTCCTGTTGGTACCGTAATTCACAACATCGAGTTAACACCTGGAAAGGGCGGACAAATGGCTCGCTCGGCAGGTGCTCGCGCCCAAATTCTTGGTCGTGAGGACAAGTATGTTTTGGTCAAACTAGCTAGTGGTGAGGTTCGTCGTGTACTTGGTACATGTCGCGCTACCATCGGTGAAGTTGGTAATGAAGACCATGAATTAATCAATTATGGTAAAGCGGGACGCAATCGTTATCGGGGTATTAAACCAACTGTTCGCGGTTCGGTTATGAATCCGACAGATCACCCACATGGTGGTGGTGAAGGGCGTCAACCTATTGGTTTGAAATCGCCGCTGTCACCTTGGGGTAAAAAGACACTTGGTCTTAAAACTCGTAAACAGAAAAAAGCTAGTTCACGCCTAATCGTAAGACGTAGGAAGAAATAGGAAAGGAGGAACTCATCATGGCACGTTCACTAAAAAAAGGTCCATTTTGTGACCAGCATTTAATGAAAAAAATCGAACAAATGAATCAAGACAATAAGAAAAGAGTTGTTCAAACGTGGTCTAGACGATCAACGGTTTTCCCTCAATTTGTCGGACATACCATTGCAGTATATAACGGTAGAGAACATATCCCTGTATATATCACTGAAGATATGGTTGGACACAAACTAGGAGAGTTCGCTCCGACTAGAACATATCGTGGACACGAAAAAGACAAGAAAGCTGTTAGGAAGTAGAGGAGGATATCATGGAATCTAAAGCACAAGCAAAAACTGTTCGAATTTCTTCTCGCAAAGTTAAACTCGTAATTGATCTCATTCGAGGGAAAGACGTCGGCGAAGCATTTGCAATTCTTAAGTACACCCCAAAAGCCGCATCTCCAATGGTAGAAAAACTGTTGAAATCAGCGGTTGCTAATGCTGAGCATAATTATAATATGGATACCGAAAACCTATACATTAAAGAAGTTTTCGTGGGCGAAGGTCCAACGCTTAAACGCATTCGACCAAGAGCTCAAGGAAGCGCCACACAAATCTTGAAAAGAACCAGCCATACAACTATTGTCGTGGCTGAGAAAGAGTAAAGGAGGGAATCTAATGGGTCAAAAAGTAAATCCAGTCGGACTGCGAATTGGAATTATTAAGGATTGGGATTCTCGTTGGTATGCAGATAAGAATGACGTGGCCGATCTTTTACAAGAAGATATCAAAATTCGTGAGATGTTAGAGGAGTTATATGAAAACTCCGCTGTTAGTCGCATTGAAATCGAACGTTTAAAAAAGCGAATCGTCATTACCGTACATACCGCAAAACCTGGTATGGTTATCGGCCGTGAAGGTTCGGTTAAAAATAAAGTTGTCGCAAAACTTAAAGATTTAACAGACAAAAACATTGTTTTAAATGTTGTTGAAATCAAAAAACCCGAATTAGATGCTAAGTTAGTCGCAGATAACATCGCTAAACAACTTGAAAACAGAGCATCTTTCAGACGCGTCCAAAAAATGGCCATTCAACGCGCTATGCGTAGTGGGGCCAAAGGATGTAGAACCCTGGTTTCAGGTCGTCTTGGCGGGGCTGAGATCGCTCGTGCAGAGGGGTATAGTGAAGGTAATGTTCCTTTGCATACACTTCGTGCAGATATTGACTTTGCCAACGTAGAGGCAAGTACGACATACGGCAAATTAGGGGTTAAAGTATGGATCTATAAAGGTGAAATACTGCCAAAAAAGAAAAAGGGGGGCAATTAATATGTTAATTCCCAAAAGAACAAAATACAGACGCCCTCATCGAGTCAAATATGAAGGAAAAGCTAAAAGTGGAACCACGGTTAGTTTCGGTGATTATGGATTACAGTCACTTGATGGTGCTTGGATTACCAGTCGCCAAATCGAGTCTGCGCGTGTTGCGGTTAACCGGTTCATGAAAAGACAAGGTAAAGTATGGATTCGTATTTTTCCTCATATTGCTAAAACTGCAAAGCCATTAGAAGTGCGCATGGGTTCTGGTAAAGGTGCGCCTGAAAGCTTCGTGGCTGTAGTTAAAGAGGGTACTGTGATACTCGAAGTAGCCGGGGTTACTGAAGAGGTAGCCAACGAAGCACTTCGTCTTGCAGCACATAAATTACCTGTTAGGACGAAAGTGATTAAGAAAGAAAGTGGTGATTTTAGTGAAAACTAATGAAATT
>CAZCSL010000028.1:0-16866 GCA_964501415.1 uncultured Candidatus Izemoplasmatales bacterium
GTACTGAAAAGAAAGGAGAAGTATAGTAAATAGCACGTTATTTATTATACAAGGGTGTTGACTTGAAAGAAAAACAGATTGATGAGACACATTTAACGCTCAAAGAAAGTTTGAGTATTAAGTTTGCAGCTTATGGTAAACGTTTAGGCATCTTATCGCTTTTTGTATGGTTTATTCCTTATGTTGGAATGGCCGTATCGTTTACGGGATTGGTCTTTTCTTTAGCGACCTTTAGATATTACGATGCCAAAACAGGGATAAAGTTAAATACCTTTGGGTTTGTATTTTCAGTACTCACTTATTTTATGGGGTATTACGAAGGATATATTCCAACTGTATATAGTACGATTTTCATGTAAATGTTTTTCTTTTTAGTTTAGATCTATTAATTGTCGGAAAGCCTTATTTGTGCTATAATATAAAAGATGTTTATGGGAATTGGGGTGAAAGGATGACCTTGCTACTGCCGGTTTTATCAGAAACCACAGGTTTACTCGATATATTAAGACAACTATTTACCCCATTAATAGATTTTTTCATTCGCTATGGTGAGATAGGCTTATTTTTATACTCTATTATTGAAACCATCACACCAATGGCAGGCGTAGAGTTCATTTTGGTACCCTTGATAGTAGGCAGTCCTGAGCGATGGTGGTTGTTAACAAGTAATTTGGTAATTGCCAATACCATTGGTGCTATTATCGTTTTTTTGTTTTTGGCCAAAGAAGACAGCAAAATGTATAATCGCTTTGTTAGTAAAAAACAGCAACAACAAGCGAAAAAGATGTTTGATAGATATGGGTTTTGGGCTATCTTTATTTTTGCGATGACGCCACTACCTTTCTTTGTCATTATCTTTACCGCTGCAATTGCAAAAATGAAATTTCGTCCGTATATCATCGCAGCTTTTTTATCAAGATCCACTAGGTTTTTTATCACTTCATATTTTGTATATAACGCGGCTAAGGCTGGCGAACGTGTTGAGACGGGACCCATCATTTTCTGGCTTGCCGTGATTGGTGTTTCCATCGCACTTTTGATGATGTTTTTACAGCGTATGATGCTTAAGTATTTTGAGAAAAAATCCGAATAGGCTTGTCTCATCTTGACAGGGACAAAAAATGTGATAACATATAATAGCGTTAATATTGGTCCCGTAGCCAAGTGGCTAAGGCAATGGACTGCAACTCCGTGATCACCGGTTCGAATCCGGTCGGGACCTCCATAATGATTAAACCATACAAATAGGTTTTTTGCCTATTTGTTTTTTAAAAAGTGATGCTGTGAGCGCGCAAAGAGGTAAAAAAAGAGGGTGTTATAAGTGAAGGTAGGTTTTTGTCAATTTGATATTAAACACAAAGATGTTGAGGCTAATTTGAATACGATTAAAACGATGTTAATGGATGTAGATGCCGATTTAATCGTATTACCAGAACTTGCCTTAACGGGGTATTTTTTTGACAATAAAGAGGAATTGATGGCTCTATCAACACAGGATATAAACGAAAAAGCGTTTGAGCAACTAAGACAAATAGCTTTAAAGAAATCGATGATTATCATTATTGGTCTAGCGGAAATAAAAGGCGATAAAATCTATAATACCGCTTTTATGATCGATGCGTCTGGTGTCGTGGGAAAACATAGGAAAATTCACTTGACGGATAATGAATCGATCTTTTCAGCGGGCCATGAAATACAGGTGTTTGAAGTGGCTGGTGTTAAAGTTGGTATGGCCATATGTTTTGATGCATGGTTTCCAGAATTATTTAGAAGGTTTGTTGATCTGGGGGCTGATATAATTTGTTGTCCGGCCAATTTTGGTGGTCCTTGGACAATAGATGTAGTAAAAGTACGGGCGTTAGAAAATGTAATTCCTGTGATATTATCCAATCGCACGGGTTATGAGTATATTTCGGGAGTTAAGGAGTATTTCTGTGGTAACAGCATGGTTGTAGATGGGTATGGAAATCCTTTAATTCATGTTCATGACCAACCTTATGTAGGCATTGTAGACATTGATACCAAAGACTATAACAGACAACAATCCTTAATTTGCCATAAAATGGTTGAAGAGAAAGAAAAATACGATAATTAAACGTATATTCATTGTTTGACCAACCTTACCATAAGAATTTAATGGATTTAAATGACTTCTTGCAAGTCATTTTTTTTGTAAAGTTTGTACAACGGCTTAATAATGATATAATAAACCTATATGAGAATGAAAGGGTGGGGCCTATGAAACCTAAAGAAATCATACTTGACTCACAAGATGGTAAAAAACTATCCGTCTTAAAGTTTGAGCGAAACAGCAAGGAAAACAAAGGGGTTTTCCATATTTTGCATGGCATGGGAGAACACGCCAAAAGATATCACAAGTTTGCTGAATATTTGGCGTCTAAAGGATTCACAACGTATGCACATGACCATCGCAATCATGGTAGGAGCTTAGAAACTGAAGAAAAACTTGGTATTTTCGACAGTAAAGACACCTTTGAAATGATTATTAGAGATGTAAAAGTGGTTCACGATTATATTATGAAAGAGGAAGAACCCAAAGACTTAACTATGCTGGGTCACTCAATGGGGTCAGTCATCTTGAGACGTTATTTACAAGTATTTCCCACTGAAGTTGACCGAGCCATTGTGATGGGATCACCCCCAGTGCAACCCGCTTTGTCTTTAGGTTTAACAAGAGCTTTGGTTTCGTTTACAGGATTGTTTTTGGAACCAGATCAAAGACATCGATTTGTGGCTAATATGTTAAATAAATCAATCAGTAAACCGCTCAAAAAAGCGGATAGTAAATTAGATTGGTTGTCTTATAATAAAGAAAATGTAGAAGCTTATGAAAAGGATCCTCTTTCAGGCTTTGTGTATAACAAATATTTTTATCGCTATTTCTTACGCTGCTTATACAATGTAAACAAAGCATCAGAAATGAAGAAAACGCCTTTGATACCACATCTTTATATTTCTGGATATGACGATCCGCTCGCTAAGAAAATGCAAGCCATACGTAAACTTATTAAACGTCAAAAAGTTTATGTGCCTTTTCATGAAACTACGATGATTAGCATTGAAAATGCTCGACATGAAGTGTTAAATGAAAAGAACCCCGAAGCCACTTACGATAAGATTTTAAAATGGCTAAAGGATCATTAAAAAAGTGATAATGGAACCTAATTACTATAAAAAAAACCTTGCTATACTTGCAGATGTTTTTAAAAATTATCGTGAGCAAAAAGGGTATTCTATTCGGGGGATTTCCAGAAGTATTAACTTAGCATACTCGACCATTTCGGATATTGAAAATGGTAAAGTGCTACCAAACATCGAAACGTTACAGTTGTTGTTTAAAGCGATATCAGTATCATTTCATACCAATGAAGAGTATTTGTCAAATATGTTTCAAACCATGGAGTCACTTTGGAATAGTATTTATTATGACGATGTACAAAAAGCCAAAGAAAACTATGACGTTTTATCCAACCACCAACATGAATTAATGCACTCATTGTTATATGTCGAATTTCAACTCGCAACAAAAGCTTATGAGATTATCATACTAAAAAAAGATAAGCTAAATGACTTAGATGAGCTATCCAAATATCATAAACACTATACGGACTACCAATGCCATTTGTTTAAGCTGCTTTATGCGGTCAATCACTTGCAAAACAATCAGGTTACAAAAGCGTTAACTTTGTTAGAAGAAGATCGCCATATGGTAGATGATGAAAAAACAGATGCGTTGATGTTATATTATTTAACGTTAGCTTATCATCATATGTATAAGAATCATGAAACCATGATTATTGCTTCAAAAGCGGCTGAATTTTTTATTCAACATCATAACACCAATCGAAAGATCAATCTTGATTTGATTAAACTTTCTAGTTTAATCGACTTAGCTAACTTTGGCGAAGCTGAAAAAGTTATCAAAAGTTTAGATAATACGTTGGATTGGGTCGATGGAAAAACAAAGCTAAAAGATAATCTGTTAGCTTTAAAAGCATACTATTATTACCGCCATAAAAAGTATCAAGAAGCAATGGTAACTTTGGATGATTTAAAAGAAGAACAAGTTAATCACGTGTTCTTAAGAGCGGTTATTTCTTTTCGCAATAAGAACCTTGAAGATACAAAAAAATGGCTTGATAAAACAACTGAGTTCTCTACCACTAAAAAAAATAATCATTATAAGCATCTAACTAATTTGTTTTTATATTTCATAGGTCATGAAGTTACGGATGAAAAACTTCGTTTAGCTGTCGAAGAGACCCAGCGTTTTCCTTATCGCTTCGAAAGCGTAAACCTATCTTACTTAGCTCATGATTTAGTCGTGTATTACTATATGCAAAGAAAAGAATATGAAATCGCTATAACTATTTCCAATCGTTGGCTTGATGTGGTTAAAGACCGTGATTATTATGAAACTATTAAGCCTAATTAGTCTTTTAAAGTGTAAATTCATCGTATTGTAAACTAACGCTTTTGTATTGATATAGCTAATCCTATGTTGCATAATGTAATTGTACTATATGGTGGATTAGGGAAAATGGGACAAAGAAACGGTTTTCTTTTTAAAAAAACTCCTTTTTATTTTTTTATCATCAAGGTTAAACCCTTGGTGATTTTTTTTGGAATTTTACCTATTAAAGCTGTAAATATGTTATAATCAAAACTGAATGAAAGCGCTATTTATTTTGCGAAAAAGGAGCATACGACGTGAACAAAAATACCTTAAACATGACGGCGGTTCTCAAGGACAAGCCGGAAAAAGGATTCCATGTTACAAAGAAGACTTTGGATACTAAATTAGCTGATGATGAAGTTTTGATTAAAATTAAAACGGCGTCATTCTGTGGTACGGATTATCATATTTATACCTATGATGATTGGGCCAAAAATCGCTTGGATTTACCACTCACAGTAGGTCATGAGTTCTCAGGTGAAGTCATCAAAAAGGGAACTAAAGTAGATCAACTAGAACTTGGCGATATCGTCAGTGCAGAAACACATATTATATGTGGTGAGTGTGAGTTTTGTCTTCGTGATGAAGGACACATTTGTGAGAACACGAAAATTATTGGCGTTGATACGGATGGGTGTTTTGCTGGGTATATAAAAATCCCCGCAGCGAATTGTTTTGTTAATTCTAAAGAGGCCAATATGTTGCACCTTTCTGTGCAAGAACCCCTTGGTAATGCTGTACATACTATGACCCATTTTGATATCTTAAACAAGGATGTGGCGATTGTTGGTTGCGGCCCACTCGGCTTAATGGGAGTGGATGTCTCCAAAGCATATGGCGCGAAAAAGATCATTGCTATTGAAGTTAATGCTTACCGTAGAAACATTGCAAAAGAACTTGGTGCTGATGTAATCATTGATCCTAAAACAGAAAATGTTATTAAGCGCGTGTTAGAAGAAACAAACGGGCGCGGGGTTGATGTCCTTGGTGAATTTTCCGGTAATAAAACGGCAATTGAACAGTGTTTTAAATATGTTAAACCAGGTGGCGGTGTTAGTTTACTAGGTATTCCATCTAAAAGTATCACCTTGGATCTATCTGAGGATGTTGTTTTTAAAGGCATTGAGATTTATGGTGTGGTTGGGCGAAAAATATATGAAACCTGGCATCAGGTTAAAGCTTTAATCGACAACAATCAACTTAATTTAGATAAGATTATTACACACCAAATGCCTTTAAAAGATGTGAATGAGGCTGCCGAAATTATGGCTACAGGCAACAGCGGTAAAATCGTGTTGATACCTGAGGAGGCCGATTATGAGTAGTAACTTAAAATATATAGATGATAACCTTGAAACCCTAAAAAAAGACGGGGTTTATCGAAAATTACCTATCAATTATGGCCCTTGTGATCATGTGATTGATTTAAACGGAAAACGCGTTGTTAACCTATCATCAAACAATTATCTTGGTTTAGCCAATCATCCGCGTGTAAAAGAGGCTAGCAAAGCAGCCATTGATAAATATGGCGTTGGGGCTGGCAGTGTGCGCACTATCGTGGGGAATCAAGATTTATTGGAAGACTTAGAGACGCTTTTGGCGGAGTTTAAACAAGAAGAAGCGGTGATGGCCTTTCAGTCTGGTTTGAACTGTAACATTGGTACCATTCAAGCAATAACCGCTAAAGGCGATTTAATCATTAGTGATGAATTGAATCACGCTTCAATTATCGATGGTGTGCGTTTATCCAAAGCAGATAAAGCGGTGTATAAACATAACGATATGCAAGATTTAAAACGGATTTTAGAAACTAAGCGTCAGGATTATAATAACGTGTTGATCATTACAGACGGCGTTT
Source organism: uncultured Candidatus Izemoplasmatales bacterium (assembly GCA_964501415.1). Classification (GTDB taxonomy): domain Bacteria; phylum Bacillota_I; class Bacilli_A; order Izemoplasmatales; family Izemoplasmataceae; genus B1SED10-225. Next base: position 6,336 of record CAZCSL010000028.1, read on the forward strand.
TTTCTATGGATGGGGATTTAGCCCCGCTAGATAAAATCGTTGCATTAGCCAAACAGTATGACTGTTTAACTTATGTGGATGATGCTCATGGTTCGGGTGTTTTAGGCCGTAGTGGTCGTGGTACGATTGATCATTTTGGCTTACATGGTCAAATCGACTTTATTGTGGGTACGCTGTCTAAGGCGATTGGTGTAGTCGGTGGTTATGTGGCGACTAAAGCTAACGTTAAAGATTGGTTGTTACATCGTGCGCGCCCCTTGCTTTTTTCAACCGCGTTGCCTCCTGCGGCTACAGCTGCGACAATCGAATCGATTAAAATGTTGATGGAAAGTGAAGAACATACGAAAAAACTTTGGGATAATGCGAAGTACTTTAAAAAAGCTATGGTTGATTTAGGATTTGATATTGGCCATAGTCAAACCCCTATCACGCCTGTTATGATTGGACAGGAAGCTCAAACGATGGCATTTTCCAAAGCGTTATTAGAAGCCGGCGTTTTCGTCTCAGGCATTGTCTTTCCAACGGTGCCAAAAGGGAAGGGAAGACTGCGTGTCATGATATCTGCCGCCCATACAAAAGAAGATTTAAAACAAGCTGTCGATGCATTTAAGAAAGTGGGTAAAACACTGGGTGTCATTTGACAACCGGTGTTTTCTTCATGATGAGAAAAAATATTGGATTTGTAATTTTAGCATTCTTTACGTTGGTTTTATTTGTGTCTTCACTGATAAATTTATGGCAGATTAGCATCATTTTATTTACCGTTTTTTTAGGCGTTATTGCGCTGGCGAGTTATCGAATGATAGTTCACTATCAGGAAGTTGGGCAGATTAAGACAAGTTATAATTTTATATCCAAACCCGCGTTGTATGACTTTTTAGCGACCTTTTTTGGTGCGATTGTCACATTTTTGCTAAGTGTATATTTGGACTTGGGTAGCGTGCTTGCTTCTGGTATTATCGGCATGCTCGCAGCACTATTTATCAAACCTTATGCGGTGCCTATTTTTTGTGGTTCGTTTTTGGGTATGTCATCTCCAGACTTATTTTCCCCATATCTTTTTGTTTTCGCATCAGTTATCATTGGTTTGATTTTTGTGTTGTGCAAAGATGTCTTTAATGGTTTTGGAGGAAAACTCGGAACCATTTCGCTGTCTAGTGTTTTGGTTGCGGCCTTTATCATGAACCAAACGTATTTGGATGCCCCCGTATTTGATGATTTAGAAATGGTATTAATAATCATCTTTGCGATCATTGGCGCTTTGATTACGTTTGTCATTAGCATTCGTTTTGAACAAGGGCCTGTGTTGGCATCTGGCTTGGTTGGCTTAATATCCGGTGGGGTTTTACCCGTTTTATTCACAGACCTTGGCCCCACGCTTGCGATTGTTACGTTTGGTGCTTCATTTGTTGGCATGAGCAATTTAAAACGGATGCACGAAGAATCGCTTATCATCATGGCAGGGCTATTGTTTGGCTTGATATATATATTTAGCGCACCATATTTTGGTGGTGCAGGTGGTAAATTAGGAACGATTGCTTTTGCGAGTGTTTTAGCCGCCTCAGGTATGCGCATGGCAGTTAACAAGGTTTTAAAAACCCATTAAAGACGAGGCTTTATATGAATCTAAACCTATTAAACAAGCAAAAAAACAAGTACCGATTTGGCATTCTTATACGGTACTATCGTCACATTAATCAATATTCGCTTAGGTCATTGGCTAGTTTAGTCGGTATTTCTCATGCTTACTTAAGCCAAATCGAGATTGGTAAAGCCACCATTTCAAAAAGAACATTTGATTATCTTATATCCGCTTTAGACATCAAGCCGCATTATGATTCGGAAGCAGAAAAACAGTTTTATGCCGTATTTGACAAAGTGATAAACAACCTGTTTTATTTTAACCTCAAACAGTTAAATGAGACAATAAGCACCCAAAAAAAGCTTAAGAAGCACCATGAATACACATTATGGGAATTTGATTATCAACTAATGATGTTGTTTTATCACAGCATGCAGCCAAAGATTGATTTGTTAACTTTAAACAAAAGCTATCATCAGTTGGTACAAGTTGAATCGCTACTCTATGATTATCAAAAAATAATTCTAAAGATTTCATACGCCAATATAAAGTATCATGCTTATGATATCGATAGCGTTATTGAAACACTAGAAAAGGCCTTAGAGCTAAAACCAAAAGATAACTATATCGCTTTAATTTATTATTTATTGGGCCTTGCTTACGGAGAAATTTATAAACTGATGCGCTCTAATCATTACTTAGATTTAGCCATTGAACACTTTAAGCGTCAAAACAATGACCTAAGATTAAAGTTCACTTACATTTTTAAGACGTTTAACTATGTTAAAATCGGTAATCGACACATGATTGAACAAAGCCTTAATGAGGCGTTAACATTTTCTCAGTATTATAACTTAAAACAATTAGAAGCCTTAGCTTTTAAACATTTTGTGATTTATTACCTAAAAATGGATAAAACGCGTGAAGCAATTAGATTTTTGGATTATTGGCAAGGTGAAAGTTATGAATACTGTTTTTTTGATATTCTCGTTCGTCTCAAACATAAGGCCAATCAAAAACAATTGCTTAAACGCTTAAAAGAACACGAAAAAAAGCGGATGCTTCAAACACCCAAACAACTAATCTATGTGTATGGGCTAGCGTTTTTAAAATCACACATAGCACAACCACCCAAGCAACAAGAACAACATTTGAAAGCGTTCTTTTGCGAAACTATCAAGGCGAAAAAGTATTTTGAAGTAAGCGTTGCCTATGATTATTATCAAGCTTTTTTAGTACGACAACGACGTTATAAAGATGCGTTGGAAATTACGGAAAAAATCATTGATATCAGTAAAAAAGCTTATGATTAAAGAGGTGCTTTATGAAGGATTGCCTATTTTGCCAATTAGATCGTCAAACTTTGTTTGAGAATCAACATGTCATGGCCATTGAAGATAAATATCCCATCAGCAAGGGCCATATACTGATTATACCCAAAAGACACATAGAAAGTGTATTTGAAGTTACGAAAACAGAATGGCTTGAAATACATGACCTTATCAAGCGACTGAAAAAAAGATGTGATGCGCTTTATCAGCCGGATGGATACAATATCGCGATTAACAATGGTACAGCCGCAGGTCAGACGGTTTTCCATCTACATGTTCATATGATTCCAAGATATGAGGGTGATGTTGATGACCCTGCTGGTGGGGTCCGTGGTATTATTCCAGGTAAACAAAAGTACCCATAAAAAAAGGGGAAGCTCCCCTTTAAGATGACTTGGATAATTTTTTAGGCTTACAGACGCCTTTGTCTATACTGTATAATATATATAGGAAGCCAACACTCATTAAAGCCAATAAAATAACTTTCCATAATAGATTTCCCATAGGGAAGACAATGGGTGAGAATGCAATGCCAAATGCCGCAAAAAAGGCAATCACGCAAGGAGCACATCCAAAAGTTAAAAGACCAAAGATAAAGGATAAAAAGGGAATGCTTGTACCCCCTAAAGGCTCGGTTTTATAGATGGATAGTTTAATTTGAGACAAAGAAAGCATCAAGGCAGCTAAAGCGGCCATCAAGAGATTGAAAATCTGTTGGACAAAAAAGAGCTGCGTTGACCAATCCGCAAACAAAGCTTCAAATGAACCATAGGCTAACCAGTCTAAAAAGAAGTAAAGACCATATATAAATAGAAAAAACCCACTAAGCATCAATAGATTTTTTCGTTCTTTTTGTTTTTGCCATACGACTTGTAACATTTTTATCACCTACTGAGTATAGTTTATCACACTATATGAAAATATCACTTAATAAATGCTTCAGGTATGGTTTGTGTTGCAAAGCAATTAAGGAGGTGCCAAATGCATGAATCGCTAACTTATGAAGAAGTTCTTAGTGCTAAGATTTATCTAAACAGAAACTATCAAGGCATCTCTTTACGTGCACTAGCAAAAAAAACACAACTGTCCTATGGTTACTTGAACAAAATTGAAAAAAGACAGACCAATGCAAAAATAGAAACTCTAGAAAACATTTTGAACGCCCTTGATATTAATCCAGCCATCAAGATTAATGACGTTTGCGACAAGTGGTTTATCAAAGAATTTTTACCGAAAACCTATCAATCTATACACTACGGAGATTATGACAGGGTCCGAAGCATGTATCGGTTGCTTGTGCGTCATCAAGATTATTTTAGTCATTGTAAATACTTTATTGAATATTACATCATAATGATGAGTATGAGCATTACCATTAGACGTCCTAAACATGAGCGGGACAAATACTTGAAAATCGGTCATATCTTGAGGCCATATTTAAATAATAAACAAAGAGAAACATTGTTATTATTTGAAGGTCAAGCTTTGATTCTGAATCGAAGACTCTTTTGCGCTGAGAGACATTTAAAATCTTACATAAAGAAGATTGAAGACCCTCATATCAAGGCCCGTTGTTATTATTTGTTGGCTATCAGCATGGCGAATGATTATACAAAATACCGTCAAGCCTACCAACAGTTTGATAAGGCGATTGCCCTTTTTGAAGAACTCTTGAACTTTGAGCGTTCCAACAGAGCCAAAGTGATGCAATTAAGGTTGCACGCTTATTTGCATCAATCTGAAAAATTTTTTCAAAGCTTTAATGAAGTTAGCCAGTATGCTATTAATTACAACAAGCCAAATCTATACAACCTGATTCAAGTACATCTGGCTTTATATCATGTCATCAACGAAAACTATGGAAAAGCACAGGACATCTTAATGCTTTTTACCATGAATGAGGGTATGTATTATTTTTTAAAAACGTATACATATTACCAGTTAAATCAACCAAAAGAAGCTTTAAAAGTATGTGAAATTCTTAGTAAAGATGAAAATAGCTTGATTTATCACTTAGAGCGACTCGGAGTAAGAATCATCCAATCACTTATCATAAATCCGAAGCACAAAGATATCATGCATAAACTCAAAGCTTTCTGTGATCAAGCACACACCGAAAAAGACCTATTGATGATTCAAATCGCAACAACTTTATATGTGGAAAAGCTCAAACAAAAGCGTCAATATAAAGAGGCATTTGAATACAGTAACCAATACAAAGACGTTTTGTATGAACTGGCTTATTTGGAGGGAGAATAATGAAACACTATCGCAAAGAATTATTTTTTAACACCGATAAAAGACGCGCCTTCATCAATATTACAGATGCGATTGAAGACGCACTTGAAGAAAGTGAAGTTAAAGAAGGGTTAGTTTTAATCAATGCTATGCATATTACCGCGAGCGTATTCATAAACGATCATGAACATGGCTTGCACCAAGACTTTGAAGCTTTTTTGGAGCGATTAGCGCCTGAAAAACCACACGATCAATACAAACATAATACCGGTACCTTAGAAGATAACGGTGATGCGCATCTCAAAAGAGAAATAATGGGTCGTGAAGTCGTTATCGCCATCACCGATGGAAAGCTAGATTTTGGCCCTTGGGAACAAGTCTTTTATGGTGAGTTTGATGGTATGCGCAGAAAACGGGTCTTAATAAAAATAATTGGCATTTAAACCAACAAGGAAGTGAGCTTCATGGCAAATATGGTTTTATTCGGTATCTTAGGCTTAGTTCTTTGTTTGGATTCCTTGGCAGAGATGCTGAACTTACGTATCAAAAATAATCGACTGCAAACTAAAGTTCTTGGTCGAATCAGTATTAGATTTAGTCTTTATCTAATGGCTTTTATGTGGCTTTTTTTAGACGCCCTAAACTGGATGGTTAAGTTTCCCATCACACTAGCTTTTTTGCTAATCATTTTCAATGGTGCCCATCAAATCCATTCAAAACAACAAAAGAAGTCTTGGTTTTATACGCTTAAGCAACTCCTTCAGCAATCCGCTTTGATATTGCTTTTATTATTTGCTTTAGTTCTTTTTTTCTTTATTATGCATCCATTGTTATTACTGGGTTTGGTGTGGGTATTAGCGGTTGCTTTATATCTGTTGTTTCCTAAAATTGCACAACGAGTTCTTAACAAGAAGTTCCGTATGATTCCTTATATTCATCATATGGATGAAACGCATTTTAACAAAGCTAGTATTGCGACTGACATTTTCATGGTAGATTCAAAAAAAATATCTATTGGCTTGAATGCGATGGTGCTTGGGCTTGGTTCCAAAGCTTACTTACTGATTAGCCGCCGCCTGCTTTCATCGATGTCTTCTTCATCTATTGAAGGCATTATGGCACACGAGTTAGGCCATGTCTATAAAAAACATTTAATCAAAAGAATTACATTGGCGATGATATCATTACATCTAATCTTAATCGCAAATATCTTTGTAGTGCAAGTGCTTTATGACCAAACCCTCAACCTTGAATCAATGACCTTGGTTTTCATACTGGGATTCTTGCTTTTAAGAGTATCTTTACTAGCTATCATTCATCAAATGCATCAACACGAATACCAAGCCGATGATATCGCGGCAGACCTAGGATATAAGAAAGCTTTATACGAAGCTTTAAAAAACCTTAAATACTATACCGATGATGATCATTATCATCTATGGTATGCTAGGTTTTATCGAACACATCCACCTATTAAACTACGTTTAGAGAAACTCAAAAATTACGTTTAAACTAGTGGATTGTAGGTTTTTGCTTGTCATTTTTAAATTCAAATGTATAATAAAGATGAGGATGTAAATGTTTGGAGGGGATGCTATGTCAGACAATATGCGTAGATTTACACATGCTTTTGTTTATCCAACCCTTGTCATTGGGACTAACCCAAAAACAAGGGGTTTGGTCAAAACAAAGGCTATTTTTAAAGCTTTGGGGGATGAATCGTATGTACTTAGTCCCACAGAAGAACAAAATCGTGTTAAACCACTAAGTGAAGGAGACAAGGTAAGCGTTTCAGTCCTAAATCAGATGGATTTGCACGTTGTCAATAACGGAAACATTACCAAGAACCAAAAGATTCATGAAGGTTTTGAAGTTCCATATTACGATGGTTTTTCCAATGTTTGTTTTTTTGAAGTTGCCGATGTATCAGAGGTTCAAAATCATAAAGTCTATGGATTGAACTTAAAAGAATCCCATATCAATGACAAAACGAGTAAAATAGCCGATACGATTGGACTTTTGGAAGATGAAGACAATTACTACAATATTACATGGCACAAAAGCAAGCATAAAAGGGCCTTTAAGAACGAACCTTACCACTATAAATTCAAGTATAAGATTTGTGAGTTAAAAAGTAAGGGTTGGTCCTATAAGGAACTAGCAGACAAGTTCGATATTTACCACGAAACCATTGAAGAGTGGTATACTTTGTACCGCGTTTTTGGAAAAGAAGGACTGACAAAAACCAAAGCAAAAGAACTTTCGGTTTCAAAGTTTACCAAACCTCAGAAGAAAGCTTTAGCCAAAGAAATAATCAATCAAACCCGCACGTATCGGCAAATTATGGAAGATGAGGGTGTTTCAATGTCGCGTTTGCGTTATTGGGTCAAACAAGCGCGTCGCGGCACACTTTAGTAACTAGATTCAAAGAAAGTGCATTATGGTTGCTTTAACGCCTTTAGCCACGTAAAATTTTATATGGCTGGAGGCGTTTTTTATGTTAAGACTGTTGCGTTTGATACAACGGCATTTAGTTATAAGCATATTATTGAGTATGGTTTTTGGTTTTACCATAGGTCTTTTTTTTGATACGTCTATTTTAAGAAACGGAGTTAGCATTTTGACGTTTCTGATGGTGTATCCCATGATGGTTACCTTGAATTTTAATGCGTTGTTAGAAAAAGGGAATTTTCGCTTGCAGCTAATCACGCAGCTTGTTAACTTTATCTATTTACCTTTGTTGGCTTACCTTTTTGGCATCCTATTTTTTTCTGACCAACTGTATTTACGTTTAGCGATTTTATTGATTGCCTTGTTGCCAACCTCAGGGATGACGGTTTCTTGGACGGTGATGGCCAAAGGAAACGTCAAGGAAGCCATCCGCATGATTGTTATCGGTCTTTTACTGGGGGGATTTCTCACGCCATTTTACATATCGTTTTTCCTTGGAACAGCCATCGATTTACCTTTATTCGATATTATCTATCAAATAGTTTTAGTGGTATTTATACCGATGTTACTGGGGTTTTTAACGCAGCTTTTCTTTAAAAAACGCTATGGAGAAAACCGGTTTAATCGAAATATAAAACCATTCTTTCCTAAGTTTTCTACGTTTTTTGTGGTGATATTGATTGCCTTAGTTATGTCATTGCGTGCAGAGATGCTCTTTAATCATCCCATGATGTTAGCCCGCATCATCCTACCTGTTTCCTTAGGATACGTGGTCATGGTTGTGTCTTTACATTTTTTAGGGAAACGATTATTTAATCGTGAAGACCGGATTGCATTTATCAATGGAACCATGGTAAGAAGTTTATCCTTAGCTTTGGCTATTGCGCTGTCGGTTTTTTCTGAGGTTGGAGCCGAGGTCGCCTTAGTTATCGCGATTGCTTATATTGTACAAGTGCAATTAGCCGCCTGGTATACAAAATATAACCTTAAAGACAGCACATAAAAAGGTCATGATATTTAAAGTCATGACCTTTTTTATTTACAAAGCTTTGGCAATGGCGACGCGTAGTTTGTCGGGTTTCTTTAGGGGGCCAAACCGTTTGATGACGTTGCCATCTCTATCGATTAAAAACTTGGTATAGTTCCAACGAATCTTGGGACCCAAGAGGCCTCTTTTTTGGTTCTTTAACCATTTAAAAATGGGATGTGTCTTTGCGCCATTGACGTCAATCTTTTCAAACATAGGGAACGTTACACCGTAATTGATTTGACACGATTCTTGAATCTCTTTGTTATCGTCAAGTTCTTGATTATTGAATTGATCACACGGAAACCCCAAGACAACGAATCCTTCACTCTTATAATCTTGATACAACGTTTCTAGTCCCTTTAACTGTGAGGCGAGGCCACACTTGCTAGCGGTATTAACAATCAAGACCACTTTTCCATCATAATCTTGCATCAGTTTATTTTTACCACTGATGGTTTTAGCTTCAAAACGATATAATGACATCTAATTATTCAGCCTTTCCGAATGCTTTTTGCCAATCTTCTAAAAAGCGGTCGATACCTTGGTCAGTTAAAGGATGTTTAAACGCTTTATCGAATACAGGATAAGGCACCGTGGCAATATGTGCACCAGCCATAGCCGCATCGGCTAATTGTTTTGGGGTTCTGATAGAAGCTGCAATAATTTGTGAATCCAAGTCATAAGTCTCAAACATATCTCGAATGTCTGCGATGACTTGAATACCATCATGAAGGGTGTCTTCTAATCTTCCGACAAAAATAGAGACATACGTTGCTCCAGCTAAGGCTGCAAATAAGGCTTGATTTGCGCTGAATGCTAAGGTTACGTTTGTTTTTATGTTTTCTTTTGATAATTGTTTAACGGCCTTAAGACCTTCTTTAGTCATAGGAATTTTTACATTCATGTTTTTGTGCATCTTGGCAATTTCTCTTCCTTCAGCGATCATTTCTTCAGCTTTGAGACCGATGACTTCACCGCTGATTGGGCCATCTACGAGTTCGTTGATTTCCTTGATGACTTGACCAAAATCCCTACCTTCTTTAGCGATTAAAGTGGGGTTTGTCGTTACGCCTGAAATAATGCCAATTTCTGCGATTTCTTTAATGTGCTTTGTGTTTGCTGAATCGATAAATAGTTTCATGATGATACCTCCTGGTTTTCTTCAATATTTTTAAAAGCTATGGGTTCAATACCCTCTAAACTTGTTTTTACCTTTGATGTAAACATAACGCCGTTAATGTGATCGATTTCATGTTGGGCCACAATCGCTGGGAAGTTTCTTAATCTTAATGTCACTTCTTTTATTTCGTCGGTTTCAGGATCTAGCAAATGTGTTTTAATCGTAATTTTCTTGTATCTAGGAACCAGTCCTTCAACTTCTCTATCAACACTTAGACAACCCTCGCCACCTGGCATATACGTCTTTAGTTCACTATGAGAAATTATTTTAGGATTAATCATCATGTAATCATGCAGTGTCTCATAGTTTTCATCTTCGGTGTAAATGGCAAGCATTCTTAAAGAAACATCAATTTGGGGTGCCGCCAAGCCCACGCCTTCTCGCAACTCATATTTCTCCTTGATTTCTGTGTCTTGTGAGTTGATAATGAATTCACGCATTGACTTAAGGGTGCGTTTTGTTTTATCCGACACCGGAAATTTGACGGGCTTTGCTTTTTTGGTTAATGTGGGATGCCCTTCTCTAATAATATCTTTCATTGTAATCATGTGGTTCACCTCAAATCCATTATAGCAAACCCCATTTAAAAAACCTATGCATTTACAAAGGATAATTGTGAAAATGAAATCGCACAAAAGATAAAACGTTTACATCTTGTCGAAATGGTTGAGAGATTAAGCTTTTACAAGTATAATAAGGTAGATAGATATTTAATGGAG
>CAZCSL010000029.1:0-16350 GCA_964501415.1 uncultured Candidatus Izemoplasmatales bacterium
AAGAAGAACCGACAAACCTAGAAGAGATGTTTCATTTAAGTGGTAATTACTATCAAGTATTTGTCCGTTCTTTTGCGGATGGCAGTGGAGATGGTACAGGTGATTTCATCGGTATCAAGGAAAACTTAGATTATTTTAAGACCTTAGGTATTGATGGTCTTTGGCTCATGCCGATTCATCCTACCACCTCAAAACACGGTTATGATGTCTTAGATTATTACGATGTTAATGCCGATTATGGTACGATGGAGGATTTTGAAGCTTTGTTGGATGCCGCTCAAGAAAAAGACATTAAAATCATCATTGATTTTGTGCTCAATCATACCTCAGAACAACATCCGTGGTTTCAAAGTTATTTAGAAGGTGAGGCCCCTTATGATGAATATTATCGCCGCATTGATAGCGATGATCCGCGCCTTGATACTCACAGCAACCTTTGGCACCCCATCGGTGATGGCACCTATTATGCCGGATATTTTGGGGGCTATATGCCCGATTTAAACTGGTCTAACCCCGATGTTCAAGAAGAAATGGTTGAAGTGGCTAAGTTTTGGATGGACAAAGGCGTAGCGGGTTTTCGACTTGATGCAGCATTACACCTCCAAGCTAGAGGAGAAGTCCCTAGTTACTACAACGTATTTGATGAAAATATGAACGAACTAGCTTACTGGGAATTTCGCTTAAAAGAAGCGTACCCAGAGGCCTATATCGTGGGTGAAATTTGGGAGAATTTCGATGTCTATAACCGTTTTTATCAAGCCTTGGATTCACCGCTTCATTTCGATTTTGGACATCATGTGGTCAACTCGATCAGAAGAGGGCACAACAGCGATTATGTCGATACCTTAATCGATTGGCACCACCGCGCTAATGAGGCAGCGGAAGGCTTTCGTGATTATGCCGTTGAAGCGCCGTTTTTACGTAACCACGACCAAAACCGTATCGCCTCATCCTCCTCACCCGGATCGCCTAATTTGGGCGATAATCATGAACAACTTCGCTTAGCCGCTGAGATGCTTTTGACCGCACCGGGAAATCCCTTTATATATTATGGTGAGGAACTGGGCATGAAAGGCGAAGCCTGGGGTAATCCGCCTATTTGGGATGAATCGATTCGCCTGCCTTTCTTATGGTCTAATGACTATCAACCCACGTGGCCTATCGAAGCGTGGGATTTTGAAGACCCTTATAACGAAGATGTCGATCCATTGCCCGTGCAAAAAGCAAACGATGATTCGTTATTCAATGTCTATAAACGCTTGTTAAATTTAAGACAAAACTCTTGGGCCTTAAAATATGGGACGATCATGCCTTATGAAGAAAGCGATCGTTACTTACAAGGCTTTTACCGGGTATTAGATATCGATGAAGACCATCAAGATGTTGTGTTGGTATTGCATAACCTCGATGATGAAGCATTCCCGCTTTTTGATTATGACCTGCCAAAGACCATGCTTTATTACAGTGAGTACGATTTTGACAATATCATGGCACCAAACAGTACCTTGATATTTCAAGTCGATCTGAGTGAAAGTGATTTAATCACGCATTATGAAGACGAATAAACGACGCTTTTATCATTTATTTACCTACCCATTTCATCGTCAAAATGAAGTCTTCTCGTTATTTGAATTTTCGTTTTTTAAAGTACTCATTTACTTCTTTATCCTAAATTTGGTGATGTTATTTCCGCTTTCATACGGCATTATTTCCTTAGACGAGATGAACTTTGATTTAATCGATTATAACATCGAAGAAGACACCCCTGCATGGTTGCCAGGAGACCTACCTAATTGCACGGTTTTACAAGGCCAGCTAAACTGTGATAGTGATGATACCACCACAAGAGAATTAGAACTTTTTGAGACCAATTATACGCTTTATTTTAACGTCCATCATGGCGCTACCATTGATGATGAACATACCGTTTTATTCAGAAGCGATGATATCATCATCAACATGCGTGATGGCATCACATTGACGCTCGATTACCGTGGCTTTGAAGGGCTTGACTTTAACGAGGTTAGCCAAATGGAACAAACTAAAGGCGCAACCCTTTTGTTCAACGCCTTCTTCAATAGCTTGCATCCGCATATTGCTTTGCCGCTGATGATTATTGCAGTAGGAGGATTAATGGCAATGAATTTATTGTTGTTGTTGATATTTAGTGCGATTTCGATGCTATTTAGGTTTATGTATAGTGATGTCCCCCGTTATGGCAATATGTTTAAACTGTTTGTGATTGCCTCAAGCATACCGGCGATGATTAATCTCGTTTTAGGTTTCTTTGGATTGAGTGCCTTTACCTCGATTGTCTATAATTTCTTAACGCCACTGATCGTCTTAGTTATATACAAAAAAAATATCGATAGAATCAACGCTGAAGCAGCCGAATAAACAACAAAAAAAGAAAACAGGTGAAAGTGTTTTCTTTTTTAATTAACCCCCATGTAAAAGATGAAACCGATTACCGTTGAATAACGGCGTGGATTTGTTGAAAAAGCGCTTTCTTGGTGATAAAATAACACCGCAAGATTAATTATAAATAGGAGGAAATTGAATGAAAAGAATGAACAAATGGCTTTTAGCAATAACGTTTGCTTTTGCTTTTTTTGCAATCTTGAGCATTAATGTCAGTGCTGATGAGCCTGAAGAAGCACCTACTGATCGTAAAGTAGTCGTTCATTACCATCGTTGGGATGGCGATTATGAAAACACTAATATTTGGACTTGGGACACAGGTGATGCAGGAAGCGATGCACCCGTTGTTAAAAGTGGCATGAGTGATTTTGGTGCGACATATGATATCTATGTCGATGAAGATGCCGCAAATGAAATTGGTCTTATCATGCGATTTGATATGGGCTGGGGCAATGGTCAAAACGACCGTGACGGCCTAGTATCTGATGATGAGCCAGATGGTGAGATTCCAAACAAATTCATTACCATTAAAGAAGATGGCGATTTTGTTGGCTTCAATGAAGATGGCGTCAAGCATGTGTTCTTATATGAAGGCATGTCTGATGTGATTTATCAAGATGAATTGTATGGACCGCTTCGTGAGGATACCGGAACACTTTCTATTGTTTTTTATGACCCGGATGAATATACGGTAACCGAAGAATTTGATATCTATACATGGGGTTATGGTCTTGAAGACGAATTAGAGTCCGTGCCTTTCCAAGCCACCCTTGGTGTACAAGGTCAACTTGAATCACAAGCGATGTTTAGAGTGGCTCACATTCCTATCGGTGCCGATGCAGATGATGAAATAGGTGTTATTTTCCGCACCGCCGGTGTTTGGGGAGAATTCCAAACCGATGACTTATCGGTCGATGTTAGCGACATCAAAGGTGAAGGCTTTAAAACCGTATTCTTCGGCATGGAAGATAAGTTTGACAACTTTGAAGCTTTTGAAGCGTTTGCTATGCCTGCTACCATTGAAGAAGCTACTGCTCTAGATCCTATTTCGGCTTTAATTGAATTTAACAAAGGCATTCCTGTGATGGATGAAGATGAAGATGGCGAAGAAGTTATCTTATTTGAAAAAGAATGGTTTACCATATTAGATAACGATGGCAACGAAGTTGACATTCATGACGTATCTTATACACAAGGTGAAGCAAGCGTATCTGATTTTGTGCTACTATTTGATGATGACAATAAACTTCAAGCTGCGGATGCCCCTTATACGGTAATTTTCCAATCAAATCCTGATGATGAAGAAACCCGTACAGAAGCCGTAATTGAAATTAGTGATGAAGCACCAAGTATCAGAATCATCGGTTCTCAAGCGCCTGAATTAGAGCTTGGTGACCGCTATAGCTTACCTTCATTTAGTGCTACTGAAATTATTGGTGACGAATCTCGTCCATTATATGATGTATACGTTAAAGAAGGCCATGGCTATTTAAGTACACGTGAAGCCGGCGTTTATGATATCGTCATAGAAGCCGTCGATACGTTTGGTAATACCGCTACAGAAACGATTTCTGTTACGGTTACCGACCCTTGTGATCCAGAGGCACATTTAAGCGAGAATAGTTCAATGCCGCTTGTGCTTTATGGCACACTTTCAGGATTATCTATAATCCTTGCGGGCACCTGGTTTGTGGTGCGCCGTACAAAAGGAGGCCGTCAATAATGAAAAAGACACTATTTAGTTTTGCCTTATTATTCTTATTCGCATTTGTTCTTACTGCCTGTGGTAATGGTGAGGAAGAAAATGGCGATGATAATGGCGATAATGGTGAAGAATGTGTAAACCGCGCCGATGAAGGCGTCGAATATTTCTTTGATCAAGACCAAGCTGAAACGACCACGATTACGCTTTGGTTAGATAATGAAGATTATGCCAATGCGATTATTTCTGAATTTGAAGAAGAAAATCCAGGCATTCGAGTTCGTTTTAGTGAAGTTGGTAGCGTTGATGTTCGTCAACAATTAGAACTTTACAGTGGTTCCACCGCAGCGGGCGATGTTGTGATGTTCCCACATGATCACATCGGAGCTGCCTTGCAATCGAACTTGCTTTACCCAATTGAAGGTGGATTTGCCTCAGACATTCAAATGCGCATGATCTTATCCAGCGTTGAAACGGCTACGGCTTGTTATGATTATGATACTAACCAAGTGGTAGATTGTGAACAACCTGGTTCTGAGAGCGTCTTGTTTGGTGCACCTCTTTCTGGTGAATCTGTAGCTTTATTCTATAATAAAACATTACTTGAAGAATTAACGGGCTCAGCTGAACCTGAAGATAACTTAAGCTTTGAAAGAATTATCGAACAATACTATGAGTATCAAGATGAATTAGAAGAAGACTATGGCGATTTGATGATAGCTTTAGACGTTGGTAATGCCTATGATATGCACTTCTTGGCTACGGCTTTTGGTTATCAACTCTTTGGACCAGATGGTCTAGATAGTGATGCGGTCAACCTTAATTCTGAGGAGATGCTTAATGCACTCACATTCATGTATGAAGAATTAAGACCGGCTTTAGCTAACCGTACGTCTGGTGATTTAGATGGTGAATCCAACCGTACCTTATTCGAAGAAGGTAATTTACCTTATATCGTCGATGGGCCTTGGTCAATTTCACGTTATGTTGATGCGGGTATAGACTTTGGCGTTATGCGCTTACCTATGCTTAATGACCGTCAACCACTCACCTTCTCAGGCGTTCAAATGGGTGCTGTTTATTCTGGTACTGAAAACCCTGATGCTGCCTTTAGACTACTTGAATTCATGGCTTCTGACCGCGGGTTAGAAATCATGTATGAAACAACAAACCGTCTGCCTGCTTTAGAAGACGTTAGCAATATCGAAGGCGTCGGAGATGATGAGTTCTTAAGCGGTATTTCTGATCAATTAAACTATTCAGTTCCTATGCCGATTATTCCTGAGATGGGATTCTTCTGGGATAATGCTGGTAATATGTATGGTGCTGTTTGGAATGGCGATGAAACACCACAAGATGCAGCAGATGAAGCCCAAAGTGGCTACGAATCTTCTGCAGGTAACTAATTACTCTATAAACGTCATTTAGAGAGGTAAATGGCCATGAATAACTATTCGTGGCCATTCTTCTCTTATTTTAAGGATGTGATTTTATGTATACAACCAAAGATAAAGTTATCGCTACACTAAAAGCCATCGCCTCAGCAAGCATATGGGGGCTTGGTCAACTGTTTAATAGACAATGGGGAAAAGCGCTACTTTTTTTTCTTGTTTTTGCCCTTTTAATTTTTGTAGAGACAACCGAAGTGTCGACTACCCGTGATGAAGAAGACAACTTTACGGGCGTTGAATTTTATTCACCATATACCTATGAGTTTGATTTTTACGATCTAATTCCTGGCGGTGACATGACCTTTGAAACTTCAGAAGGTCATCTTTATGAGTACTATTATTTAGCCAGTTTTGGTGAATATGATTCAACTGAAATCTTACATTACGCCGCAGAACTAAACGGCATCACTTTTGATGAAGATGCCTTTACTTTTATCAATGAAGAAGGCTCGGCCATTGCACCAGAAGGTAACATTGAGTTCTCGCCTGAGGATTTATATCAGTATTTAGGCAAGCGCCTGCGAACCTTAGATGAAAATTTAAACCTTGAAGCGTATGAAGATAAGGCTGAAGAGATTGCCTATGAGGAAATCGAATCATTGACGGAGCGGTCTTATAATTATTTGATCGATCGAATGTTTAATACCGATCAAGAAGCGCAAGAACGCGTAGATCTAAAAGCCCTTGAACTGGCTGAACAAGCCTTGATTGACCAAGGCGAAGACCCTGATGCAGAAAACTTCTCTGTGATGGTTGATGATTATTTGGCAGATAACCTGTTTATGCTGCGTCAAGAAGCCTCAGATATCGTTTTTGATGATTATTATGAGGAAATGAAAGACCCACACTATGAACAAGAATTTAACAGACAACGTCGTCTTTATTTTAATAGAGAGTATAATAAAGCTTTAAATAGCTTTTATGAAGACTTGTTATTAGAAGATGATGATATCAAAGCCTTTCAAGCATCCCTTAGAGGTGGGGCAGGCAGTAGAGATAGATATGGTAACGATGCTTATAACAAGATGCTTGTGCATATTTATTTTGCCTACAATGAAGACCGCCAACAACACTTTGTAGAAACGTTTGATAATACATACTATAATAACCGTGGTTTTTTCATAAGGGGCCTTTGGGGTGTTTTAACTTTAGGAGAGACGCCTCAACGCTCTTTAACAGACCACAATGCCTTTGGCTTTTTATTGCCTGATCCTTACGAATCTAGAACCATTGAACTTGCCGGGCATCACTCAACCCAGCTACTTTTAACGGGTATTATTTCAACCTTGCTGTTGTCGTATTTTGCAATCATCTGGGTATGGAATATCAAGGATGCCTATAAAACGGCCTTGGTGATTCGCGCTGAGAAAAAGGTGCCAAATCAAAAACAATACTTCAAAGAACTATATGAAAACTCCTTTGAATACATTGTCTTAATGCCCGCGCTATTCTTAGTTACCTTTATTTCCTTGATGCCAATCCTATTTGGTATGTTTGTGGCATTCACCAATTATAACGCTGAGAACCTACCGCCTGGACAATTGGTACAGTGGGTGGGCCTAGATAACTTCCGTGCCATCTTTACTTTATCCAGAGATGGAGGCATGCCTTTTGGTGAAATGTTCTTTAGAGTTTTCTTATGGACCGTAATTTGGGCAACGGGTACAACCATCACGGTGTTTTTTGGCGGGTTGTTCCAAGCGGTTATTCTCAATAATAAACGCGTGGTATTTAGAAAAGCCTGGCGTGGTTTATTGATTCTACCTTGGGCCGTACCAGCGTTGATTTCACAAATGATCTTTAGGGTGATGTTTCAAGATAGCGGCTATATTAACCGTGTCTTAAGTGAAACGTTTATCTATGATTTCTTAACTGAACGAGGGATGCTCGGACGCGCACCCGCAGAGGTGGGTGAAGGTTTAGACCGCTTACTCTATTTTGGTAACCAAAACATCCAGTGGCTTAGTAATTCTGCTAACCCGTGGTTTGTAAGAATCTTCTTAATCATCTTAAACATATGGTTAGGCTTCCCCTTCTTTATGGCCTTGATGACAGGGGTTATGACTTCAATCAATAAAAACCTCTACGAAGCCGCGGCCATTGATGGGGCTACCAACTTCCAACAATTTAAGTTTATTACCTTACCGCTTGTCTTAGTCGCAACCTCACCGCTTTTGATTATGACGTTTGCGATGAACTTCAATAACTTTGGTATGATTTACTTTATCACTGGAGGTGGTCCGGGTGGCTCCTTTAGTACCGCTTATGCCGGCCATACCGATATTCTCATCTCCTGGATATATAAATTGACCACCGATCAAACGATTCGTTGGTACTCCATGGCCAGTGTTTTCTCCATATTGATATTCTTGATCATTGGTACGGTTTCTGCGTGGAACTTTATGCGTACACGTGCCTTTAAGGAGGATATGTAAAATGAACTTTCTCTTATTGTTTGGCGTCATGCTTGTGTTGATTTTACTGTTTACCAATCAAAGCTTGACCGTTTCGGTTGCCGAACGCAAAGGTTATAAAGGTATTTTACCGGGCTTGATTGGTTTTATCCCTGGGCTTGGTATGTATTATTACATCAAAGTTAAAAAATCTCGACGCAATATAGCCAAAGGTTCCTTAAAACACATATTCTCTCCTTCCAATATTTTTGGAACCTTGGTTATTTACAGCGAACTCGTGCTTTTAGGCTTTATTGTGCTCGTGCCCATCGTCTATGTTATAGGGGCCTCACTATCTCCTTTAAGTGGTCTGCCTAGAACGATTTGGCCCGATGAGCCAACGCTTAGAAATTTCCGCTTTCTACTTAGCGGGTCGGGTGAGTTTGCTGGTCAAGAAAGAACCACTGAGTTTACTTCATGGTACTGGAACACCTTACAAATTGCCTTCTTCACGATGGTGTTTGCCGTCTTGTTTATAACGGGCACTGCTTATGTCTTTTCTCGCTATAAATTTAAAGGTAAAAAAATGGGGCTTTTGTTCATCTTGGTATTGCAGATGTTCCCAAGTTTCTTAGCCTTGATTGCGCTATTTACCTTATTCCATACCTTTGGTCTACTAGACCAACCCCTGGCTTTGGTGGTGGTTTATACCGCAGGGGCTATTCCCTTTAACGTATGGTTAATCAAGGGATACTTACAAAGCATCCCCAAAGAACTGGATGAATCCGCCAAAATCGATGGCGCCTCAAAACTGACGATTTTCTTTAGAATCATATTGCCCCTTTCATTGCCGATTATTGGCTTTGTGGCGGTTACACAATTTATGGCCCCATGGATGGATTATATTTTGCCATCTTTCCTCATTATCACGCAGGAAAACTGGACGCTTGCGGTGGGCATATTTAGCTTCATTGAGGATGGTAGTCAAAACCTAAACTATCCGGCTTTTGCCGCATCAGCTTTAATGGTAGCTTTCCCAATTACAGTCTTGTATATCGTATTCCAACGCTACTTAATAGAAGGTATTACCGCTGGGGCTAATAAAGGTTAGAGGCTGAAAATTAATATTAAACACCTTAAGTACCGTCACTGAAAAGTGGTGGTACTTTTTTATTTTTGATTGTCTTACTTTGTATATTAACACTAATTGCAATATAATATTTAACTACAATTATGGCTTGCCAATGCTTTATTAGTTATGTTATTATGGAAAACCAAAAAAATCCATATAAAATGAGCACGTTTTTGAACGTGTTTTTTAATGTATTGCCTCCAGACCTTTATAACAGACATAAAGGAGAGATTTAAGTGCGAGAGATTAAAGATTTATTAGAAAAAGAACGATTTGAAGAGGCCGTTGAAAAACTTGATCAATCAATCGAAGCAGACCCGATGGATGAGATTAGCTGGTATTATAAGCTTCTCGCCAAACACGGTCTTAAGGATGAAGAAGCGCTAATGGATAATCTGCACATTATGCGTGATCCAATCTTTATCATTGTCTCACATCATTTAAAATATACGCAAGAATTAAAGGACAAACGAGAACACATCGAAGGGATTATACAAGAAACGTTGTTACCTAAAATTAAGAAGGGGGATAATCTTGCCTTAGCAAAGGCACTGAAATTCCCATGGCTTTTGAGTGATGAAGTCAAAAACATGGACTGGATTAAAAATACTTTAGATGAAAAAAATTACGATTTATTGAGTTTCGCGGGGTTTAAAGCCTATAAATCAAAGCAATTCGACCTTGCGCTAACATGTTTGGAAAAATCATGGGCCCTCAAGAAATCTGATCGAACCGCTTATTACCTGTATTTGGTACATAAAGAATTAGAAGATTATGAAAAAGCCATTAAATTCTTAGAGATAGCATCCGAAAATGGCTTCTTAGATGCTATGTTTGATTATGGTGTAGAACTTAGCAACGGCAATATTATTGAAGAAGATGAAGATAAAGCCAAACAATTGTGGCGAAATGCTGCTAATAAAGATCATCCTTATGCCTGCTTATTTACATCTATTCACGAAACGGATGAATTTAAAGCAACCTTCTTACGAATTGGAGCTTTAAATGGGGTCTCGATGTGTCAATATAAATATGCACAATTGTCTGAAGTTAAAAATGATCCCTTTAAATATTATGGTTGGAACGCCTTAGCCTATTATGTCAATGATGATGACGATGCGGCCCTTGCGATTGCAACTATGCTTTATGAGGGTGAGCACGGCGTCGAAGATAAAGAAAAAGCTCTTAAAATTTTGCAAGAATTGGCAAAAAAAGGTCATCTTGAAGGCATGGCTGAATATGGTTTTCGTAAAGTTTTTGATGAAAATGATACGGATGAAGAAAGTATTTCATACTTAAAAAAAGCCGCTGAAGCTTCAAATTTGAAGGCTGTATATTTTTATGCACGCTGGTTGGAAAAAGAAAAAGGCGATAAAGAACAAGCCATTAAGTATTATGAAAAGGCCGTTGAGCTAGGCTATGATGCTGCGCAAAATGACCTTTACGCCTTAAGAGATAAGACCCCACACCAGAAACTTGAGCTTTTAGCAACAGATATTGAGATTATCGAGAATAATCAAGAAAAGCTTGAGGATATAGAAGCCAAGAAACGATCAAATTATAAATCTTACTTAGAGATAAAGACAGAAAGTTTTTTTGATAAAAAGATGAAGATTCACCTAATGATAACGAAATTATTTTATCTAATCGGTATTATTGCTGCTAGCGTTATTATGTTTGTATTAAACGAGGGTTTTTTAACAGAAGAAGGAATAACACACAGTTTATGGCAATATATCACTATTTATGGCTTGGTTGCTATATTTGCTGCATTGTGCTTTTATGTAATAACCAAGTTAGATGAAATGTGGAAATTTGAGATGGAATCAGAAACGGTAGTATCTACGTATTTTGTCAAAAATATTATCACAACCGTTGTGGCTATAGGGCTTATCTTTGCAATTGAGTACATTCTTATGCCGCGAGCGGAAAGTACCAATTTACTTGATATGGTTTTTTATGGTGCCAGTTCGGGTTCGGCTATAGTTATTATGGCTATGTGGTTTAGGGCTGTTGGATTAATATATAGAAGTGACATGGCTAGAAAAGTTTTAAAATCGAAAGCGTTGAAAAATTTTAAAGAAGAACTGCAAAATGAATATGATCAAGCCCTAGAAAAATACCTAAAAGAGGATAATGAAGTCATTGAGATAATCGAACAGACCAATGACGCCATAGAACGCGTTAAATCAAATGATATCTTACCAGATAAATTTAAAGAAAAAGGGCCTGTATTTACCATGCTTGCTTACTTTGAAGATGCTCGGGTAGAAACCATCAAAGAAGCGATAAATTTATATGTCAAAGAGTTAAAAGAAGAGCATTTCCAAGATGAAGTTCTTAAAGAACAAAAACGAGCAACCGCAGCGAGTCAGCGGTTGGCAGATACCCAAGAAGAGATGGCGCAGGAACAAAGACGCTCTAATCGCCAAGTTGAACGTGATATTTCTTCTATTAGTAATGATTTTAAAAACCGCTAATCGATTCTAATACAATAAAAAACGCTTATCCGATTGTGGATAAGCGTTTTTTTTATCGTTTCAATATCATAAAGTCATAAGCATCTAAGGTAACACTTTTGCCTAAGGTAATCTTTTTGTCAAACCACACGTTCTTTAAATCTTTATTGATATAGTCTTTGGGGAGACTAAAAGAAGCACACTGTGGTTGGGTGTTAAATATGAATAACAAGTTTTCTTTTTCAAACATCAGCAATTGTCTATTAGGTCTTAAATGCCAATTAAAATCGACCGATTTAAAGGCATCGTATGTTTTTCTTAAGTTAATTAAACGCTTCATAAAGGTTTGTAAATCTTTGTTTTGTTTGGCTTCATCCCAAGGCATACACTTGCGGTTATCGGGGTCATGGCCACCGTTTAGGCCAATCTCGCCGCCATAATAAACCGACGGTGACCCAGGGAAGGCAAACATAAATAAATAAGCAAGCTTGGCGCGTCTTACATCTTTATCACAAATGGTTAAAATACGCGCCGTATCATGGGAGTCTACCAAATTGTACATCGCTTTTAATACCGGGTCTGGATAAGAAGTCAACACCTGATTGATGCGTTTGATAAACGCGTGGGCATCATTGGACTCAAAATCAGGATGGGCCCCAAAGTATTGCCATATCGGAAACAAAATCTCATAATTCATGATGGCATCGTATTGATCGCCCATCAACCAAGGCGTGGCATTGTCCCAATTTTCACCCACGATGTAGGCGTCTTTGTTTATCGATTTAACCAAGTCTCTAAAGCGGCGCCAAAAGGCATGCGGTATTTCATTAGAGACATCTAAACGCCATCCATCAATATTGAATTCTTTAGTCCAGTAAGTCGTCACATCAAGCAAGTGCTTTTGCATCGTTTCATCCATAGTATTGATCTTTGGCATGAACGGTGTGAAGGCAAAGGTTTCGTAGTTCAAGTTTTCAGGATGTTCAAACAGCTTTTTTAGCGTTTTTTTATCTTTTTTTCTCAGTTCATCCAATGACACAGGTAACAGAGGTTTGTCGGGGTCTTTGACAAAGAAGCTATTAAAGTAGGGACTCTTCTTACCCTTTTCAACCACATCCAAGAAGTAGGGATGTTCCAAACCGGTATGATTGAAAACCGCATCCAGCATGATTTTAATCCCGCGTTTATGCGCTTGTTCAACTAGATTTTTAAGATCTGCTTTAGTTCCAAAGCTCGGGTCTATTTCAAAGTAATCGATGGTGTCATACTTATGCTCCGTGCCTGCGTGGAATATCGGATTAAGATAAATGCCCGTATAGCCCATGGCTTTAATGTAATCTAATTTTTCCGTAATGCCGGCTAAATCGCCGCCAAACCGGTCTTGGTTAGATACGTTATCCGTACTGTCCCAAGGCTTGACATTGTTAGGGTTAATCGAAGCATCTTTGTTGTTGAAGCGGGCTGGAAAGATGCTATACCAAACTTGTTCTTCACTCCACTTCGGGGCTTTGAACCTATCTTCATCATTTAAGTAAGGAAAATTAAAGTAATTAAACAAGTTATATCTAAGGTTTGGTGATTGTTTTAAATCGATAAATTCCCTTGAGCCAAATAAATACCGATCATCAATTAAGAAGGCATATTTCATGCGCTTAAAGGTTGGCTTGACGTCAATGAAAAAGAAATCAAAGCCATCCGTTTGGTATTTTTTGGTCATCAAAGCGCCATCTTCAAAAGGCTGCCAAGCATGCCCGTCACTAGCGGGGTGTTTTTTATATAAGAAGGGATCTCCGTAGATTAGTTTAACGTTATCGGTCGTATCTTGTGTGGTGCGCAGGCGTATATGAAGTGACTCTTTGTCTGCCATATACGCCATGGCTGATTTTGCTTCGTGGTGTAGATGATGTCTATCCATAAAAGCCTCCAGACTTAACTTGATCTTTTACTAAGGACGAAGATTACGGCGCCCGCTGCGCCTAAAATAAATATAGATATCATCGTCGTGATGATAACGGTTAATGAAATGCCTTCATCAATGGAATCGTCATCAGTGGGTTCTTCTTCACCGTTTTCAGGAAGTTCTTCCCCTGGGTCTAACGTGTCTATATCGCGTTCAACGGGCCATTCTGATCCGCTTCTTAGATTGAACAATACGACGGTTTCAAACGGTTCTACTTGCATGTTGTTATCATCGATGGTCTCAATAATGTCTAAGCCAGCTTGGTCTTTGCTTACAACTTGTTGCCATTCCATATTGAATAAATCCAGTGTTCTTGAAGAACCGGTATTATTATGCGCTACTAAAGTAAAATCCCAAGCCGAATCAGGGTGGTCAATCATATAGGCAATAAAGCCTTGGCCATCAGAGACGAAATATAAGTTATCGCGGATTTCTTGGGCTGTTTCCATATTGAAAACATCGGTATGTCTTCTTAATTCAATAAGCCCTTGATAATATTCAAAGACATCGTAATTATCAACCTTCCAGTTCCAATCAATCTGATTGGTCGCATCGGGGCTTCGGTAAGAATTATGATCAAACTTTAAATCTGGGTCACATTCTCCTTGGGGTTCACCATCAATAACGGTACACGGCTTGGTTCGCATAATTTCAACGCCTCCATGTAAGAAAGGAAGCCCTTGTGCAGTCAAAACAATCGCGTTGGATAATTTTTGCATCTCTTTAATCGTTTCAAAATCAACATCATCGGTAGAAAGAACCAATTTATCATGCAGGGTATTGTTATCGTGTGCTGAGACATAGCTTACCGATTGGTATGGTTCAACGGCCCAATCAAATGCGGTATCGAAATGTGGAATCGCACCGACAATACCCATTCTAACGCTATGCACATTCGCGCCAACGCCTTGAACCCAACCTTGATCAGAAGCCGTAAAGACGCCCCCTCTAATACCATCACGGATATCGTCATTAAAGGCCCCAATGCCAAGCATTTGATCCATATTGGTTTTATCTGCGGCTTTGGCAGGGTCAAGTTGAGACCCACCAGCATCCCAAGGTTCACCAAATATCAACATATTTTCATCAATGTCATGTAAGGCTTCTTCAATCGCTTGCATCGTTTCCACATCATGCAGGCGCATCAAATCAAAACGATAGCCGCTAATGTTGTATTCTTCAGCCCAAAACGTGACCGAATCAACCATGAACTTACGCATCATTTTATGTTCACTGGCGGTTTCATTACCAGTACCTGAACCGTTGGAGAAATTGCCTTCTTCATCAAAACGGAAGTAGTAACCGGGGACAATTTGTTGGAAATTGGAATCATCACTAGTCGCAGTATGGTTATAAACGACATCTAAGATAATGCGCATGTTGGCATCATGGAATTTTTGCACCATTTGTTTAAATTCATTAATCCGGACCGACCCATCATAAGGGTCTGTGGCATAGGAACCTTCAAGGGTATTGAAATGAAGCGTCATATACCCCCAGTTAAAGATGGTATCCATGCGACCTTGATAATCTTCATCTTCAATCTTAGTTTCATCAATGGCCATCCCTATATCGTGTACAGGCAATAGTTGTACGTGAGTGATGCCTAGGTCTCTTAAGTGATCAAAGCCTGTGTGCACGCCTTCATAAGTCGTGCCAGCCTCAGAGAAGCCAAGATACTTTCCGCGCCATTCCTCGGTGCCATCCCATGTTTCATGAGAGGTGTAATCACGGATATGCGCTTCATATACAATCGCATCGGTCTTATGGGTGATATTGTCGGGTCTATCATATGCCCAGTTACTAGGATTTAACCGCTCAAAGTCCACAACCATGCCACGCAGACCATTAACACCAGTAGAACGGGTGTATGGGTCTACGACTTCATTGGTTTGCGTGCCGTTGGTAACAACGTACGTATAATAAACGCCGTGTAAATCCCCCTCAACGCTCACTTCCCAAACCCCGCGGTCTTGATACGTCATTTCATAGGTTTCAAAAGGTTCATCAACCCCGCTGGTGCCATCAAAACTTTCCATATCAGCGTAATGGCCTTTTTCATAGAGTTTAAGCTCTACGTTAGATGAGACGGGGGCCCACAGCTTAAAGGTGGTTTCATCTTCACTATAAAGCGCCCCTAAATCGCCATCATAGTAGTAGGCATCGTTGAACGCATCGCTATTATAAATACCAATAAAGCCAATTTCAAATGACTTAAAGCCTTCACCATCCTCAAAATCGACTTCTAGGTGGTATTGGTTGGTCAAATCAATCTCATCTTCTAAAATGACCGTATATTGAAATTCATCTTGTGTAATACTTTCAATCGCTAAGCCTTCATCATTTTCTAAAACATTAATGTTGTCATAATCGATGTTTAGGGATGTCGCATCGAATCTAAGTTCGTTGGTAGCTTGAAAATCCGCTCTTAAAACGCGGTCGGATAAATCGATATCATCATCGCCATAATAGACGTTGGTATCTTCTGTGACAATAAAGACTTCAACTTCGCCTGCGGCGTTAGGGTTGCTCAAATCAATAAAGCGGTCACCCCCGGGTTCGCGTGATTCCCATGCGCCTTTTCTGACGATAAAGCCAACCTCAGTGGCATCCTCTAAATAGGAACCTTCTAAATCAAATTCCAATCTAGCTGCACCTGATTCATGGGTTTCATTGAAGTTATGCGCTTGGCCTTGTTCACTCGAAGGTTGACTTTGCCAAAGCCATAAGTTCCAATTGGAATAATCATCATCAAAACGATAGTAATTAATAATTAATGTGGTTGCTTCTGAGGCGTGGATGCTTATGTGTGATACCGTAAAAAGCATCATG
>CAZCSL010000030.1:0-13533 GCA_964501415.1 uncultured Candidatus Izemoplasmatales bacterium
ATATTGGGACTCGTGAATGTAAAGATAACGTTAATTAACACTAACCCTTTGATGCTAGAGGCATCTCTTGGGTGAAACCAATCATTGCGGTTGATACTTAAATAAAGCAGTACCCCTAATACCGCAAATATGGCACCACTGGCGCCAACGGTTGGGATGAATGATTCGGTGAAGATATCCCAAGCCACCACCGCCCAAGAAGCCAAAACCCCACCACCAAAATAAATGATGGAAAATTTCACTGAACCAATCAAGCGCTCTAAGGCGGCACTTAAAATAAATAAGCCAAAAAAGGTATTAAAGGCAAAATGCAAGAAATTACCGTGTAAAAACATCACCGTAATCACACGCCACCACTGGCCAAAATCAATGACCCAGTGTCCGTTTAAGGCGCCAAAGTTGTAAAGTTCTTGCAAGGTATTCATACCTAGGGTGACGGTGATCAAATAAACCACACTATTGGCAATAATCAACCCGAAGACTACCGGATTAAGTTTATAAATCGGCAGGCCTTGGGGTCTGTGGAATATACCCATATTAATCATCCCTCGTAATGATGCTTAGGGGCACGATCAATTCCCCTTGGCTCATGCCACCATGATGGGCAAGGTGGGCTTGTTTGTCACTCAATTTAAACATATATCTATCTTTTGCAATCGCGATAAAATCGCCTAAACAAGTATCGATCAATTCAGAAGGCTCGCCTGTGCCAAGCAATTTTTTAGAAAGCAATTCGGCTTTGGTATAAAGATTGAAATACTGACCAAAGTGCTCTTCAAAAAAGTTGATAAAGTGTTCATGCATTCCTTCTTTAATAAAAAATTGGGTTGCTCTAGGCTCGCCCGCAGGCAAGTGTTCAAACGTAGAGGTAAGATCGTGATAATCAAATAAGTCAATCGCTTCTACATCGACTAAACCGTGATCGGCGGTTAAGATGATGAGCGTATTTTTAGGTAGTTTTTCCGGTAGCTTTATCAAATTATCATTAATGGAAGTGAGTGCATCTTTAACCTCTGAAGATGTAATGCCATGATGGTGCGAGGAAAAATCGGGTTCTATGCTATATAGATACGCAAGCGTCTTTGAATTATTCTTTTGAAATGTAGTAAGTCTATCAAGACCTTCTTCAAGGGTTTCATAGCCTTGTTTATCAATCTTTTTCGGATAAAACTGTTTGGTTTTAGCTAACTTGTGCTTATTGACCTTTTCAAAAATAGTCTCACGTTTAAAATAGGTATCATAAAAGTCTTTAGGGATACTTTTTTTCGGCTCATAATAATCTTCATTCATAAAAATCGTATAATGCAAATCTTCTTTAGGAAAATACTGAAACCACCCTAAAAATCCACTTTCATAAGGCGTCAAGCCCGTTTGCATCGCCGTGGTTGCGGCCGTAGTCGTTGCGGGGAAGACAGAGGATAATTCGGTTTTTAAGTGTTGTTTTAAAAACGTGGTCTCATTTTCATGCAAGGTAAAATGATTACTCCCGTGTCCATCTAAAAGAATCACGGCAATATGGTCATAATCTTTGGCTAAATACTTATTAAGCAAAGGCAACGTGGCTTGATTGGTTGCTAGGTTATAATGTTTTAACAATGACTGCGCAATATTGACGATATTGTTTTTATAATTGATTTGCATAAGCACCCTCATTTTATTCTAGACTTACTAATAGTGTAAGGCAAAGCCGCGTTTTTTTCAAGCGATAAGATTACTAACAACGCCTTAGTTTATGTTATAATATAACGCGAGGAGTGAGTGTTTTATGAATAATTTCAGTTATAGTTTAAAGACCAACATCGTCTTTGGACGGGGCCAAATAAAACAACTAGAAAGCCTGTTAAAAGAAGCCAGTGTCAAACGGATGCTATTGGTATATGGGAAGGCTTCGATTAAAAACCTAGGTATTTATGATGATATTTTGGATGTAACGAAAAAATTAAATATCCCATTATTTGAAGAAAGCGGCGTTGCAGCAAACCCTGATTTAGAAAGTGTCTTATCGGGTCAAAAAACCGTGCAAAAAGAAAACATTGACTTCATCTTAGCCGCAGGCGGCGGCTCGGTTTTAGACTGTGCTAAAGCGATTGCTTATTCATATAAACTTGAAGCTAGTGATGTATGGGATGTATTGTTAAACAAAAAAAGCTTTGAGGAAGCCCTGCCGGTAGGTACCATCTTAACCTTAGCGGCAACGGGCAGTGAAACCAATGGTAATATCGTTATTTCTAACCGTAAGCTTAAAGATAAAAGAAGCATTGCGTCACCTAAATTAGTACCTAAATTTTCAATCATTGACCCAGCCTATACACTCAGTGTACCCAAACACCACACCATCGCGGGTTCAATAGATATCATGATGCATATTTTTGAACAATATTTCTCCTTAGAACTAGATACTTCTACGAGTGATTATCTTTCTTTGGGTCTTTTAGAAAGCGTGATGGAAAATACCGATGCCATCTTAAGTGGTAAGGATGGTTATCTTGTGCGCGCCAATATTTCTTGGGCCGCCACGATTGCGTTATCATGGCTCTTACAACAAGGTAAAAGCGGTGATTGGGCTTCTCATAGGCTCTCTTACCCCTTTACCGCCGATTATGGGACGACGCACGGCTTTGCGCTTGCGATCCTTCAACCTGCGTGGATGAAGGTTGCTTTAAAGTATAAACCTGAATTAATGGAACCCCGTTTAAAAGCCTTAGGCAAACGTATTTATAATGAAATGGATCCTTTAAAAGTGATTGAACGAATCAAAGAAACCTTGTCTTCTTTTGGGGCTGCCACCAGTTTTAAAGAAGCCAACCTGGAAATCGACAAAGAGGCTATGATCAGCATGGCCAAACGTACCGTTGCCTTAGGTCCGGTGGGTAAAATTATCCCTGTTGATGAAGAAAAAGCTTTAGAAATCTATCAAGCCGCGAAAGGATAACGATGGAAAAAACGTATCTTTTAGTGCAAACCTCTCGTATCAATCAAACCATCAAAACCCATCTCGATGGGTTTTTTGACACGGGCGATACCAAAACGCTAGATTCAAAAAGCTTTTTATACCGCATAGAGCCCTACGAAGAAAGTTTGCCTCACAGCGATATTGTCCATCTTTTATATACCGATTTTGACATTAAGATAAAAATGGTGGTCTTAACCGATAAGCACCTTGAATTTATTGAGTTAAATAAGGTTCACCAGACGCTTAAAAAAATGCCTTATGATATCTTCAGTATCGAAGAGATCTTAAAACAACTAATCATCCATGAAAACCAATCACAATTCTTAAAACAAAGCTTTGGTAAAGTCTTGAATCATAGCGATATCTTAACCTTAAACACGTATGCTACTGCGAACTTAAATGCCGTTAAAGCTGCCAAACAATTATACCTGCACCGCAATAGTTTAAACTACCGTTTAGAAACCATCAAAGATAAAACGGGCATCGATGTAAAAAGCTTCGCTGGTGTCTTGGTTTTTTATCTTTTATTCCGTCCATAATTGTGCATATTGCACATAGGTTTATCGCGTTTAAGCCACTATAATGTAGATAGACTGGAATAAAAGGAGAAAAACAATGGGTCAATTATCATTTAAAGGTATCAAGAAAATTTATGACGGTGATGTACAAGCCGTTGCCGATTTTAATTTAGAAGTTAAAGATAAGGAATTTATCGTATTTGTTGGACCTTCTGGGTGTGGTAAATCTACCACCTTAAGAATGGTCGCAGGCTTAGAAGAAATCACGGAAGGCGATTTATACATCGATGAAAAACGCGTCAACGATGTCGCCCCGAAAGACAGAAACATCGCCATGGTGTTCCAATCGTACGCCCTTTATCCACACATGAGCGTTTATGATAACATGGCGTTTGGACTTAAACTACGTAAAATGCCGAAAGAAAAAATCAAAGAACGCGTCTCTGAAGCCGCTAAAATCTTAGGGCTTGAAGAGTTATTAAACCGTAAACCTAAAGCGTTATCGGGTGGTCAAAGACAACGTGTTGCCTTGGGCCGTGCGATTGTTAGAAACGCTGAGGTATTCTTGATGGATGAGCCACTTTCTAACTTGGATGCGAAACTCCGTGTACAAATGCGCGCAGAGATCATCAAACTGCACGCTAGAATCGAAACCACGACGATCTATGTTACGCATGACCAAATCGAAGCGATGACGATGGCAGATCGCATCGTTATTATGAATGATGGCTATATCATGCAAGTCGGTAGCCCGAGTGAAGTTTATGACAACCCAGACAATATGTTTGTGGCCGGCTTTATCGGCACCCCTGCGATGAACTTTATCCATGGTAAAATCGAAGGCAAAAACTTTGTTTCTGGTAAAATGAAAGCCGAGATTCCCAAAGCCAAACTAGATGTACTTAAAAAACAAGGCTATGATAACAAAAACATCGTCTTAGGTATTCGTCCAGAAGACATCCATGATGATAACGTCGTTCGTGAGGCGTATCCAAACGCACAAGTGGACTTTAAAGTCGATGTGGCTGAATTGCTTGGTAGTGAAACCAACATCTCAGCTAAAGTTAACGACCATAACGTCATCGCCCGTGTCGATGCGAGAACCGATATTCATATCGGCGATACCATCAACTTAGTCTTAGACATGAACAAAGCGCATTTCTTTGATGAAGAGACCGAAGACGTCATTAGATAACTCAATTAAAAGAGTAAAACGGAATAATCGTTTTACTCTTTTTTATGAATTTTTACTATTATTTGGTCTCTTCAGTCTTTTTTTCAATCTTAACCAGTTCTTTGTCTTCTCTTAAAATCGCGGTAATCGGAATGATAAAGAAAATTAGCCAACTTAAATGATACATATTGAAGTAATGACCCCACAAAAAGAAAATGATTGTGGCGATAAACGGGGTGTAGGCCACGAGTTCAATTGGTTCTTGCTGCGTCTTATGTATATACCCTAACATCGCTATTGGCCACAGTAAAAAGATTACCCAACTCGGATGCCAAACGTTATAGTAAAATCCTATAAAAGCGTAAACCCCCAGTAACACCAATAAGAAGCCTACCCCTAAATACCAGCCCTTCTTACCAGGCTTAGGTTCTATCAGTATTTCTAGTTTGCCACTTAAAAACCCAACCAGTACCGTAGGGATGAAAACGATGACCCAAAGGGGATGGACCCATAGCTCTAAGATAACGAGGGTAATATATAAAGCGCTCATTAAAAGCGTATAGATGCCAAATAGTTTTACCCACACCTTCTTGTCAAATAAGAAACTCAGGCCAACCAACGCCACAAAGAGCGCCCATAAAGGATGCCATAAGCCCTCCATGCTTCCGAGCAATAAAAAGACAATCAAAGCGGTGAAAAAACTCAGTCCATGAAGCTTGCTTTCCTTATTGCCCCCTTCAAAAATGATGGCGGTAATAGGGGTTAAAAAGAAAACCAACCAGGCTGGATGCCAAGCGTTCAATAGCGTGCCTAATAAGAAAAAGATAATCACACTCAAAAAAGGGCTGATGGCGATATATTTTTGTTTTTTATCTTTGATACCCATCTCTTTTTTAAGCGCTTTGACAATACTTTGTGGACTGCCGAGTGAGGCGATAAAATCAGTCTCATCTTCACCGCGCTCTAGCGCTTCATCAATCATCTGTTGATAATCTTCTACAATCTCACTGCGCGCTTCTTCATCGAAATGGTTTTCCTTTAAGGTTTGTTTTAAGGTTTTTAAAAAGTCATGTTTAGTCATTTTTCTTCCCTCCTAAGATTTCACTAACTTGTGATTGAAACGCATGCCAATCTTGAAAAAGCTTTTGATAATGCATTTTTCCTGCTTGGGTCAATTTAAAGACTTTTTTAGGCGCACCCATACTTGAGGCTGACTTTTCATGGGAAAGATAGCCTAAGCGCTCCAGTCTTCTTAAAAGCGGATAGATGGTATTTTGGCTCACATCCATCGTCGCTTTTAGGGTCGTAAGCAAGGCATAAGCCGTCATAGGCTGATCTTGTATCAAGTGCAATAATACTAGATCTAACACACCCTTTTTAAACTGTGTTTTCATAGTCACTCCTATTTATTGTGCAATGCACAATTTGTTATACACAATAAGTTTAGCATGCGCTTGCGTCTCTGTCAAATATTTTTTACAGCCAACAAAAGTGAAGGTGTTTTTTATCCATCATCTATGCTAAACTAAAAGAGATGATTAGGCAGGGGGTTTTTAAAATGTCAAACTATGAAACGAAATATTTGAGGCAACTGGCCAAAGAGTTTCCCAATATTCAAAGCGCTTCAACGGAACTAATCAATTTGAACGCCATCATGAACTTGCCCAAAGGCACCGAGCATTTTATCGCTGATATACACGGAGAATATGATGCCTTTAACCACGTGCTTAAAAACGCCAGCGGCATTTTAAAACAAAAAATCAATCAACGCTTTGATGATCTCGATGAACGCAATAAAAGAAGACTCGCCTTTTTCATCTATTACCCGCATGTTATGATCAATAAATACCAAAAAGCGTGGGGCGATGAAGGCTTGCATGTGTTACTTAAAGACGCGTTACGGCGCATGATTGAAATCGCTAGAATGATCGCGAGTAAATACACCAAAAGTCACATCCGTAAAAACTTGCATCCAGAATTCGCCTATATCATTGAAGAGTTGCTTTATGAATCACAAAAACACGAAGATAAAGAACATTATTATGAAGCGATTATCAACGCCATTTTTGAAACCCGCAGAGATAGAAAGATGGTCATTGAACTATCGCGTTTTATCAGACGCATTGCGATCGATAGACTCCACATTGTGGGCGATATTTTTGACCGCGGTGAAAAGCCGCACTTGGTCATGGATAAAATCATGCAACAAAAATACGTCGATATTCAGTGGGGCAACCACGACATCATTTGGATGGGGGCGGCTTCTGGTTCGCTTGTCTCGATTGCCAATGTCATTAGAATAGCGGCACGGTATTCTAACTTAGAATGCTTAGAGGATGGTTACGGCATTAACTTGCGTTACTTATCCGCCCTTGCCAATAAAGTGTATAAAAACGACCCTTGTAAAGCTTTTTATCCTAAGATTGAGAGTGACTCAGAAGGTGTATTAAACGCCCCTAAGTTTGTGGACAGAATGCACAATGCGATCAGTTTCATTAAGTTCAAACTGGAAAAAGAAGTGATCGACCATAACCCGAAATTCAATATAGACGATAGATTATTACTCGATAAGATCGAGTATGATCAAGGCACCATAACCATCGCACAAAAGACCTATCCCTTGAATGACAAACTCTTCCCGACCATTGACCCCAAGGACCCTTATCGCTTAACCGAAGAAGAGGCCCACGTTATCAAACATCTAAAGCATCTATTTTTACATAATGAAAAACTTCAAAACCACGTACGCTTTTTATTCAGAAAAGGGCGCATGTTAGAAAAAAGCGACCAAAGGCTTTTATTTCATGCCGGCATTCCAATGCAAAAAGATGGCACGTTTAAAACCTACCACTACCAAGGGAAGTCTTACGCTGGGCCCAGTTTGTTTGAATATTTGGACCAAGCCATCCGCACCGCTTATTTGACGCGTTATGAACCCAATCCGCGCAACCAAGATATTTTCATGATGCTTTGGCAATCGCCTTTATCGCCTTTGTTTTGTAAAGATGAGATGCGGACCTTTGAGCGTTATTTCATCAAAGACAAAGAGGCCCACAAAGAAACGATGGACCCTTATTTCGCCTTAAGAGAAGATAAAGAAGTCCTGGATGATGTTTTTAAAGCCTTTGATATCGACCCTGAAAAAGGCAAAATTATCAACGGCCATATTCCCCTTGATTTTACCAAAGGTGATTCGGTGGTGTTAAACGACAAACGCGTTTATTTGATTGATGGGGGGATGTCTAAACAATACAAAGGCAAAACCAATATGGGCGGTACTACCCTCATCTCCGATTCTTATGCCTACTACCTAGTAGGCCATAGCCGTTTTGAATCATACGAAAGCTTAGTGGAACAAGAAAAAGATATCTTATCGCTTACCCACAGTGAGGATTTAGCGCAAAGAAGACAATACGTCTATGATACCGATAAAGGCCGGGATTTCAAAGAGACAATCACGGATTTAAAAGCGCTTATTAAAGCTTATAGAAGCGGTTTATTGAAGGAGAAAGATTAAGGATGCCAAACGGCATCTTTTTCTTTTTCATCCTTTATTTGCAAAAATTATATAAAAGAGCATATTACGTGAAATATTACCCTAAAAACGTTATGATAAGCTTGTCTAAAAAAGGACCTATTTTTTTCTCAATAGCTAATGATATAAAGCTTTATAAGGAGGCAGTAATATGTTATTTGATCATTTTGATCCACTCAAAAAACAAATGTTTGGTGTCTTAGACAAAGACGGAAAAGTCATCAACAAAGATTTTGAACCCAAAATCGACGATGAGACGCTCATCAACATGTATAAAACCATGGTACTCGCGCGCATCGCCGATGTGAAAGCCTTGCAATACCAAAGACAAGGCAGAATGCTAACCTTCGCCCCTGTCCAAGGCCAAGAGGCCGCACAAGTGGGCCCGATGGCCGCAAGTGCAAAAAAGGATTGGTTAGTCCCCGCTTTTAGAGAAGCCGCTGCGATGCTTTATAAAGGCGTACCCTTAAAACAAATCTATCTTTATTGGTACGGTAATGAACGGGGCTCTTTATTTGATGAAGACCTCAATGTCATGCCGGTAAACGTGCCGATCGGCTCACAAATCAACCACGCCGCCGGTATCGCTTACGCCTCTAAAATCAAAAACAAAGGCGAAGCCGTCGTTACTTATATCGGTGATGGCGGAACCTCACACGGGGAATTCTCAGAAGGCGTAAACTTTGGTGCGGTATACGATGTACCGATGGTAACCATCATTCAAAACAACCAATACGCGATCTCAACGCCAAGAGAACTAGCCACCAAAGCTGAAACCTTGGCACAAAAAGCCGGCTCTTACGGCATTCCGGGCATCCAAGTTGATGGCAACGATGTCTTAGCGATGTATGAAGCCACGCGTGTAGCCCTAGAGCGCGCCAAAGCGGGCAAAGGTCCAACCTTGATTGAAGCGGTAACCTACCGCTTAGGCCCACACACCACCTCAGATGACCCAAGTATTTACAGAAAAGAAACCGAAGTCGCTGAGTGGCGTGAAAAAGACCCGATCATGCGCTTTAAAAAGTATTTAAGCAACCGCAAACTATGGAATCAAGAAAAAGAAGACGCGCTTCAAGATGAAGTGAAAAAATTCGTCGCCGATACCTTTAAAGAAGTCGAAAAAACCGGTCAATACGGCGTCGATGATGCGTATGACTTTACCTATGAAACCCTACCCGAAGATCTAAAACAACAAAAACAAGCCTATCTAGATTATCTTAAAGAAAGTGAGGGTGAATAAAATGGCTAAACTAACTTTGTTAGGCGCAATCAATAACGCCCTTGACCAACAACTTAAAGAAGATGAAAACGTCGTAGTCTATGGTGAGGATGCCGGCTTTGAAGGCGGTGTTTTCCGTGTTACCAAAGGCTTGCAAGAAAAATACGGCAAAGACCGCGTATTTGACACCCCTATCTCTGAGGCGGCTATTTTAGGTAGCGCCGTAGGGATGGCGGCTAATGGTCTGCGCCCCGTTCCCGAAATTCAGTTTTCAGGCTTTATGTTCCCAGGTTATAACCAAATTGCCACGCATATTGCTCGCATGCGCAACCGCTCACGCGGCAAATACCCCATGCCCATTGTCATCCGCATGCCTTATGGTGGTGGCGTCCGCGCACTTGAACACCACTCTGAATCCTTAGAGACCTTATTTGCGCATATTCCTGGGTTGAAACTCGTGATTCCTTCTACCCCCTATGATGCCAAAGGCTTAATGACCGCCGCGATTAAAGATAACGATCCCGTTATCTTCTTTGAGGCGAAAAAGATATACCGTGCCTTCAAACAAGAAGTGCCCGAAGAAGCTTACGAAGTACCGATTGGAAAAGCAAGAGTCGTCCAAGAAGGCAACGATTTAACCGTTGTTAGCTGGGGGGCTATGTTACATGAAACCCAAAAGGCGATTAAGGAACTCGGGGATGAGTATTCTATCGAACTAATTGATCTAAGAACGATTGCACCTATGGATTCTAAAACCGTGATTGAATCGGTCAAAAAAACCGGCCGCTTCATGGTGGTTCATGAAGCCGTTAAAACCTTAGGTATTGGCGCTGAGTTAATCTCACGCGTCAATGAAGGCGCTTTTTTCCACTTAGAAGCCCAACCCGTAAGATTGACCGCTCCAGACATCACCGTACCCCTACCTAAGGGTGAACATCACCATATCGTCGATGCAAAACGCATCAAACGCGAAATCAAGAAACTGGCACACTTTGAATAAGGAGGCAAACGATGATAAATTTTAAATTTGCAGACATCGGTGAAGGCATTCACGAAGGCGTCATCTTGAAATGGCTCTATGACGTTGGAGACCAAGTTGAAGAAGGCGAAACGATGGTTGTGGTAGAAACCGATAAAGTCAACGCAGAAATTCCCGCCCCCGAAGATGGCATCTTAAAAAAACAAGGGGCTAAAGTCGGTGAAACCATCCACGTCGGTGAGGTCTTAGCCGTAATTGATGATGGTTCTAGTGAAGAACAAACCGAAGAAAAAACCGATGAACAACCAGAAGATGATTCAGATGAAGTATCAGAGAATAAAACAGAGGAAAAAGGCGAAGAGGAAGAAGAAACCGCTAGCGTCGTCGGCTCGGTTGAAGTATCCAACGACGTTTTGCCCGATAGCGATGAACATAGTAAGCCTGAGAAAAAAGAACAAACAGGCAAAGTTTTAGCGACGCCTGTGGCCCGCAAAATGGCCAAAGATTTAGGCGTGGATATCAACACTTTAAAAGGCAGTGGTCCAAACGGACGCGTAATGAAATCAGACATTAAAGCGGCTGCGGAGGCTTCTAGTGAGCCAAGTAAGCAAGCTGAGCGCAAGACACGCTCAAGCGCCTATCCAAGCATGCCGAAGATGCCTGAGCGTGGCGTGCGCAGAGAAAAAATCTCTAAACTTCGCCAATCGATTGTCCGTGCGATGGATACCTCCAATCAACTCATTCCTGCCACAACGGTGATGGATGAATTTGATGTTACGGAACTCGTACGCTTCAGAGAAGAACAAAAAGGCCACGTTAAAGACCAAGGGACCAAACTAACTTATCTACCGTTAATCTTAAAAGCGGTTATCCTAACCTTAAAAGAATACCCAATCTTTAACGCCTCTTACGACCATGAAACCGAAGAAATCATTTACAAAGACTTTTTCAATATCGGCATCGCGGTGGATACCGAAGATGGGTTGATTGTACCCAATATCAAAGATGCCGATCAAAAAAGCATTTTAGAACTCGCCAAAGAAATCGGTGTCTTAGCGACTAAAGCACGCGAGCGTAAGCTATCTTTAGCTGAACTTAAAAACACGACCTTCTCGGTCACCAACTATGGCGCCTTTGGCGCTAAACTTGGCACCCCTGTGATTAACCACCCCGAAGTGGCAATCTTAGGTATGGGGGCGATTACCAAAAAACCAGTCGTCGTCGATGATGAGATTAAAGTCCGCGATATCTTCCCTGTTTCACTTAGCGTTGATCATCGTATTATTGATGGTGGCGATGCGGGCCGTTTCATGGTAAAATTAAAAGCGTATCTGAATGATCCAATGTTACTATTACTCAGTTAGGAGCGTGAACCATGAAAAGTTATGATCTCAGTATTATCGGCAGTGGCCCCGGCGGCTATGTAGCCGCAATCAAAGCCGCACAACTTGGCCTTAAAACCGCGATTATCGAAAAAGAGGCCATCGGCGGTGTATGTTTAAACTGGGGCTGTATCCCCACCAAAGCTTTACTCAATAGTGCTAAGGTATACAAAAACTTCACCGAAGCGAAGCAATATGGCATTGACGTAAAAGAAGACAGTTTTTCGATGAACTTTGAAGCGATGATGAAACGCAAAAACAAAATCGTCAAAAAACTTACCGGTGGTGTAGGCTATCTTTTAAAGAAAAATGGCGTGGATGTTTACAGCGGCGAAGCCGTCGTCAAAGACAAAAACACCATTGAAGTCGGCAAAGACACCTTATCAAGCAAACACATCATCTTAGCAACCGGCGCCTCCCCTGCCACCCCACCGATTGAAGGCCTAAAAAAAGGCCTTAAAGATGGGTTTGTACTCACCTCAAAAGAACTGCTCGATTTAAAAACCCAACCCAAAAAACTGACCGTTATTGGGGGCGGGGTTATCGGCATTGAATTTGCGACCATTTTTGCCACGCTAGGCACAGAAGTGACCATCTTAGAACGCGAAGACGATATCTTATTAGGCGTCGATCAAGAAATCAAAGAGATGTTTAAAAAGGCACTCAAAAAGGCCAAAATCAAGTTCTTAACCAACGCGGCTGTTAAAGAAGTTAAAAATAAACAAGTCGTATATGAACACCAAGATAATACGGTTGAAATAGAGGCTGATAAGGTGTTACTTGCCGCAGGCATGAAACCGAATTTAAACGGCCTTGAAGCCTTAGATTTAACCTTGGAAAATGGGTTTGTCAAGACCGATGCCTTTATGCGTACGAATGTAGAAAATGTCTATGCGATCGGCGATTTAAACGGCAATTATATGTTGGCCCATGTCGCTTCTAAAGAAGGCATTATCGCAACCGAACATATCAATGGTGGCAAAGAAGAAATGACTTATGACAAGGTGCCTGCGGGTATTTATACGTTCCCTGAAATCGCTCAAGTCGGTCTAACTGAAGAAACCGCCAAAGAAAAAGGTTTAGAGATCAAGACCTCAACCTTCCCTTTAAGTGCCAACGGAAAAGCGTTAGCTGAAAATCAATCCTTAGGTATGGTCAAGATGATTGCGACCAAAAAATATGGAGAAATCATTGGCGTGCATATCTTAAGTGATTCAGCGACCGAACTGATCAGTGAAGCAGTTCTAGGTATGAATCTAGAAACGACCGCCCAAGATATTGCCCAAGCGATTCACCCCCATCCCACATTGAGTGAGATGTTACATGAAACTGCCCATGGCATTGTCGATAAACCGATTCATATATAATTAATAAAAAAACAAAAAACCCTTTCAAATGAATATTTATATTCTTTGTTAAGGGTTTTTAAAATGGATAGAAAGCCCGCTGTTCAATCAATTTACTGTGTTCAGTCCAAAAAAAACAATCTTTTATTATCTAAGACTAAACAATTAGTTTATTTAACTAAAATAAATATTTATTTTTTAATCCTATTACTTCTTGACACTACCTTAATGGAGCGTTAATTTCTCTAGATTAAGACTATTGATGTAAGAGGCTTTGATAATTTTTTATTATAAGCTTAATAAAAATAAGGCATAAAAAAAACGCATAAAGTTCATGCGTTTTAAGCAAACAAACAGTGCATAATATCATCAACGGTAATATTGAAAAAATATTCATCCAGCGGTT
Organism: uncultured Candidatus Izemoplasmatales bacterium; assembly: GCA_964501415.1. Taxonomy (GTDB): domain Bacteria; phylum Bacillota_I; class Bacilli_A; order Izemoplasmatales; family Izemoplasmataceae; genus B1SED10-225. The sequence continues at coordinate 13,513 of CAZCSL010000030.1, forward strand.
CTTTTTCCATGAGGGGCTTAA
>CAZCSL010000031.1:0-12539 GCA_964501415.1 uncultured Candidatus Izemoplasmatales bacterium
AACGCATTTTGACGTTCCTCTGAGGTGGTAGCTTGTTTCGTAACCAAAGAATCTGAAACCGTCAACAAACAAGCCGCATGTTTATTCGCTTGTTTGGCATTGTGAAAGAGCGCAAAGGATTCCATCTCAACGGCGATGGCGCCGTGATCTTTGTAGATCGTTTTGTAATCGTCAAAATGTTCACGGTAAAATACATCACTAGAATGAATGACGCCTTCTTTGATGGGGATATTTAGCGCTTTTGCGGCATCTTTTAGACGCTTGTTGAGTGTATCTGAAGGGTAGGTATACGGTTTTAATGACTTACCACTTTGAACGCTGGCATAGCTTGATTCACTATAAGCAGAGGTGGCAAGCAAGACATCGTATAAATCGATATCGTCGCTGTAAGCGCCACAAGAACCGACCCGGATGATGTTTTCCACGCCGTAAAAATGATACAATTCATAAGAATAAATACCGATAGAAGGCATACCCATACCGCTACCCATTACGCTGATTAAACGGCCTTTATAAGTCCCCGTATAACCAAACATATTGCGTACGGTATTGAAACGTTTAACGTCTTTTAAATAGGTATCTGCGATAAATTTTGCCCGTAGTGGATCACCAGGCATTAATACGGTTTTGGCGATTTGATCTTGTTTTGCTTCGATATGTGGGGTTGGTATTGCCATAAAATCACTCCTTCATAGGTTTTCGTTTAATAGGATGCTTTACTTTTTTTGCCTTGCATGATTTTTACGCCGCTGGATGCGCCGATACGACTAGCCCCAGCTTCAACCATACGGTTTAAATCCTCTAAGCTGCGTACGCCGCCTGAGGCTTTGACGCCTTTGTCTTTGGCAATGCGTTTCATGCGTTTGACATCTTCAACGGTGGCCCCACCGCTGCCAAAGCCTGTGGAGGTCTTAATGAAATCGGCACCGGCGTTGATGGCTGCTTTGGCGGCTTGTTCAATTTCGTCAGCTTCTAAATAACACGTTTCTAAAATTACTTTTAAAACGTGTTGCTGGCACGCTTCCTTAACGGCCTTTACTTCTTGTTCGATGAGATCGAATTTGCCTTCTTTAGCATGACCGATATTGATAACCATGTCGATTTCGTTTGCGCCTTTTTTAAGCGCATCGGTCGTTTCATAGACTTTGGTCTCTAGGGTGTTTGCGCCCAGTGGAAAGCCTATGACGGTACAAACCAACACTTCTGTTTTACGTAAACTTTCCGCCGCATAATGAACCCACGAAGGCTGTATGCAGACGCTTTTAAAATTGTATTGAATCGCTTCTTCTAAGATTTGGTCAATGTCTGCTTTTGTGCCTGTTGGTTTTAAGAATGTGTGGTCGATTAATTTGTTGATTTCCATGTTTATGCCTCCTAAGCATGTTTAAGTAGATTTGAATCATGGGACCCATCAATAAGATAAAAATCAGCGTCCCGATATGTAATGCTCCAAAAGATTGTCTGGCAATCAGGGTAATGCTCACGCCTAAGCTCATGGGAATGAGTTCTAAAGCAATGCGCATATAACCCATCTTGGTAGTTTTAAAGATGTGCATCATTAACAACATCAACTCATCATAAATACCAGCGGGATAAGGGGTAATAATCATCAAAGCTGAGCCAAAAGGAATAACGAGCAAGCCAATCAAGAAGATAATAAGGCGCATGAATCCTTGAGGATCAAAATCGCTTAAAAGATAGATGTTGAATAAATCGACCAAATTCCCCACTATGATAAAGGGAATCGCCATCGCTATAAAGCGGATATGGCGTCTTCCTATGATGATCAGAAGGGTCAAAAATAAACTTACCACTTGAATCGCCTGTCCAATGGTCAGCGGCGATATTGTAGCAACAGCGATGTGCAAAACATCCCATGGTGAGACACCTAAATTAGCATTGATGATGAGTACAATGCCTAAAGCGGTAATGGTTGTTCCGAGTAAGTAAAGCACAATCATGCTTAGATGCTTTGCCATAGTTTTCCCCTCTTATATGCTAGCTTCATTGTATCTAAATTAAGGTGAAAAATCAATTATCATCAGGATTTAGTACGGTTTCACATCGCGCGCAAAGCTCATCTTCATTGATGGTGGTTACTTGCCAACAACGGGCGCATGTTTCACCGCTGGCTTTTTTGATATCGATGCTTAAGGTCTCAAAATCATAGCGGCCTTGTCCATCTTTAATCTCTACATCTGAGACGATGAATAATCTAGCCAAATCCTCTGTCATCTCAAGGTGCTTTTTAGTGCCCTCATCTTTGGGATAAAGGACGACTTTGGCACTTAAAGATTTACCGATGAGTTTTTCATTACGCGCATCTTCGAGGGCCTTTAAAACGTGGTTGCGAAGGGTAAGGAAATGGTTATAGTGTTTCATCAAATCATCATCTTTAGGAAATTGTGGGGACGGCATATTTTCTAAATACACGCTATCTTCACTTTTTCCCACAAAGTTTTGATAAGCTTCCTCAGCGGTATGCGGCAAAATAGGGGTGATTAGACGCAAGATGGTATCCAAGGTGTGATAAACGACGCTTTGGGCGCTCAGACGAATCATGTCATGCTTTTTCTCGATGTAGACGATATCTTTAATGTAATCCAAGTAGAAAGACGATAACTCTTTAGTCACAAACCCATTGATTAAACGGGTCACATCGTCAAACTGATATTTTTTATACGCATCGTTAACGGCTTCGATGAGGATGTCTAACTTAAGCAACATATAGCGGTCTGTCGCCTTCATATCGTTGAATGTCACGTGATTGGCCTTAGGGTCAAAATCGTGCAGCGTGCCGAGCATAAAACGGATGGTATTGCGGATTTTTCTATAGGTCTCTGAGACTTGTTTAATCATCTTATCGCTGATACGCACATCGGCTTGGTAATCTACAGAAGCAACCCATAAGCGTAAAATATCGGCGCCTAGTTGATCCATCACTTTTAAGGGATCCACGACGTTGCCCATCGATTTGCTCATCTTCTTACCTTCGCCATCCAAGACAAATCCATGCGTTAAAACGGCCTTATAAGGCGGCTCGTTCTTAGAAGCAAGACCGGTAATTAAACTGGAATTAAACCATCCTCGGTATTGGTCTGAGCCTTCGATATATAAATCCGCAGGATAAGGCATGCCAAAATCCACCATGCCGCCCTGATGCGAGGTCCCCGAATCAAACCAAACATCTAAGATGTCTGTTTCTTTGGTAAAGTTACCATTCGGCGATTTTTCTGATTGATAACCAGGGGGTAATAAATCCTTAGCGTCCCATTCAAACCAAATATTTGAACCATGTTTACCAAAGAGCTTGGCAACGTGTCGGATGACATCGCCATCCAATATGGCTTCTTGGTTTTCATGATAAAAGACGGGAATGGGCACACCCCATGTCCGTTGACGGCTAATACACCAAGATAGACGGTCTTTGACCATGTTTTCCATCCGTACTTCACCCCATGAAGGAATCCACTCTACGGTTTTAATGGCACTGACTAAATCGTTTTTCATCGTATCGATCGAAGCAAACCACTGGTCGGTGGCTCTAAAGATGACGGGCTTTTTGGTCCGCCAATCATGAGGGTAGCTATGCATGTATTTTTCCGCTTTTAAAAGATGGCCTTTGGTTTTTAAATCTTCGGTTACTACCTTGGAACACTTCTCAACAAACATGCCTTCATAAGGACCACTTTCTTTAGTCATATGTCCTTTTTCATCCACGGGGCAAAGAACATCCAAGCCTTCGTTTTGACCAATGATGAAGTCATCTTCACCATGACCCGGAGCGATATGGACCAATCCAGTCCCCGATTCAATGGTCACATGATGCCCTTCAACGATGGGGCTTACGCGGTCATATAAAGGATGTTTATAGGTTAAACCTAAAAGGTCTTTTCCTTTGATGTGGCGCAAGATTTCTACCGATTCAAAGCCAAGTTTATCTTTAAGGGTTTCTAACAAGGCCGTGGCTAAAACATAGACTTCACCACCCGTTTTAATGAAGACATAATCGATATTAGAACTGATTGCGACCGCCAAGTTTCCTGGCAATGTCCAAGGGGTCGTTGTCCAGATTAAAAATTTAAAGCCTTTTTCAAACTCGCCATGATCGATGGCTTCTAAGGTTACATATACAGCGGTTGAGGTTTTATCTTTGTATTCGATTTCTGCCTCAGCTAAAGCCGTTTCACTAGAAGGGGACCAAAGCACAGGCTTTAAGCCCTTATAGATTAAGCCGCGTTCAACCATATCGGCAAACACGTTTAATTGACTTTGTTCGTAATGCGCACTTAGCGTCAAGTAGGGATTTTTCCATTCGCCTAAAATACCAAGGCGTTTAAACTGTTCTTTTTGGTTCTCTACTTGTTTTAACGCATATTCAGCGCAACGCTCGCGAAAGGCTTTCGTGCTTAAGGCTTTGCGGTCTACTTTTTCTTTTTTAACAAGCGCGCTTTCAATAGGCAACCCATGCGTATCCCATCCTGGGACATAGCGGGTATATAACCCACGCATCGATTTGTCTCTGACGATGATATCTTTTAAAATCTTGTTGAGGGCATGGCCGATGTGAATGTCTCCGTTCGCATAAGGGGGGCCATCTGGTAAAACAAAGGCCGGATTGTATTCATTTTTCTTTAGACGCTGTTCATAAACGGATTTGTTCGCCCACAAACTTTGACGCAGAGGTTCATTCTTACCCAAATTTCCGCGCATGGGAAAATCGGTTTTGGGCATGTGCAGTGTGTCTTTGTAATCTTTCATGATAATCACTCTCCTATGAAATAAAAAAAGGGCCCTAAACAAGGACGAACCTAAGTCCGCGGTACCACCTTGCTTTCGGTTACCCGACGCTTGATCTATTAACGCTAGAAACGGGATGGCTTGGACCATCCATCTTGGCGGTGATGTCTAATTTAAGCCCTTCCAAGTTCACAGCACCACTTGGTCTCTTCAAAGGGGCATTAAATAAGTGCGTCCGCTTCATCGATATTTGTCGTTATTATACTGTAAAAAAGGCGTGATTGCAAGTTAAAGCGATTGAATAAATTGTCCAAACGCAATTAGGCCAAAATTATAAAACAAAAAGCCCAAGATCGGGGTGAAATCCATCCCACCAAAGACAAGTAATCCCCGGAATAAACGCATATAGGGATTGGCAATCACATGCAGGTAATAATAAAATCGGCTTTGTCTAATCTCGGGTACCCAAGAGAGTAACACATAACCGATTAAGAGATAAAAATATACTTGTAAAATATAATACAAAATGACTAACAGGGTGTGAAGCATGTCTATTACTCCTTATATTTGTTAATGAACTTTCGCAATGATTTATCTTTTAAATCGGATTTAAGGGCGAATGCCATAATTTTATCACGAATCACTTCGACGTTGCCATCTAACGCGTATATAACACCCGAAAGAAAAACGATGATGCGATTGGATTCAATAACATCATAATCTTCAAAATTCAAAATGAGCGGTTGGCGATAAAGTAGTTTATCCGCTAGTTCAAATACGTCAGTATCGGCATCAACCTTGATGAATTCGGTACGTTCATAAGCTGGTTTTGCTTTTTTGTCTTTTTTCATCATGAACCTCCAAACAAAATACGTCCTAAGCGTAAATGCGTTGCCCCTACGTCCAAAGCAATCTCATAATCGTTACTCATGCCCATAGACAAAAATTGTAGTTGATCGAAATCCTCTGATAAACGTTTTTGCAGGTCTTTTAGGCGTTGAAACTGTGTTTTGATCAAGGCTTTATCATCGGTAAGCTGCGCCATACCCATAAGACCGATGACTTGAATTTTATCAAAACGCGCGATGGTTTTAAGAAAATCCGCCACTTGATTTAAGGCAAGCCCGTGTTTTTGTTTTTCTTTTGAGATATTGACTTGTACAAAACAAGGCAGCGGGTGTTGACGGTGTTTTTGAATTTCTTTGGCCAGTTTGAAACGGTCCAAACTATGCAAACAATCGATGTGGTTGATAAACTGCTTAACTTTCTTGCTTTGCACCGTCCCTAAGAAATGATGCGTAATGGGATAGTTTTTAATTTCGTCATACTTTTCGACGAATGCTTCGACACGCGATTCGCCAAAATCTTTAATCCCTGCATCAATAAAGCCTTGGTAATCCTTAGTTTCAATATATTTAGAAGCCATGACGATGGTTAGGTTTGGGTAGGTTTCTTTTAATTCGTTGATTAAGGTGGTGTTAATAATCACTTAAATCGACTCTTTAACCAAGAAGGAATATTGGTTTTGCGGGTCTCATCGTCTTCTTTTTCTTCTTTTTTGAAAGCATCGATTTCTTTTTGTTTCTTCGCCTTCTTCTTATCTTTCTTTTTGTCTTTTGCGGTTTTGATTTCGTCTTCTTGTTCAACCTCGGGCGCATCTTTAACTTCTACATAATCGTTGTCACCTAAAGTTTCAATTTCGATATGACGGTTTTCATCAAAGCCCGCAGCAATGACGGTTACAATAACTTCATCTTCTAAGTCTTGGTTAATCGTTGCCCCATGTATGATATTGATTTCTGTACTGGAAGCCGCCTGTATGCTTTCGATGGCTTCTGTGACTTCCCAAAGTGCGATATCGGTCCCGCTGGTAACATTGACAATCGCATCGGTTGCCCCATCGATGTTGGCATCCAAAAGCGGTGATTCAATCGCTTTTTTGGCTGCTTCAACGGCGCGGTCATCGCCTGAGGATATACCGATACCCATCAAGGCGGTCCCTTTGTCTTTCATCACCGTTTTAACATCGGCAAAATCCACGTTGATCAAACCAGGAACGGTAATGATCTCAGCAATCCCTTGCACGCCTTGTCTTAAAACGTTATCTGCCTCACGGAACGCCTCAAGCATAGAGGTGTTGCGATCGACAACATATAATAAACGGTCATTTGGAATAATGATCATGGTATCGACATAAGGTTTTAAGGCATCTAAGCCTTCTAGTGCTGTGGCTACGCGACGACGGCCTTCAAATTTAAAGGGTTTGGTGACGATTCCGATCGTCAAGCATCCGACCTCACGGGCAATTTTAGCGATCACAGGTGCCGCTCCGGTCCCTGTTCCCCCGCCCATGCCGGCGGTGATAAACACCATGTCGGTTTCTTGCAGTAACTCGCGCAGTTCATCTTCGCTTTCAAGCGCTGCGCGTCTGCCAATCTCAGGATCAGCCCCAGCGCCCAAACCACGGGTTAACATTTTACCTATTTGTAATCTGATGTCGGCCTTAGACAAACGCAAAACTTGGGCATCGGTATTGATAGCCACAAACTCCACGCCTTTGACTTCATTTTCGATCATCCGATTTACAGCATTGCCGCCCCCGCCGCCAACGCCGATGACTTTAATTGAGGGTTTTTGGTGAAATTGATCGTTGTCTTCAAACATAGTATGACCTCCATCAAATCTTTAACGTTATTATAACGTATAATCCTTGAGATTAAAACACAAAGCCGAGAAATTCTAGTCAGTTTTTCGATAAAACCGACTTAAGAAAGCATTTTTATACGTTAAGAAACGGTCTGCTTCAATCGCTAAGTGGATTTCTTGCATCATGCGCTTTAAAAAATATAAGTTGTGATAGGTTATCAATCGTGCACCTAAAGCTTCTTGAGCTTTGAAAAGGTGTCTTAAATAGCTTTTGGTATAGGTTTTACACACGTCACAATCACACTCGTTATCGAGCGGTGCCATAACGTCTTTATATTTCGCGGCTTTTATCGCGATGGGTCCATCGTATGTATAAGCCGTCCCGTGACGGGCTAAACGGGTTGGGTTGACACAATCAAACATATCGACCCCCATCTCAACCGCTGCAAAAATATCATCCGGAGTGCCTACCCCCATTAAATAACGGGGTTTTGCTTTAGGCATCTTGGGCGTGATGTAGGATAAGACTTTATACATGTCGCTTTTGCTTTCGCCTACACTTAAGCCCCCAATGGCATAACCATCGAAATCAAGGTCTTTTAAGGCTTCTAGGCTAGTCGTTCTTAAATCTTCAAACGGACCGCCTTGAATGATCCCAAACAATGCTTGATTGGTTTTTTTATGTACGTTTTTTCCGCGTTTTGCCCAGCGCGTGGTACGCGCAACGCTAGCTTTCATATAATCATAAGAAGCATCAAACGGTGGACACTCATCAAAACTCATTATGATATCAGCGCCTAAGTTCTCTTGGATTTGAATACTTTTTTCTGGACTTAAAAAAAGGCTTTCTCCACTTTTATGATGTTTAAAGTGCACGCCTTCTTCTGTGATCTTTCTTTGATTGGCCAAAGAAAAAACTTGAAATCCGCCTGAGTCGGTCAATAGCCCTTGATCATAATGCATAAAGGACTTCACGCCACCATGTTTAGCAATGATATCATCACCGGGTTGAAGCCACAAATGATAAGTGTTGGCTAAAATGATGCCACTTGATACGGCATGAATCTCATCATAATCCAAGGTTTTTACACTAGCTTGTGTGCCGACAGGCATAAAGATTGGTGTCTTGTAAGCCCCGCTTGATAAAACCAGTTCACCAGTTCTAGCCTCGGTATTTTTTTCTTGATGATGCGGTTTGAATTTCATCGTACTAACCTTCTTTCATCGATCTAAAGGCGTTGGAAATCATCAGATTGATACGGTTGAGCTGATTAATTTTTGAAGCCGAGGTATCGTAATCAATCGCGACGATATTGCTGGAAGGGTGTAAGGATTTTAATTTTTTAAACATGCCCTTACCCGCGATGTGATTGGGCAAACACCCAAATGGTTGTGTACAAACAATATTGGGGGCCCCATGTTCAATTAAATCGATCATCTCCGCGGTCAAAAGCCAGCCTTCTCCCGTATGGGTCCCCACATCAATAACCCCTTCGACGAGTTTTTTTAAGCGTTTGTAAGGCACTGGCGCTTCAAAGCCATGGGCTTTGAGGGCACGCCGGATTTTTTGACGTCTTATCTCAACATACCAAATAATCGCTTTTAATAACCAGCGTTCTTTGTTTTTACCGCCATAGCGTTTGATGTCGTGTGCTCGAGAATCAAAGCTATATAAAAAGAAATCATAAAGCGGTGGGACCACGACTTCGACCCCTTCTTTTTCCAAGGTTTTTTCTAAGTGATTGTTACCTAGTGGTGAATATTTGACATAAATCTCACCGACAATGCCTACTTTGGGTTTTGGTTGGTGGTTGGTTTTAACGGCTTGAAATTGTTTTAATATCGACAACATTTTCTTTTTACTGCGTTTCCATGAAAATAGCGTCTTATGATTAAAGTAAGACTTCAAATCTTCATCTATTTTTTCTTTAAGCGCATCTACAGAGCCTTCTTTCACTTCATAAGGTCTGGTTTGATGCACCAAAGTCATCATTAAATCGCCGATGATCATCGCATCGTGCAATTTGTGTAACAATCTTGGCGAAACTTTAAAACCAGGATTCTTTTCTAAACCCCCAGCGTTTAGTGAAATGATAGGTACAAAGTCGAGTTTGGCTTTGATGAGCGCTTTTCTTAGTAAGTTGATATAATTACTAGCGCGGCATCCGCCGCCGGTTTGAGTGATGATTAATGCGACTTTGTGTTTATCGAGTTTGCGCTTTTTAATCGCATCGATAAATTGACCAATCACTAGCATCGCAGGGACACAAATATCGTTGTGCGCGTACTTCATGCCTTCATGAATCAAGCTATAATCGGTCGTTTTTAAAAGTTCTGCCTTAAAGCCTTCTGTGTTCATCGCTTGGACAAAATACTCAAAGTGAAAAGGCGCCATTTGGGGCACTAAGATCGTATATTCACGGCGCATTTCTTCGGTAAAGAGTAAACGGCCATCGACATCATATTCAAGCTTTGCCATAAGACTTCGCCTCATCATTCATGGTGGATAATAAACTTCTTAAACGAATATTGATTGCCCCGAGATTACTGATTTCATCGATTTTAACTTGCGTGTATAACTTGCCTTCTTTTTCTAAAATAGCTTTCACTTCATCGCTGGTTATGGCATCAAGGCCACAGCCAAAACTCACTAAATGTACCATATTGATACGTTGGTCCAGTGAAGCCACCACTTTAGCGCTATCGTAAAGACGCGTATGATAGGTCCATTGATTAAGCACATCGACGCTGTCTTGGTCTTTTAAATGGTTGATGGCATCCTCACTGATGACCACAACATTCAACGAGCGAATCAATTTAGGTATACCGTGGTTGACCTCAGGGTCGATGTGATAAGGACGGCCGGCCAAAACCAAAGCATTGAGGTTGTGCGCCTTAGCATAAGCCAAGGCGCGCTCGCCTTCTTTTTGTACGTCACTTCTAAAGGCTTTATAGCTTTTCAAGCCTTCATCAAAGGCTTTTTTAAGCTCACTTTTAGGCAGTTTATAATAGGGGTTAAGCATCTCATATACTTCATTGATAAACCGTTTTTTATCGTTTAACGTTAGATATGGCTGCAAGAATTTTTCCAATTTTAAATGCGTCATATTGGCTTCTATGACTTCAGGATAATGCGCAACTACGGGACAATTATAATGGTTGTTTGCATGCACTTTTTCTAATATGTTGTAAGGCATGTTAGGATAAAAAATAATATCTGGTTGTTTTTCATATAAGGATTCAATATGACCATGGGCCAATTTGGCCGGATAACAAATGGTATCACTTGGGATGCTATCTTGACCTTTTTCATACAGTTTTTTACTGGAGCGATCAGAAAACACCGTTCTTAATTTCAAAGCGTTGAAAAAAGGCACCCAAAACGGTATATTTTCATACATGTTCATCACGAGTGGCAAGCCAATAGTACCACGGGCCTCAGCGATGGGCATCTGTTGGTAGTTTAACAGTTTTTTGTACTTGTACAGATATAAGTTGGGAAGCTCATCGTATGAGACATTCAAGTTAGCCCCTTTTTCACACCGATTTCCACTAATATATTTTTTACCATCGTTAAACATATTGATGGTCAATGGACATTTGTTTTCACATTTATTACAAGTGGCACGCTTAGAATCATAGCTAAAGGTTTTTAACGCATGGGCTGTAAGCATGCTGGTGTGATTATCATGGCTGCTGGCTTCTTGAGCCAATAAAGCCGCCCCAAAAGCCCCCATTAATCCAGCGATATCAGGACGGGTTACCTTAACGCCCGTTTCATGTTCGAAAGCTCTTAAAACCGCGTCGTTTTTAAAGGTGCCGCCTTGTACCAAGATTTGATCGCCGTATTCTTCGGTAACATCATGGGCACGAATAACTTTATAAAGCGCATTTTTAACCACACTAATCGCAAGACCCGCCGAGATGTCTTCGGTTTTAGCCGCATCGGCTTGCGCTTGCTTAACACTAGAATTCATAAATACCGTACATCTTGAACCCAAGTCTACCGGAGCGCGACTTTGAAGCGCTAAGGAAGCAAATTCTTCAATTTCATACCCTAAGGATTCACTAAAGGACTCGATAAAAGACCCACAACCACTGCTACAAGCCTCATTTAATACAATCGAAGTAATGACGCCATCTTCGACTTTAAAACATTTCATATCCTGTCCGCCAATATCAATGACAAAGGAAACGTTGGGGTTAAAAAACTTAGCGGCGTTATAATGACAGATGGTCTCAACCTCAGAGCCGTCTAAGCGAAAAGCATGTTTGATCAAGGCCTCACCATATCCCGTTGAAAAAGCTTGTTTGATCACAACACCAGGGGGGAGGATTTGATATAAGTTTTCTAAGGCTTCTTTTACGATGGTAACGGGATTACCTCTATTATGGGCATAAAATTCATGCAACAGTTCTTGATTTTCACCAATCAAAACTAGTTTCGTTGTGGTGGAACCCGCATCGATTCCTAAATAGGCGTTGCCTTGGTACTGATCAAGCGGTATTTTTTTGATTGCGGCGCTTTGATGACGTGACAAAAAACTTTGATAAGCCTTTTCATCTTCAAATAACGGTGCCATCGTATCGGTGGCTTGATCCTTACCTTTGTTTCTATAGTCTTTGATACGGTCGATAATCGTGTTGATATTTATCGGGGTTTCATTGGCTTCTAAGGCCGCGCCAAAAGCGACAAATACTTCACCGTTTTCAGGCATAAAGACGTCTTTTAGATTCAACGATGTTATAAATCGTTTTCTTAGTTCTGAAGAAAACGTTAAAGGGCCTCCTAAAAAAGCCACTTTTCCTTGAATCTTCTTACCTTGCGATAAGCCCCCTACCGTTTGATTGACAATCGCTTGATAAATCGACGCTGCTATATCTGATTTTCTTGCCCCTTGATTGAGCAAAGGTTGAATATCCGTCTTGGCAAAAACACCGCATCTAGAGGCAATGTCATGCAACTTCTCGGCGTGTTTAGCCAGTTCATTGATCCCTTCTGCATCGGTGTTTAACAGCGAAGCCATCTGATCGATGAAAGCCCCGGTTCCCCCAGCACACGTCCCGTTCATGCGCTGTTCAACGTTGGCGCCATCAAAAAACATGATTTTGGCATCCTCACCACCGAGTTCTACACAAACATCAATATCATC
>CAZCSL010000032.1:0-11608 GCA_964501415.1 uncultured Candidatus Izemoplasmatales bacterium
AGTCATATTTGGCAAAGCCATAAGAGATGTGTATTTTGTAGGGAACCTTTTTTGAAGCGGCTTTAAGACTTTCTTCGAAGGTTTTGCTTAAAGTTTGATAGGCTTCATCCGTTAAATCTTGGATTAAAGCGATAAACTCATCGCCGCCCATGCGGTAGATCTTCCCTTGGGTTCCAAAACTCTCCACGATGAGGTTATAAGCGGTCATGATGGCCTGATCGCCCGCATCATGACCGTAGTGGTCATTGATGGCTTTTAAATCATCCATATCAAAATAAACGATACTTAACGCCGTTTTTTCCTCACTTGGGGTGTTTTTAATGTCGTTAAAATAGGCGTAGCGGTTATAAGCCCCCGTGAGTTGGTCTTTGGTCGCCAATTGTTCGTATAAGTCCCTTTCAACCTTGGCTTTGTAGATGACAAAGACAAAGCGCAAGAAATAGGCAAACACCAAAAGCAGTAAAATACTGAAAGCCAACGCCGCAAAATCGGCGGTGCGGCCAAAATCCCCTGCGGTAAAGACAAAGACTTCCACGCCGATAAAGATACTCATAAAGCCAAAGAAGATAATCGCTTTAATGTTGGTGTTATCGCGATAAGAAAGATATTCTTTAATCAAACTATATAGCGTTAAAAAGACCACTAAAGAAATGAATGTGATGGTTACAACCACCGTTTCAAAAAAGCTACGCAGGCCTGTAAAATGAAGCAAGCTAACCACGATAAACTGAACCAAGAAAAAGCCAATGATGAGATCGTATAATCGTTGATGGTCTTTGATAAAGACATACTTTAAATAAATAGCCAAAGGGACCGGCAATAAGGCAAGTGACATATATGAAAGGCCTTTTAACAGATTGGCATTGCCGATAAAAAACTGAAGCATGCGTGATTCAGCCAATAACCATACCGAGATCAAGATGCCAAACAAGCCCAAATACACATTAAACCGGTTTTCCTTTTGTTTTAAGGCTAAACTGGCAATAAACATCCCACTACCGACCAACAACGCTGTCAATCCCATCATAAAGCGGAAGCCATACTGACTGATGATAAAGGCATAAAGCGCATTGACGCTGCCATAGTGGATTTCATTTAAAATACCCCGCATCGATTCATAAGGGGTTTCAAAGGTTAAACGCAAGGTTTGCCCATCGCTACTTTTAGGCAGTTCAATCACATGCCACGAAGAAGCATACGAGCGTTCGCCGTCAAAATCAACTTCATAAAGGAGGGTATCATCTAGATGCACGGTTAGATTCGATAAAGACGTACGCACCAAAAGATGTTGGCTTGTTTCAAAACGGGTGTCCAATACCCTTTCAATCGTGTAAGCTTTGGCCTCATCAATATCGATCCGTGTGGCCAAGGGGTCAAGTTCTACTTTTTCTTGCCCACTTTTAAGATACACCCAATCTTCATTTAAAGGCGATACGTCTTCAAAGCCAAGCCTTAAACTAGGCGTGCTAAAAAATACGCCAATCAGGGCGCCGATCAAAATAAAAACCAACAATAACAACACGGCTACGGCTTTACTTCTACCCATCGCTTCTCCTTGTTTATGACGTAAGCTATTTAACCTTATCTAAAGCTTTTGGATACAATTTCATAATGATTGGTGTTGATGTAGGCTTTGTTATATTCAAAGATGCGGCCATCTTCTAAATAGACTTGTAACTCACTGCGAATCACGGGGGTATTGGCATCGATTTGCAAGTGTTTTAAGTATTCGCTTTTGGCAAAGGTGGCGTGATAGGTTTGTTTGGCGGAAACGATTTTTAAGCCTAAGTTTTGGGTGATGTGTTCATAAATAGAGCCTTGAACCACTTCTTCGTTTAAAGAAATAATGGCCTTGGGAAAATACACTTCATCGACCATGATGGGAATATCGTTTTTTAACCGCAAGCGAATCACGCGGTACAACGGGTCGCCTTCTTTGATGCCTAGCTTTTCTGCGATCGGTTTGCTCGCTTGTTTTAAGGTGTATTCAATCAAGCGATTGCTCGGCACCCCGCCCGCTTTTTTAACCTCGCTGGTGAAGCCTTCAAAGGTATCAGCCTTTTTGTATAGTTTTTGATCGGTGGTGAAAGTCCCGACTTTGTTGCGGCGGTAAAGCTTGTTTTCATGGACCAAATAATCGATCGCTTTTCGCACCGTCAGTCTAGACATCCCATACGTTTGAGCTAATTTCCGTTCTGAAGGAATCATTTCATTTTTACCCATCGCAGCAATTTTTACTTTTAAGATATCCACCATTTCTAAATATTTAGGTTTCATACGCATCCCCCTATGGCTTGGTCTATCAGATTGAAGACCAGATATATCTGGTATATACCTTATTATATATAAATTTTAGGTTTTTTGTCAATAAAGGCGTTTCTTTCATATCATCAACCGCTTTTTCTGGGATAATCCAGTTTATGATTGGGACAGTTTTTGTTTATCATTTATCACATCTCATGATATACTATACTTGGAGTGTGATGCGATGTTTAAAGCGATTAACCATGATATTAAAGTTTCTTGGGTCTTTACCCTCCTCGCTTTGGCAGTGGTTTTATCCATTATTGTGCTATCGCTGATAGAAGGGGATTTTAGCTTTTCTAGGGTAACGCTTTTTTATGGCCTGCCCTTTTCGCTTTTGGCCATCTTTTTTTCTAGAACCGCTGAGCGTAAAGACCTTGATCAAACCAATCAAAAAGCGATTCAAAGCAGTTTTTACGTTGCGATGATTATCACCATCATCAGTCTCATTTGGCTTTTGTTTACGGCCATATAAGCTTATTGGAGGGGTTTTATGCAAACTTGGCACAGTGAAATGTTAAGTAAAAAACAATTGAGTGTGGCGATCTTTAGTGGCACGACGTTTGCGGCTGTCTTAGTCTTTTTGGCCTTAAGGGCGTTTTTTGGGTTAAATGATTGGATGCTTGTGGGTGATAGTGTTTATCTTAACTTAGGCCTTATTATCCTGTTTGGCCTTGTCATTAGCTTTGGTTATTTTATGAAAGACTACCTTATGTACCGAGATTCTAGTTTAACGATTAAACACACCACCTTAACGTTTAAAAACCCCAAGGGTGAGACTTCATACGATATCAAAGAAATGCGACAAATAAAGACCTTCCGTCCCATCTACGGATGGTTTGGGGTTAAGCGGATGACGATGCAGTTTAAATCTTCCAAAGATTTTAGGCGCTACACACATGTTATCTTGATTAAAGATGAAGCGGAAGTCCCGCTTTCTCAAGCACTGAAAGAAGCGAAAGACAAGACACCTAAAAAGGGACGCTAGATTAAATCGCGTCCCTTTTTTTGAAGTTGTGTATCTTATGGTGAATTAGAGGTAGAAAATATTGTGTTTAAAGCGTTCAAAGAGTTTTTGATTATACTGATCGCCTTCATCTAAGTTCGCGCTATGTAAGATAGGTGGTTCATAACCAGCCGCAAGCAATTTTTCCACCAACCCCACCACGATCGCATTGACAATGGTGGTGCCGATGACGGTGCTTGTGGGGCCGACTTTTTGTGAGAGTTGATCAAACTTAATCGCCGCATCGCCTTTATCGCCATGATTGTCGATTACCAAGTCAGCCAGTTGATAAAGCTTTTTACCACAAGGGTGTCTAGAATCAACGTTTTTGGAATAGGTTAGATTGGTAATGGCGATCACTTTACAGCCGCGTTTTTTAAGGGCTTGAATGAAATCAATCATCACCGTGTTGCGCCCTGAGACAGAATGGGCGATGAGTACATCGTCCTTTTTGATGGGCGATTTATGGGCGATTAAGGTCCCATACCCAACCAATCGTTCCATTTGAGAGGTATGCGTAATAGGGGTTGTATTCAACATCATACTGGATTCAAAGATCGGATTGAAAGTCGCTAAGCCACCGGCTCTATAGGTCAGTTCTTCTGCAAGAATACCGGCGTGTGAAGCGCCAAACACAAAGAGGTTATTTTTTTTAATGGTCGCTTCATATAAAACCTCAACGGCCTTTTCAATCTGATCGGATTCTTTTTCTAAGAGATTATCTAACAACTCATGAATGTGGTTGAAATAGTCTTTGTGATTAGGCATAGCTTAAGTTAATTAAAGATTGATTCAAATAACTCTGCGATGGCGCCGGTAACACTACCCCAAAGGGACATGTCGTTACCACCGAAGATTAACATCCAATCGGTAATGGTCTCACGGAAGAAATACGTTGAAACCCCGAGCAACAAGACCATAAGAATGGCGGCGAAGAAGGTACCGATAATAGAACCACGGAGACCACCTTGTCCCTCAGCCATCACCGATGCAAGACCACATTCAAAGAAACTTGGAATAATTAATGGAATCAATAAAACATGGAAAACGCCAATCGCGTTGGTTATTAAAATCAACGCCGTTGAGGTAATCATCGCTACGATGAAGCCAATGATAACCGCGTTTGGCTTATAGTTAAAGAATAAGGGCGCATCATAGGCAGGCTGTGCGCCTTTGATGATTTTTGTGGAAATCCCTTCAAAGGCTGGGATAATCTCATTAACCAATAAACGAACCCCTTGAAGTAAGATAATCAGACCCACACCAAATTGAAGACCGAGTTCTAAGGCATAAGGGAATAAAGCGGTATACCCATCAAAGTCTGAGAAGCCGCCCCCTAGACCCGCAATGAAGTAGGTGATGAAAATAATTAGCGCACCCATAATAGAAATTTCTCTAAAGAATGAGAACGATTTGGGTAATTGAATATCTTCTGTGGACTTTTCTTTATTACCTACATATTTTGCGATCGTACCCGATAACAAAGCCAATATCGCCGATGGATGGCCCAAGGTAAAGGAATCATCGCCAATAACGGCTCTTGAATACGGTCTTAAGAGATAAGGCATAAAGGACCAATAAAGTGCGGATAAAACACCGCCCCAAACGATCAAGGCCCATGTTGGCATACCGACACCGACGCCGATAGCCACAAAGATAAAGGGCATCCACCACAAGAAATGACCCGTTAAGAAGATCGTCTTAACTTTGGTGAAAAAAGCAATTAAGAGATGCAAGGCAAAACCAAATACCATGGCCAAGCCCACATCAGAACCATAATCGTTGGTATAAGCATCCACGCCCATACCGCCTGCGTTTGGATCCGCATCAAGACCCGCAAAAAAGTTATTAAGCGGTAGGATGGAACCGACCAACACATCGACCCCAAAGGCAATGATAAACATACCAAACGCCGCCATAAAACCGCCACGAATCACTTCGTGGATCGGTTTTTTCTGGGCTACTAGACCCACGATCGCAATCGACCCTAATAAGAATGGAGGCGTTCTAAAGAATAAAATAATACCATCAACAATAGTCATGAAAAAATCCATACAATTTTTAACTCCTTTATTAGTTTTTTAAAACCAAAAAGTGTGTCACACTTGATGCCTTACTTAAATTCTTTTAACAATTTTTCAACTTGCGCTTTAACTTCTTGGACATCCGAATACTTCTTCACAGGATAAAGGCCGATTTTGACACGATTTTCTAAATTACTGATAAAATCCGGTGATGTGAAAATCGCATCGGCCTTGTACGAAGGCGCATCAGAAATATCGGTGTTGACTACTTCAGCCTCTACGTTCAATTCTCGTAATGCTTTTTGAATGGTCATCTTTAAAATCATCGATGACCCAACCCCAAAGCCACATACCGCCAATATTTTCAACTCATTGCCACCTCTTTTCTAATAGTTTATCTATATCTTCTACCTTTGAACACGCTTTGATATCTTGAATGTTTTGTTTCTCCATTAAAAACTCAGACAATGACTGTAACATTTCTAAGTGGGCCGTTTTATCTTTTGCGGCCAATACAATCATGACATGAACCTTCTCGCCCAAAACATCAACGCCATCTTTAATCACCAGCAACGCAAGGCCTGTTTTCTTAACCGACTCACTCGGTCTGGCATGGGGTAAAGCAAATTCATCGGCCAAGACGATATAAGGCCCAAATTCTTCTAGAGCATCAATCATCTCATCGATATAGGCCTCAGTGATATACCCATCTTTTAAAAGCGGTTGCGCCGCTTTAGTAATCGCGGTTTTATAATCATCCGTATAATCAATGATTTGCAAGCGATGTTTTGGAATAGCGTGCATGGTTTACCCCCGTTCTTTGGTATTTACCAAGTATAATTTCATTATAAATTCAAACGTTTATTCTGTCAAATTTAATTAATTATAGCGTTTTTGAAGGTTTATACGGCATTTAACCACCTCTATTTGGTATATACCAAATAGAGGTTGTTGTATTCTACTTATCTAAATACCTTCAAAATTAAAGCGATAATTTCAAGACTTTAGTTGATGTAGGCGTCCCGCTTTGATGACTTGCTTAACGTCAAGCGCCTCATTCAAAAAGACTAAATCGGCCTGAAAACCTGGTTTGATTTGGCCTAATCGATCTTCTAACCCGATGGCTTTAGCGGGGTTATAGGTTGCCATTTGAATGGCTTTGTGAAGCGGTATCTTATTCATTTCAATGAGATTTTTAATCGCCAATTTGATATTCAAGGTACTCCCCGCAAGCGTACCATCGGGCAACAAACAAGCATTATCTTTAAGGGTGATGGTTTGGCCTCCTAAATCATAATCCCCATCGTTTAAACCCGCAGCGCGAATCGCATCGCTAATTAAAACCAACCGCGCGTAACCTTTGGCTTTAATCGCCAAATCAACGGCTTTGGGATGCAGGTGAAGGCCATCGACAATCAATTCACTCATCACCCTATCATCCAATAATGCGGCGCCTAAGGCGCCGGGTTCACGGTGGGTAAAGCCGCGCATGCCGTTATACATATGCGTCGCTAAGGTGATGCCAGCATCGATGCCTTTTAAAGCGGTATCGTAAGTGGCATCGGTATGCGCCATCGCCACGGTAATACCTTTTTGTTTAAGATATTTAATTAGTTCAGACGCGCCCATAAGCTCGGGCGCTAAAGCAACTACTTTGATTAAGTTTTGACTGTTTTTAAGATAGCTTTTAAGCGCAGCTAAGTTTGGTGCTTGAAGGGTTTGTTTTGGTTGGGCCCCTTTTTTTACTTCATTAAAATAAGGCCCTTCGAAATAAAAGCCTAACATATGTGCGAGTGGGTCGGTTTTACTTTGGGTTTGTTGGTATTTTGCGCCGGTTTTAAGGGCTTGGTTTAAAGCCGTTTTTGAACTCGTAATCGTGGTAGCTAAAAAGGACGTCACGCCTTGTTTAAAATGCGTTTTTGCGATCGTTTTTAGCCCTTCCAAATCGGCATCCATGGTATCAAAACCACTATTGCCGTGGGTATGAATGTCGATAAAACCGGGGGCAAGGTAATGGTTTTGCCCATCGATCGTTTCAGTAATATCTTCATGAGGCATCTCATCCAAGGGATAGATGCCTTTGATGGTATGGCCTTCAATTAAAACGCCATGATTGGTTGAAATGCCTTCGTTATGAATCACTTGTACGTGTTTAATCGCGATCATGTGACTCACCTTCTTGATATAATTGGGCCGCAGCCTCATCCATGACAATATGAACGTTTTGATGAAGGTGTAAGATGCTTGCCGGTAATTGCGGCGTAACGCGGTCGCTTGTTAAAAGCCGTTTCATAATTTCAGCTTTACGAGATCCTAAGGCCAAAAGGACAATCATCTTGCTGTTCATAATTTCTTTGATGCCCATGGTAATCGCTTGGTTGGGCACCTCGTTTTTATCGTCAAAGAAACGGGCATTGGCCGCTTGCGTTCTTTCATCTAAGGTTGTTAAATGGGTATTTAACTTGAAATGATCATCGGGTTCATTAAAGCCAATGTGCCCGTTACCACCAATGCCTAAAAACATGAGGTCTATACCACCAGACGCTTTGATTAACGAGGTGTAACGCTGGCATTCGGCTAAAGGATCTGGGGCCACGCCACTAGGAATATGGCGCGCTTCTTTTTTAAAGTCCACATGGGCAAAGAAGTTTTCATCCATCATAGACGCAAAGCTTTGAGGGTGGTCTTTGGAAAGTTTAATGTACTCGTCCAAGTTAAAGGCAACGGCTTTAGAAAAAGAAATCTCTTGGTTTTGATACGCTTTGATCAAACGCTTATAAACGCCTTTTGGGGTCCCCCCTGATGGCAAGCCAAAAATTGTATTAGGTTTTTTTTCTAACCACTCGTGAAAGTAACCAGATACATGTTTCGATGCGCTTGAAGCGTCTTTGAAAATGAACACACGCATAGAAAAAGCCTCCATAATAAATCGTTGGTATAGTCCAATTTTACCATACCTGTTTTTATTTTGAAAGGCTTTACATTAAAAAAGTTATCCTTTTTTAATCACAGCCTCTTAACAGACTTTTAAAAATGGCTTATACATGATATATTTATTTTACAGGATTTGTTTGGGGTGAGTCTTATGGATAAGGTGCATGAAGAGGTTAAAAAAGCTTTTTATAGCTATATGGAAGCGTATTTTGATAAACGGGATTTTGAAGAAACGATGAATCGGTTTGGTTACGATATTCATGGCTTTGGGTCTTCGAAAGATGAAAATGCTTATACCTACGAAGATTGTTATCGGTTGTATAAGCGTGATGTGGCTCAAGCCCCCAACAAAATTGACTATGAAATTGATGATTTGGTCATTAAAACGCCCAATAAGTCAGTCGCTTTTATCAGTTGTGAATTTTCTTTAGAAACGATGATTAAAAATCAACGCGTTCGTTTCAATCATTTACGCTATACCTTAGGTATGGTTAAAAAGGCTGGGGTTTGGCGTATAGAACATAAGCATTTATCACTACCAAGCACTGAAAATGAAGCCGATGAAGCCTATCCCATCAAAGAATTAGAAGCGAGAAATGAAGCATTAAAACGCATGGTCGATGAAAAGACAGAAGAGTTAAAAAAAGCGTTGGACAAAATAACCGTTTTGGCCAACACCGATGCTTTGAGTGGACTGTCTAATAGACATTGCATCAATGAAACTTTAACGAACATGCTTGAAAAGGTAAACGAACAGCGCGATGCCTTGTCCGTCATGATGATCGATATTGATAATTTTAAACTGGTTAACGATGAACATGGTCATTTAAAAGGCGATGAGGTTATCAAAAATGTGGCTGAAGTGTTAAAATCCTCTTTGGATAAGCATTTTTACCTTGGACGTTGGGGTGGGGATGAATTTATCGTCCTGATGCCTAAACTTTCCTTGAATGCCGCAAAAGCCGTTGGTGAGGATTTGAGAGAAACGTTAGCTTCAGAACCGATGATGGACATAGGGATTATTACCGTTAGCATTGGCCTTGCCAAGGCCCTTGAAAACGACACGCTTATAACGATCATAAGCCGGGCAGACCAAGCCCTTTACAAAGCAAAAAAAGAAGGTAAAAACAACGTTCAAATACACATTTAAGACATCAAAGGCAATCTTTGATGTCTTTTTTTAGCTAAAAAAGTCCTTGCTTAAAAAGCAAAGACTTCTATCGATCCATAAACTTCGTTTAACCTTAAAAATACTTAAGCACGTTTAGTCTTAATGCCTTGATCATCGAACGCTTTTATAATCTTATCTAACGTAGCTTCTTCTTCATCGCCTTCTACGGCGATGGTCACCTCAGCGTCTTGAGGGATGGCTAATGACATCACCGCAAGAATGCTTTTTAAGTTTATTTCCTTATCTTGATACAATAAAGAAATCTTTCCACTTTGATCAGACGCGATTCGTGAAATTTGTGAAGCCGGTCTGGCATGCAGGCCGTTTTCATCGGTTATGATAATGGTTTGCTTTTTCATAAATTCTCATCCTTAAACGTTTTTATTAATGCTTTGACGGACTTGGCATCGCGTGCATCTAAAGCCTTCTTACTCAAGGTTCTTAAAGCTTTGATCGTTACGTCCGCCAAGGTTTTTCTAATGTCTAAAATACTATTTGAAGACATTGATAATTCATCGATCCCCAGTCCCGTTAAAATCATAGCCAAATCTAGGTTGGAGGCGATTTCACCGCAAAGGCCCACGTGAATGTTTTCTTGATGCGCGGCTTGGATGACCTGTGAGATTAAGCGCAAAAGCGTAGGGTCGTAAGGTTCATAAAGATAACTCACGTTTTCATTCATACGGTCAGCCGCAAACAAATACTGGATTAAATCGTTGGTCCCGATGCTAAAGAAATCCACATGCTTGGCAAGCTCAGAGGCGTTGAACGCCGCGGCTGGAATCTCAATCATAATGCCTAGTTTAATATTTTTTTGGTAAAGTTCATTTTCTTTATCTAGTGTCTTAGTAACTTCTTTCAAATACTTCTTAGCTTCATCAATTTCAGCGATTGTGGCGACCATCGGCAACATGATATGGACCGCGTTTAACTCTTTAGAAGCTATCAGTAAGGCTTTTAACTGCGTTTTAAATAATTCGGTTTCTTGCAAAGCCAGTCTTAGGCCGCGGACCCCTAAGAAGGGATTATCTTCCTTGGCTTGATTTAAGTAAGGTATCGCCTTATCACCACCGATATCAACCGTTCTTACAATCACGGGTTCGACTTGGTCAAAAACCGTTTTATATGCGTTGATTTGCGTTTTTAAATCAGGCGCTTCATCGCCTTCCATAAAGAGAAATTCGGTTCTAAAAAGACCGACCCCTTCTGCGCCGCTTTCCTTTAAATGCGTACTCTCCTCAGGACTACCAATATTGGCATAAAGCGGTATAAAATGGCCATCTTTGGTTTTGGTGGTTTTTTGTTTAAAAGGTTTAAGCGCATCTTGTTTTCTTAGATACGTTTCTTGGGCTTTTTTTAGTGCCTTTAGTTTATCTTCGGTTGGCTTGATGATAATCTCATTATCGAGGGCATCAAGACCCACCGTATCCCCAGGATTTACTTCTTTAATTAGCCCTTTGGCCCCTACGATGGCGGGTATGCTTAAGCTTCTGGCCATGATGGCCGTATGGGACGTAGAGCCCCCAACCTCAGTGATAATGCCTTTGACGTAAGTAAAATCCAACTGTGCGGTGTCGGAAGGCGTCAAATCATGGGCAATCAAAATCGTGTCGCTTTTGGTGGTTGTGATTTGACCTTTGGGCGTTTGATTTAACAAATAAGAAAGCACTCTTTCTTTGATATCTTTGATATCGCTTGCGCGTTCTTTAAAATAGGCATCTTCCATTTGGTTAAAGATCTCGATATACTGATTGCTCACTTGATCATAAGCGTAAGCCGCAGAAACGTTTTGGTCTTCAATCATCGCTTCGGTTTGTTTGAACATTTCAGGGTCATTGACCATCTCTAAATGGGCATCAAAAATATCGGCGTTTTCTTTTAGATTCTCCATGGCGTTGGCTTTGATTGTTTTGATATCTTCACTGCTTTTTTCTAAAGCCGCTTTTAAAGCTTCTTTTTCTTTGCTGGCACCCTTAGCTTCTTCTTTGGGTGCTTCTATGGTTTTAGTCTCATAGACAAAAGCCTCACCGATGGCAATCCCTTGGCTTGCAATTAAATGATTTTTCATGCTATACTCCTTAAATAGGATCATTTTTTTCATTTTTCACCTTTCATTATACTCAATTTAATCAAACAAGCAAATGATTAATACAAGTTCCTTTTTTGTAC
>CAZCSL010000033.1:0-10751 GCA_964501415.1 uncultured Candidatus Izemoplasmatales bacterium
TAAGATGGCCTCTTCATCCACGATACTGGCGCTGATATCAAGGTGAGCTAAATTCAAAAGATAGTTTAAATCATACCGATCCATGAAATTCTCAATATGTTCAAGGATGTCTTCTAAAAGTTCATCTTCGAAATCTAAATCATCTTCTAACGCTTCTTCAAACTCCTTGTAAAGCAACGCTTCTAAATCGTCTCTAAACTCATTGGGTAAAATCAGATGAATCCAATCAGAATCAAAACCTAGAATCGTTCTTGCATCAAAATCATCTTCTTCCATCAACATATCTAAGAAGAAACCTGCGTCCATGTATGCTTCAAAAAAGTTTTCGGACTCCTTGATGATAAAGTGCAAGCGAACTTGATCACTTGGGGTATCGGGCATATTGTCAAATGATACTTCGATGATCGTTTCTGTAATAATCGGTGAGGATTCAACGATGCGTTGGGTAATATCAAATTGGATGGAAGAAATCCCCTCTGGGGTATCCATCGTCATGCCCATTTGCATCAGCATCTCCATGGCGTTTGAATTTTCCAAACGCTCAAAGACCTCATCCATATGCGTAAAATCGTTGTTAAATCTTGCTAAGGCTTCCTCAGCAAGGGTCTTTTTGTCAATATCAAAAACAGCCGTTAAGTTTAAATCTTGTGTCGCGGTGAAACTCGTTGGATTGTCTGTGCTAAAAATTTCTTGCGTATCGATATTGTACCAATGTTCAAAGGTCATATGCTGTGGAACTGTGGTTTCTATCGTAACGATTTCATCGGTCTCAATATCGCCATCGGGTGTGACGGTAATAAACGCGCCCATCGCATCGGTTGATACGTTGATGTTAATGATGGTCACATCACCATTATCGTCTCCATTCTCGCCGCCATTATCTGGTTCTTCTCCTCCATTGCCTAGGTCGCAAGCAACCAATACCAATGTCAGCAAGGTGAAAATGAAAAGCATGAAAAACTTCTTCATTTTAAATCCTCCTTTTTTTACTTTTAAAGCGAATCCAAACGTGCTTTAAATCCCTTGATGAAGGACTGCAGAAAGCTTTTATGATTATAGGTATATCATACCAACAACACCCCTCAATTACAAGATAAATCGTATTAGATGCGCTAGCTTCAATGCGTATGATAACCATTTATTTCAGCTTTTAACGCCTTTAAGTCCTAAATCATCCTATAAAAAATAATTGGTGATTGAAAAATAGATTATGCATGATGTGTTTAGGTACAATAATCATAGGAAAGGTAAATATAGTTGAAAAGACCTTTTAAATTGAGTATAATTAAATGGTTGTAAATAGACTTTTGGAGTGCTAAAAATGGATCCAATCTTAAATAACAACGATCAAGACCAAAACAATTTGATAAAGTTAAGACAAGCCCGCTTTATCAATGTCAGTTTTTCGTTGATGCTGATGGCTTTTGTCATCGGTATACTCGCTAATGTTTTATTGACACAAAATTTAGTAGCCATCGTGATGCTCAGTATTTTTTTGTTTGTTAACTTAGCTTTAATGGGCTTTCATCATTTTAAAAAGAAATATGATGTGACTTCTACTATCTTAAATATTTTTGTGTTGATAAGTTTTCTTGTTTATTTGCACATAGCTGAACAAGCTGTATTTGTGCTTTATCTTTTTCCTGCCATACCGGTGGTTTCACTCTATTTATCCGGTTTGTTTAAAGGCACGATTTATTCAGTAGCAACGTTCACAATTACCGTGTTATACATCATCGTTATCCGCGATGGATGGGATGAGATTATTTTCCAAACCGGATCATTGATGAATTTTTTGGTGGGTAGTTTAGGCTTGTTTTGTTTGATTTATCTTTATGAAATCAATATTCGCGATGTTCAAAAACAACTTCAAAAGAACAATGTTCATCTACACACCCTAGCCACAACCGATAGTTTAACGAAGCTTTATAATCGCGATTGGCTTGAGAAAACCTTACAACAAAAAATCGCACAAAAAGAATCATTTTGTATCCTCATAAGTGATTTAGATAATTTTAAAACGATTAACGATAATTTTGGACACACCGAAGGTGACCGTGTTTTAAAAACGTTGGCACAGCATTTCAAAACCACTAAGAAAACAAATACCCATGTTGGCCGTTGGGGCGGCGATGAGTTTTTGATCATTTGTGATGATACTAATATCAAAGAAAGTCTTAGCATGGCTGAGGTATTTCGAGCTAAGTGCAATCAGTTTTTAAAAACCTTTGACACGTCCGTTTCAATCAGTTTTGGTGTAGCTAGTTTTAAAAAAGATGATTCCTTGAACACCCTGCTTCAAAGGGCTGATAAAGGACTTTATAAATCTAAGAACGGTGGGAAAAATAAAGCCTCAACCATCGAGACTGTTAGTTAGTCATGTTTAAAAAGACAACGGATATCAAGTTAAGATGACCGTTGTCTTTTTTATTTATTCTTTTGCGATGTGTCTATTCAGTAAACTTATCACATTTTCTTTTTCTAAAGCTTTATTAAAGTAAAATCCTTGTGCATAATCACATTTCATGGTCTTAAGTATGTTTAACTCTTCTTTGGTTTCAACGCCTTCTGCAATGGTAGTGAAATTAAGTTTTTTACTCATCGTTAAAATGGTTTCAACCAATACTTTGGAACGTTGGTTGCTCGTTATCTTAGAGATAAAACTTCGGTCAATTTTAATGAAATCTATATTAGCGTGCGCTAAATAGGATAAGGATGAATAGCCCATTCCAAAGTCATCAATCGCTAATCTTATGTTGGCTTCTTTTAGTGTTTTTAACGTATTGTCTAAAATCTCGGGATTCTCAGATAAGACCGATTCTGTGATTTCAATAATCATAGCATGCGGTTCTATAGCTTGGGTTTTAATGGTTTTAATAATATATTTAGCAAAATCTTCTTTACTCAGTTCATAGTTAGAAGCGTTGATGCTGATGGTCAAATAACGTTTATTTGACGCTCTTGACATTTGTTGGTGAAGGGTGCAAGCTTCTGAGAGTACGAATTTGCCTAGTTCATTAATCAAACCGCTTTCTTCAGCGATGGGGATAAATTCTAGTGGACTAATTTCTCCAAGGGTTTTCATCGTTAAGCGGGATAATGCTTCTAAGCCAGCCAAGGTATTGGTTTCGTCTAATTTATATTGTGGTTGGAACACCACGCGCAGTTGATGGGTATCGTCTTTATCAATCAACACGCTTTTTAAAGCTTGTTCGATGGCTTCTTTGCGTTTTATGGAAGTGATAATATTTTCATTAAATAATTGATAGCCACTTTGATTGGATGTCTTGCTTTCCTTCATCGTTGCTTTTAAGTCGGATAAGACTTTTGCGGTACTGTAACTTGCATGGACTTTATTATGGACGGCAATAGATAATGAAATATCCAAATCAAGATTATCTATGTAATAATTGCCTTCCAATTGTTCGAAAATCTTGGATATTTCTTGGTGCAAAGCTTCTTTAGATTGAATGGCTTTGATAATTAAAAAATCATCGGCATCTAAACGATATAGCGATGTTTCTGGAAAAAACACCTTGAGTTTAGTACTAACTTGCCTTAGGATTTCGTCTCCAGTATCTAGACCATAAAGGGAATTCAATAAGTTGAACTTGTTAATGTTTAACAAGATATAACTGTATTGATTTAGTTTCTTCTTTTTGGCCAAGGCCTTAAGCGTCATGTCTAAATAGGTTCTGGATTGTAGTTTGGTGAGGGCATCTGTCCTTAAGCCTTCAAAATTGGCTTTGCGCATTTTGTATGCATAAATGCCAGAACCTGCCATCAAAAGATAAATAATGATCCCTATGGTTAAAATCATTGCAGTAACTTCTCTTGTGACAACAGACATATATGTGACGTCATAGCCTATGTTCAAAAGACCGATCATCTCTTCTTGAACTTTAATAGGATGGCCAACACAGTAAGCTTTCGTATCTTCTAAATCGTGATGATGCCTGATGGTAAAGGGAGTGAAAGTTAGAAACGACTCCTCAATATAGTCATCTTGTGTCCTTTCGCCAATAAAAGACATATCGCTGTGCGCTTGTATGATATAGTTTCGATCGATAAAGCGTGCATAAACGACATTTTCATCTTGGGCAATTTGATCTATTAAGGATTGAATCGTTAATAGGCTTAAAATACTATCCTCCGCATCGGCTAAAATAGCTAGTTGAAGCATAGCCCCTTCTTGATTCTTAAAATTCCCAAGCTTATAAAACCGACCGTCATACTCAGAAGCGCGAACGCCTTCTATCAATTCGGTTTCTTCACTGTGAAAAAAAGCATGTAATGGATGGTCTTTTGAAATATAAGAAGGCAAAACATCTTCAAGCTCATGTGAAGCATAGGCTAAGTTACCATCGCTATCTATCCATAAGGCGTATGAAAGCATATCATTTTGTTCGGTTAGGTCTTTTAAAAATGCATCATCTACATCATCGAAGTTTTCAAAGACATATGTTTTGGCTTCGATCAATACATGCTCATATAAACGTTCAATCTCATCATTAATACGTTCATAATCCACAAACCGCTGAGCGATGAAATCGGCAAACAGTTCAATCTTTTTTTCGTTCTCAGCTTCATAATTTGAGCGAATCATGCTAGTCATGATCATCGTAATCGTAGTAACAAAAACGAGCATAAGAAAAAAATAGACCACTAGTCTTAACCAAAGATATTCCTTAAAAAGGCGCATGGGTTTTTTTGACATGATACCCCTCTACTTCCATGATAATTTCATTATACTATAATTATCACAAATATACTAAGCCATCTTAGTGATGAGCTCGAAGAAAACGTCTTATGATTTTGATTTACGCTATGTAAACCCCATGGCAACACGGTGTTTAGTCGATAAAAAAGGAAGTACGCCATATAACGTACTTCCTTTTGATAACCTTTTTTTAAAGTTTGGGCAATACATCTTCAAAAAACACTTTAACGAGTTCAGGATCAAATTTAATGCCTGCTAAATCTTGCATTTCTTTTTTGGCTTGGGCTTTAGGCTTGGGTTGCTTATAATTTTTAGGTCCCGTCATCGCATCATAGACCTCTGCAATACTACAAATTCTTGATAAAATTGGAATATCGACTTTTTTAATGCCTTTGGGGTATCCACTTCCATCCCATCGTTCGTGATGGTAAAGTACGGCATGTGCGATATCTACGGTTCCTTCTGTGGCGTTTAAAATGCGGTAGCCGATTTCACTATGCCGTTTGACTAGCGTCTCTTCATTGGCGTTTAAAGGCGTGGCTTTGTTTAAAATGGATTCTGAGATGGCTATTTTACCAATATCGTGATAGTGGCCTAGTTTTTCTAACAGTTCAATGTCGTGATTTTTTAAGTTTAATGCTTTACCTAGGGCAACGGAATATTTGGCAACATTTTTTGCATGCAAGGCTTCATTGGGACTTTTGGCATAGAGGTTTTTAAGAATATTTTCAATGATGGAGGCTTGAATATTCGGCTTTTCGAACAATTTATGGTTATACATGGCATCTTCAGCTTTTTTCAAGATTAAATCAGTATCTTGTGAGGCTTTGGTTTTGGTTTTACTCCCAAAGGATACAGAAATATCTAAGCCCATCACCCTTTTTTGTTTGATGCTTTTATAGTATTTATCAATGATTTTTTTGGCCTCTTCAGCGGAAGTTTTGGGCATGATTACCCCAACTTCATCGCCGCCGACTCGAGCGATAATGTCACTTTTACGAAATACGGATTTAAAAGTTTCTGCGGTTTTTTTAAGCAGTTCATCGCCTGTGTTGTGGCCAAAGGCATCGTTGATAAGCTTAAGACCGTTTAAATCCGCAACCACCAAGCTTAGCGGTAAATTGGCTTTGGTGTCTAATGCTTTTAATTTTTCATCTAAATACCTGCGGTTATAAAGACCGGTCAGGTGGTCATGCATACTTAAGTATTCGATTTCATCGAGGTGTTTCTTTTTGTCCGTATAATCCTTAAATACCAAAACCACACCCGTGATTTGATTGTGTTTATCTTTAATGGGCGCAGAACTAAGTTCGATCGGTCTTTCGATGCCATCTTTCGACGTTAAGATGGTGTCGCCTGATAAGACCATCGTAGATTTGGCAGCCATGACACTTTTTGCGGGATTGGGCAAGGGTTCTTGCGTAAACTCGTGTTTTAAGAATAATATTTCTTCAAGTGGTTTACCTAAGGCTTCATTTTGATTAAAACCCGTTAGTTGTTCAGCAACGGGATTCAAGATAAGGATATTTCCTTTTGGGTCGGTAGAAATAATCCCATCTCCTACCGAAAGCAAGGTTGTTTCAAATAGTTGTTTTTCTTGTTGGATGGCTTGTTCGCTTTTTTGTAGTTGTTTCATGTAGCCAATTTGTTTTAAGGTAGCAACAACGTAATGACCAAATTGTTGTAAAAGCTGTTCTTCGTCTTTAGGATAACTGTGTTTTTTAACCACGGAGTCAAAACCGATAAAACCAAATAATTGGCCTTCGTTATATAGCGGATTGACTATAAGACTTTTGATACCTTGGGGTTCTAATATTTTTCTAACAGAATCATTTTGAGGCAAGGCAAAAACATCATCGATGATGACGGGTTCTTCATTTTCATGATAATCAAACCATAATTGAAATTCGGAAAAAGGAATTTTTTGCAAATTATCAATCTCTGGTTTGATCCCTTCTGCGCACCATTCATACGTGTTGTTGGTCAACCGGTTTTTATAGTCGTGTTCAAAGACATAAACGCGATCAGCGACGGTTATTTGTGCCACTTCTTCAAGCGCTTTATGCATCGCTTTTTCAACGTTATCGAGTGTTGCTTGTTTTAAGTATTCCAAGGCATTTAAAATGGTTTGTTGGTTTTTGTTTTGCGTTTCAATTTGGCGTTCTTTCTCAACCCTCGTTGTAATATCACGAGTCACACCGTGGATACCGATGGGTTGATTATCATCATCTATCAGATGTGTCATTTTCATCGCTACATAAAGGATAGAACCGTCTTTTTTCTTCACAGGAATCTCAATTTCAACGGTCGCATCTTTACTCTTTTCAGCCTTAAGTTTTCTTAAAGCTTTATCAACAATGGGACGTTGTGATTTATGTATCCACTGATAAAGGGAGGTATTGATGTAAGCAGAAGGCGGATTTTCAAGTAAGCGTTCCGCAGACGGACTGACCCAAGTAATGTTAAAATCCAAATCTGTCGTCCACACCACATCGGCAATATTATGGGCTAATAGACGATAAGTTTGCTCACTGGTCTTTAAATATTGTAGCAGTTTAGTATATTTTTTTTGCACGCGTTCTCGGTCGATTACAATACCGATTAGGTTGGCATAAAGCTCAACTGGCTGCGTTTGATTGAATGTGTCTGCTTTTGACATCAGCAACGTAAAATCGCCTAACATTTTACCATCTTTGGTAATTTTAACCACCACAACCTCACCAATATCAAACGTTTTTAACAAAAGCTTAACTAAAGAGGGGGCGATGACATCGCTAATCAGTTCCCCAAGATGGGCAAAACGGGTGGTGGTTTGATCCTTGATTTTCTCTGCACGCGTCTCATCATGGTCCCACTTGGTTTCTTTTAAATCAATACCAATAAGTTTTAGTGCCCTTGAAATAGCCTTCCTATTTCCACTAACGGCCTTGGTGATAAAATATTCGCCTTTTTCATCATAGACGTTAATCGCTGCAAAACGCGCTTTAGATAATATTTTTATGGTATTGGCAATCTCTTGATAATCAATGGCTTTATTAAAGTCGTGTTCGATGAATTGATTTGATTCTACCGTTATATCATGAAGGGCTTTGATATACGCTTTTTCTTCCGTTATATCAATGAACGTAGTCGCAAAAAACCCTTCCTCAACTGAATAAGCTTTTATTCTATACCAGCGCTTAAGGGGCTTTGAATAAGCTTCAAAGGTTTTGTTTAATTTCTTAGCCGCAATCTCACCATAAAAGGCTATCCAGTCAAAAGGATCATCAATAATCTTGGGCAATACTTTTGTGATCGGTTGATTAAGCAATTGTTTGCGTTTTAAACCCGTCATCTTTTCAAACGCTTCATTGACTTCGATGAACGTATAATCAACGGGCTTTTGCTGATCATCATAAAGAACTTTATGATAGCCAAATGCGATAGGTGAGTGCTCGATTAAATGTTGGTGGATAGGTTTATTTGCCATAAATTACTCCTAGGTTTGACGTGATAAAAACATGCCTTTAAGTGCATCTTTAAACGATAACCTTGATTGAAAACAGGCTTTGCGTAGTTACTTTAATTATAAAGAATTATGGCAAAAACACAAGCAAAAGCGCTTATGAGCCCATCGGTAAAGCGAACCAAACAACCATAAAAAAGATAAATATGACACGCCTGGTGATTTAAAGATAGTAGAAAGACGCTTTTTAAAGTATAATCTAAGTAACTACCGTGGGGGTGAGAATATGAAGAAGCTTAAGCTGTTTTTATCCGTTATGCTTTTGGTGTTAGTGGCCTGAAGTGAAACCGATGTAGCCACTGAGTATGAACAAGTGACACTTACCGATGAGCAAATCGTTTATTTAGAAGCCCATGATTATACAATCACGATGTGTGTCGATCCCGATTGGGAGCCTTATGAACTTTATGAAGATGGCGAATTTAGCGGAATAGCTGCCGATTTGGTTGAGCTAGTTGCGGGCCGCACTGGCATTGAATTCGATATTATTGAAACCGAAGATTGGTCTGAAACCTTGCAAGTTTTAGAGGTGAGGTTGAAGGTAAATCTTGTCAAGTGCTACCTTTTTTAAATCAAACCCCAGCACGAGATGAATGGTTGATTTTTACCGAGCCAATTTTCATCGACCCACAAGTCTTTATTACCAGACAAGAATTTGTCACATCAACCGGAAACTCTAACATCTCTGATCCGAGTTTGCTTATGGATAAAACCTTGGTGTTGCCTGAGGGTACCAGTGTTGAAGAACGCATTCGCAACGATTTTCCCAATATTCATATTATGACGGTTGCCTCTGAACGTGAAGTTTTTGAGGCGATTGATCAAAATGAGGCTGATTTTGGCCTGCGCTCTCGCATGGTGGCTTATTACGTCATCCGTCAAGAAGGCTTTTTTAATTTGCGCACCGCAGGAGATTTAAGTGATTATGATAATCATTTGAGGATGGGTGTGCTTAAAGATGAAGAGATACTAAGAGATATATTGGATTTAGGGGTAGCCACCATTACGGATAGCGAAAGACAAGAAATCATCAACAAATATGTCTTTTTCGTCATTGAAGAACCTATCGATTATTTAAGGGTTTTTGTGATTGGCTTAACCTTTATCACGGTTGTGGCGATTGTAATCTTTGCGGAAAGACGGCTTAGAAAAGCCAATTCAGCCAGAAGACAAGTCTTGAACCAAATGCCTACGTTGGTGTGGTATATGAATAAAAAAGATGAGGTAGGCTTTATCAATCAAGCAGCCAAAAGTTTTTTTGATAGTGAACGGTTCATGGCCTTGTTTAAACAAGATGATATCGATGAGGACTACGCACCTTTAAAAGCGGCCGTGATTGAAGCCTTTGAAACCAAACAAACCATCCACAAAGAAATTGTTTTACCCAACAAAACTCAAGAAACCAAACATTTTATGATTCATCTTTAGCCCGATGTGACGGGGGAGATTGTTAATTACTTAACGTGTGTGGCAGAGGATACAACCTCTCTTAAAACCTTGATAGAACAGGGTACAACGATGAATAACTATTTAGCGGGCATTATTGAACATCTGCCTGATGCTACTTTTATTGTTGATAAAACCGGCAAGATAAGCCACTGGAACAAAGCGATTCAAAAACTAACCAAAACCGAAAAAGGCGCGATGATTGGGCAAGATTACAAGCTTTATTCCAAAGCTATTTATGGTTTTGAAAAACCGTTATTAATCAATTATTTGTTGGAAGGTATAAAGCTGGATAATGCTCATTATAAAAACTTAGTTAGGCGTAAGGACTACTTAAAAGCGGAAGCTACCATTGTAATAAATAAGCAAACCAGAATGTTTGAAGCGATTGCGGCGCTTATACGGGATAAAGAAAATGCGATTTTAGGGGGCATTGAAACGTTCCGTGATATTACCGAGCAAAAGGTTCACGAACGCAAAATCACCTATTTGTCACAACACGATTCTTTGACCAATCTATTGAACCGAATGTACTTTGACAAGGTTAAGAACACTTATAACGATAAACAATTCTATCCTTTGAGTATCATCATGGCCGATTTAAATAACCTTAAACAGTTTAACGATCATTACGGCCATCAAGTTGGTGACCGCGTGTTGATACGGTTTGCAGGGTTATTACAAGGCTTTGAACAAGCCCCAGATATCTTAGTTCGCCTAGGTGGAGATGAGTTTGTCTTACTGATGCCTAATACGGCTAAGAACGAGGCTAAAAACCGTCTAGCTTCAATTAAAAAAGCCTTGGAAGACGCTAAAGTCGAAGGCATCAAAATAGAAGCTGCCTTAGGTTTAGCCGTCGCGAAAGAACCGATTAACATCGAACGTTTAATGAAACAAGCTGAAGATGAAATGTATCTTGATAAAGCCAAGTATCAAAAAGAAAAAGACCGTTAAATTTAAAATCTACCAAAAACACCTTCAAGATTGAAGGTGTTCTTTTGTTTGTTTTTATGAGCTATTGAAATTAAAAAACTTGATATTGATTGGTTGATAGCTTAATTATTTTTAAAAAGACACCAA
>CAZCSL010000034.1:0-8822 GCA_964501415.1 uncultured Candidatus Izemoplasmatales bacterium
TGTGGTTTCTAGACATGATAAACCCGTTGTACTGACGGGTTCTATGAAAAATGCGAGTGAGCTTGGTTACGACGGATTAACCAACCTCGTTTCCAGCATTAAAGTGGTTTTAGATGAACGCTCTAAGTCTAAAGGCGTTTTAGTTGTGATGAATTACCAAATTCATGCGGCTTTTGAGGTTACAAAAACACATACACTTAATTTAGATACCTTTAAAAGCATTGATTTTGGGCCACTAGGTATTATCGATGATGATGATGTGATTTATTATCGCACCAGAACGCAACGTAAAGCCTATCGTTTGAATAGCGGATGCAATGATAAAGTGGGGTTGATTAAGGCCTACGCAGGATTAGGTAGTGATATATTTGATTTTTATATCGATCAAAACTATGCTGGGTTGGTTATTGAGGCCCTAGGCCGCGGTAATTTACCTGCAATGATGATGGATGGCATTAAAAAAGCCCGCAAAGCCGGCATAGAAATCATCATTGTCTCAAGAGCTGCTGGAGGCCGCGTTTTAGATACCTATGGCTATGTTGGTGGGGGTAAGGACTTAGTCAAACAAGGCTGTATGCTTGGCAAAAACCTTAGTGGGCCAAAAGCACGGATATTACTGATGTTAGCTTTGGTGAATAAACTGTCTCATGAAGAGATTGAACAACTGATCAAATAAAAAAGCGATTTTAATCGCTTTTTTTATAGTACGGTATTCATTTCGACCTCATCCAAACGGTCCAATATATTGCTTTCTAACCAGGGTCCGAAGGGTATTTTGGCCTTTTTATCAGCTTTATAGATGTTTTTTAGATTCAGATAAGCCGTTAAACCCAAGGCTTTCATCGCTAAGGTGTGAGGTTCGTTGATTAAATGGGGATGATATGCCCATGTGGTATCGTTGTTCACTTCAAAGACTTCGGTAAGCAAAGACTCATAATATTTACTCGCTTGCTTGTGCTGCTGTGGTAAGTCAAGTTCGAATAATGCGTGCATGCTTTCGTGAGCATTTTCCAAAAGCGAAATACGCTTTATCCATCGCTTGTATTTTCGTGTACTAACTTTATTTATGATCACTTGTTCAACGATGGTGGCAAACCCCTTCAATTTTTGGGGTCTTAACAAGATTGAGTTTTGCGATTGAATCTGATATAGAAAGATGATGCATTTTGATAGTTCGTGTATAAATTTTTTGAGTTCATAAACACACCTCACCTCCGGTAATAACAAGGTGATGTTCTCGTTTGATATCGCGATACACCGTGGCGTTTTAATCTGGTTGGTTTTGATGATATTTAAAGGCGATACATCCAAAGAAAGTTTTAACCGTTTTTTAATGTTTTCTAGACAGCTGTTTGGATCAAACGGATCAATCCTTGGTCCTATTGTTTTAAGGACCGATTCAATGTTTTCATTATTGAGTGGGTATTTTTTGATTAAAGCACGGCGACGTTTTTCGTTTTGTTTTAAAAACACCGCGAGCAAAGTTTTTAAATGCACGTCTTTAACATCATCAAAATCCATCATCATCGCTTTATAATCATCAAACTTGTAGTCTTTGGCGACTTGGTCGCGTCGCTTTAATAGTTCAAGATGTTTTTGTACCTGTTTGTCGTCTAAGAGATCCCTTTGATTTAATGAGGTTTTTAACGATAGAATGTTTGGAGATAGTTCTGTTTTGAGCTGCATTAAAAAGGGGTCTTTTTTGGTGCTTTGATTTAAAAGACGAAAAACCTTATCTTGATAATCTTGCTTTGGCTGCTTATCTAAAAGTTTATCTAAATAAGCTTGTTGCATGTCTTTATAAGCATGTAGAAACGTTTTTTGATTCATGGTATCAAACTCATTTCTGGGCAATGATTTTTAAGGCATCTTTAACCAAGGTGGCTGTATCTTTAGAGGCATCGAGCTTCTTGAGGACGCGTTCAATTTCTCTTGCTTTATAACCAAGTGCACGCAGGGCATCTTCAACTTCTTCAAGTTGGCGTTTGCTTTTGACGTTAATCTTATCGATTTGTAGTTTGCCTTTTAAATCAAGCACGATTTGCTGGCTAGCCTTGGGGCCGATGCCGGGAAAATTATTCAAGTAGCGACTATCTGAGGTTTCTATGGCACGGATGATTTCTTCTACCTTGGCCGCGGCTAAAACCGCTAGAGCACTTTTTGGACCAATGCCTTTGACGCTTAACAAGCTTTCGAATAAGCGTTTTTCTTTTAGGCTTTTAAACCCAAAGAGGGTATGGGCATCTTCACGAACATGGTGATAGGTGAAAAGTTTAATAAAATCATCCATGGTAAAATCAAAAGGGTTGGGTGTGATGATATGATAGCCAACGCCTTGAACCTCAAGGGTGATTTTTTCGGGTTCAATTTCGGTAATATAACCTTTTAGATAACTATACATAGGCTAGCTCCTATCTTTTTTGGTTTGTATATAAACTGTTATAGTACGTTTAAAATTAATGCCGTGGCTAGGCCAAAATAAACAAATAGCGCAACCACATCGTTTATGGTTGTGACAAACGGACCACTGGCTACGGCAGGGTCAATCTTTAAGACGTTTAAAATGAGTGGAATGACGGAACCTAAAAAAGCAGAGACAACTAAGGCGGAAAACACGCTTAAACCTACGACGCTCGCAACCGTTATCGCGGCAATTTGATCACCTACAATACCGATAGGAATCATGGATAAAAAGCCCCAGGCGGTTAAAAATGCCATACTACCGAGCAATAACCCATTGATGAGGCCAATACTGACTTCTTGTAATAAGTGCGTTGTCACGTTAATCCGGCTTTTTAATGTCTTTTTAGATATTTTTAAAATCGTAACCGCTAATGATTGGGTTCCGATATTACCGGCCATATCCATTATGAGCGGTTGGAATAATACCAAGGCCGTAATGGTAGCTATGGTCGCTTCAAACGAAGCGATGACCGTGGCTATGATGATGTTCATCAACAACAATAACGTCAGCCAAGGCAAGCGTTTTTTAACGATTGTCTTAGGCGTATCATGAATATCGCTATCGCTATAAAGACCCGCGAGTTTTTGATAGTCATCAGAGGCTTCTTCCTCAATGATATCCATCGCGTCATTCATGGTCAAAATACCTTCTATGGTCATATCATCATCTAAAACGGGCATGGCGGTGGTGTCGTATTTTTGAATATCTTTAACGACTTCTTGAATCCCGTCGTTTACGTTGACGGCGTAATAGTTAGTTTGCATAATTTTATCGATCGTTTTGGGGTGTTTGGCCACAATCAAGTCTTTTAAATCTACGATACCAAGCAGTTTTTCTTGTTCATCTAAAACGAACATGGTATCGATGACTTCCACTGAATCGGCTTGTTTGACTAAAATCTTCATGGCTTCTTTAACATCCATGGCGGGATTAAGGCGAATATAGTTCGTATTCATCTCACTACCCGCGGTGAGGTGTTTATATCTTGATAATTCTCTTAAGGAATCGCGTTTTTCATCTTCAAGCAAAACCATGAAGGCTAAGGAATCTTCATGTTTTAGGTGTTGTAAGATATCCACTGCATCATCGTTTTCCATAAACGTCAAAACCTTGGCCGCTAAGGTTTTGTCTAGTTCCATGATGAATTTTGCGGCGGTTTCTTCGCTTATTTGAGCGATGGCTTTAGATAGTTTTTCAATGCTTAAAAACAAGCAAAGTCTTTTGCGCTCTTCAGGCGTTAAGCCTTGCATTGCTTCGCTGATATCATAGGCGTGATAGCGTTCTAATTTAGCTTTTAAGGCCTTTTCTCTTTTTTCATGTTTGACTAGCGCGATAATTTCTTTTGGTTTGTTGCGCTTTAATATCGGTAAGGGTCTTAAACTTCTCATTTTAAGCCCCCCATATCCCTAGAATGACAATCGCGGCAATGGTAAAATAAACAACCAAGCCTAAGATATCATTCAACGTTGTGATAAAGGGACCACTAGCAACCGCGGGGTCCACTTTAAGTTTGTGAAGCGTCAGGGGAATAATCGCACCAAATACCGATGCCATGCTAAGGGCAATCGCCGCAGACATACCGACGGTCATAGCAATTAACCAAACCGCATGATCAAGCGCAATGAAATCAATGCTAGTAAGAACGGTTAAAAACAAAGTGGTCGTTGTAAATGAAAACACACCGATGCTCATGCCGTTGAGTACACCTACTTTAAGTTCTTTAAAGACGTGTGTTTTAGCGGACGTAAAATCTTGAAAATAGTTTTTACTCAGCCCCCGCACCGTTACCGCTAAAGATTGGGTTCCGGTGTTTCCTGCCATACCTAAAATTAAGGGTTGGAAAAATACCAATGCAGTTATTTGTGCAATCGTGTCTTCAAACCCACCAATGATAGCAGAAACGATTAAGCCAAGGGCTAACAATAACGTTAACCATGGCAAGCGATGAAAGGCCGATTTTAAAACGGATCGATTTACGCTTTCTTCTGGAGAGATGGTCGCAAAACGCGCATAGTCTTCATCGGTTTCCTGATCTAAAATATCCGCGGCATCATCCATGGTAATAACGCCTTTTAATTGCTTGTTTTCATCGACGACGGGCAAAAGATACATGCCGTAGTTTTGAATTAATCGTGCGACTTCTTCTGTATGGTCATCTTCTTTGACGGTAATAAAATCGACAAACATCAAATCTTCGATTTTTTTAGGCGCTCTGGCTTGAATCAGTTTCTTTAATTCAATGATGCCTTCTAATACACCGGCTTCATCTAAGACAAACAGTCTTTGAATGCCTTCGGTGGTCTTGGCATTAGCGATGAGTTCACGCATCGCGTCTTTGACGTCCATGCCTTTTTGCAAACTGATAAAATCCGTCGTCATAATAGACCCGGCCGTTTCCTCTTGATAATCGATAAGTTGCTTTAAGTTATCGACGAATGCTTTGGGCATATGATTGAAGACGGCGCTTTTTTCTTTGCTCGTCATAGGCTTCATGATATCCGTCGCATCATCAATTTCCATTTCAATCAATATGTTTGCCGCTAGCGTTGGCGGTATCATTTTAAAGACTTTTGTAATAATCAATGGATCTGGATAAGCCAATATGGGTGCTAAGCGTTTTGGGTCCAGTTTTTGCATGAATTGTTTTTGTGCGTCATCATCCAATAACAAAAAATATTCTGCGATATCAGAAGGATGGTATTCAGAAAGTTTTTTTAAACCTGATTTTGATTTAATCAGTTTTAAAAGATCTATTTGGTGGTGGTCGTTTTTGGACATCATGCCAGCTCCTCATATAGTTTTTGTGCGAACTTTAGTCGATAAATTCGAAGGATATATCAAAGATTCTTACCGTATCGCCGTGTTTAACCCCACGTTCTCTTAACGCTTGGTCGATGCCGAGGCCTCTTAGTTGTCGGGCAAATCGTCTCACCGATTGTTCTTTGTCGAAATCAGTCATCTCAAAGATGCGTCTTAGTCCTTCGCCGCCAATTTCGTAAATCCCATCGTCTCCCTTTTTAATGGTATAAGGGGACTTATCGGCGGTGAACTCATAAACAACGGGTTCATCAAAGTCTTTGGCCTCGTATAAACTTTCTTTTTTGATCTCATCTAATTCATCGGCGGTTTCATGAATCAAAACATCTAAATTATCTTTGGTGTAGGCGCTTATTGGGATGATTTTAATGGGTTCAGATAAATGTTTTTTAAAGGTTTCTAAGTTTTCCTTGGCATTTGGCATATCCATTTTATTGGCCACAATAATTTGAGGACGGGTTGCTAGATGCGTCTTATAAGCTTTGAGTTCTTTTTGAATGGTCACATAATCTTGATAAGGATTGCGGCCTTCAAACGCGCTCATATCAATAACATGCAATAACAGACGCGTGCGTTCGATGTGTCTTAAAAACGCTTGGCCTAACCCTTCGCCCAAAGAAGCCCCTTCAATCAATCCAGGCATATCCGCTACGACATAGCTTCTTTGGTCATTGGTACTCACCATCCCTAAATTAGGGGTAATGGTCGTAAAGTGATACGCCGCGATTTTTGGTTTGGCTTTGGAAATGGCGCTAATAATCGTGCTTTTGCCTACTGAAGGCATGCCGATCAAACCGACATCGGCCAATAATTTAAGTTCCAGGCGAATATCTAACTTAGCCGAGGGCTCGCCTTTTTCGGCAATATCAGGTGCGGTGTTGCGACTGGAGGTAAACTTAACGTTCCCACGGCCCCCGCGGCCTCCTTTTAATACCGTCACACGTTGTTTGTGTTCGGTGATATCGGCAATCACTTTCCCGGTTTTGTCATTAAAAATACTCGTTCCCACCGGTACCCTCAAAACGAGGTCATCGCCGTCTTTACCATGCATTTTTTTGTTTTGTCCGTTTTCGCCATCTCCGGCATTTCGGTGTTTGTTATAGCGGTATTCAAGTAAGGTGGATAAGCCTTCATCCCCTTCAAAGATAACATCACCACCCTTGCCACCATCGCCACCAGAAGGACCACCCTTAGGCACGTATTTTTCACGACGAAAAGCGCTCATGCCATCACCACCACGACCGCTTTCTATTTGTAGTTTCACTAAATCGATAAACATGTTAACACCTCACAGTAAGTTAAACCAATGCATCAATGCTTCGCGGTTATCAAAAATCAAAACGTGCTTTTTGTGTCGCAATTGATTGATAATGGCTTCAAGCTTATGTCGCTTGGGTTCAAAAAAGGCGACATATTGTAAGAACTCTTGGTCGAGTTCTTCGATACAACCCGTTGCCATATCGCTACGGTAACGGTGTTTGTAGACGTTTTCTCTTCGCTTGACCCCTTTTAAGGCAGTGGTTTCATCATAGTTTAACAATATGATCATATCGCTGATAGCCACGCGGTCTTCGAAGTTGGTATGATTGGTATAATTGCCGTCCATCACAAAGCGACGGTGAGCTCTTAAATATGATAATACGGCTTTGTTAAAGGCTGGTTTACTTAAAGACTGCCAGTTTCTTA
Source organism: uncultured Candidatus Izemoplasmatales bacterium (assembly GCA_964501415.1). Taxonomy (GTDB): domain Bacteria; phylum Bacillota_I; class Bacilli_A; order Izemoplasmatales; family Izemoplasmataceae; genus B1SED10-225. The sequence goes on from CAZCSL010000034.1 coordinate 6,968, forward strand.
GCCAATAGATGGTATCTAGGTGCAACACATCCAAAGACAATCTTTCTCCTAGCATGCGCGCTAAAGTTGTTTTTCCGGTACCCGCATTACCAAAAATTAAAATCTTGTGGGCATCGGTAAAATCAACCTTTCTTTCATAAGCCAAACGATCGATGCTTTTAAGGTAACCCCGCGGTTCAAATTGGTGTTTTCTAAGCAAACGGCGCATCGGGGTGTTTCCCGCATGCGTATCGATCCTTAAACCGCTGTAATTTTTTTGTTTGGTGTGGTTGATGCCAAAAACCATCAGTTGATCGGCAATCCCTTGGCCTTGATAATCGGGATGAATCATCAAGCGGTGGATGACCATACCATTCTTTTCTTTCCAGTTTATGACTCGGTAGGCCGTTTCATCCTCAGGATAGATAACCATCATGCCTTTGATGGTTTGCTCACTTTCATAAACGTACAAGTGTTGTTTTGAGATATCCGATTTGAAGTGTGGTTTTCTAGGATAGGAAAAAGACCATTGACTGCGGTGGTTTTTTCGCATATGAGCAATGGTATTTAAAGCGATATCATCTAAGCTATTTAAATCTTCTAGCGTCGCTAGTCTAATCATATCCTCACCTTTTGTGCCTGTCTTCAAGGTTTATTATACAATGACTAAAAAAAATGGCAAACAGTTTCCACTGTTTGCCAACGTTTTATTCTGGGTATACTGATGCACGTTTGCGCTTACGTCCAATACGTTCGAAACGTACGACACCATCGATTTTAGAAAACAATGTGTCATCGCCACCGATGCCTACATTTTCACCAGGATGCACTTTAGTGCCACGCTGACGGTAAATGATAGATCCTGCATGACAGTATTGCCCATCGGCCATTTTTGCGCCTAGACGTTTAGCTTCGCTGTCACGGCCGTTTTTTGTTGATCCAACACCTTTTTTAGATGCCATAAGGACCATAAGATTCATATCGATTAACATAATGGGTTCACCTCCGAAAAGTGAAAAGATAGATTATTGTTCTATAGAAGTAATTTCAAGTTTTGTATAAGGCTGTCTGTGGCCTTGTTTGCGTCTGTAATTCTTTTTAGGTTTGTATTTAAACACAATGATTTTACGTTGCTTACCGTGTTTAACGACTTTGGCATTAACTTTAGCGCCTGCCACGGTGGGATTACCGACTTTTAAGTTGTCTCCACCAAGCAACAGTACATTGTCAAAGGTTATCGTTTCACCTTCATTAGCGTCGATTTTTTCGACGTATACCGTTTCACCTTCAGCTACGCGTAATTGTTTGCCACCTGTTTCTACAATAGCATACATGCTTGAGCACCTCCTCATAGATTTAAGACTCGCCATTGGGGTGATAGTTTCCTATACTTTATAAACCCGTTCTGAGCGGTATGCTGCTAAGCGTTTAAATAATACCAAAAAATGGCTCATATGTCAATGATAACCCTATCGTTTAAACACCTTTTTGTATTATACATAATTTGTGCGCTTTGTGCAAGAAATAATCATATTTTCTCGTGTTGTCGGTAGGAAAAGTATTCACCATGACCAATCACGATGTGATCTAAAATGGGAATATCCATCATCGTACCATTTTTGACCATCATATGTGTCATTTTATCATCACTGCTTGATGGTGTAGGATCGCCTGAGGGATGATTATGCACCAATATGACATTGGCCGCAGAAACGCTAACGGCATATTTGAATAATTCCCTAGGATGGACAATGGCACTAGACAGTGAACCGACAAACAATTTTTTAGCTGTAATTAGTCTGCCCTTAGTATTTAAATAAAGCGCATGGAATTCTTCTTGTGTTGAACTTTCTAGTCTTGGTCGCATCATCGTATA
>CAZCSL010000035.1:0-7310 GCA_964501415.1 uncultured Candidatus Izemoplasmatales bacterium
CCTGTTATGAAGTGTGACAATTGCACGCATTTGCTTTAGGCTTTAAGTAAAGGAGGTAAGTATGGTAAATCAAGTTGTTTTAGTGGGAAGGTTAGTATCTGACCCTCAACTCAAAAGTCTAGAAGATGGTAGAAAAGTTGCCAACACGACTTTAGCCTTGCAAAGAACCTTTAAAAACAAGCATTCTGATACGTATGAAACCGACTTTATCAAATGTACGTTATGGAGTGGTATCGCAGAAAACACCGCTCAATATTGTAAAAAAGGTGATACGGTCGGCATTAAAGGAAGACTCGCGCAAAAGTATTACGAACTTAATGAGGAGAAGTCGTTTTCCTATCCTGAGGTCATCGTTGAAAAAATTAGTTTTATCAACCGCAACAAAACCACCAACCCTTAATCCCCCTGCAAAAACGTCTTGGATTTCCAAGGCGTTTTTGACTACAATAAAGGACTCAGTTATGGTATAATATAAAAAACCGGAGGTGTTATTTATGGAGGCATATTTGGATTTTTTAGACCATATAATGACCCATGGAAAACCGAAAGATGATCGCACGAAAACCGGAACGATTTCAACGTTTGGCTATCAAATGCGATTTGATTTAAGTGAAGGCTTTCCACTTGTTACCACAAAGAAAGTTCATTTAAAAAGCGTCATTCATGAATTGTTATGGTTTATCGAAGGAAGCACCAACATTAGACCGCTAGTGTTAAACGGGGTGCGGATTTGGAATGAATGGCCTTTTCAGAAATATAAACAAAGCGATGCGTATCAAGGCGAAACCATACATACGTTTATCGAAAAGATTAAAGACGATCCCGCCTTTGCGGATAAATGGGGAGATTTAGGTCCCGTTTATGGCGCTCAGTGGCGTAACTTTGAAGGCAAAGAGCAGAGCCGAGATCAATTAAAATGGTTATTAAATGAAATGCGTCAAAACCCAAACTCTAGACGCTTGATTTTAAGCAGTTGGAATCCGCCCTTAATCGATCAAATGGCTTTGCCACCATGCCACACGCTCATACAATTTTATATTCATGATAACCAACTCTCATGTCAGCTTTATCAACGTAGTGCCGATGCGTTTTTAGGCGTACCATTCAATATCGCTTCTTACGCCCTTTTGACGTTGATGATTGCCCAGGTCATGGGCTTAGAACCAAAAGAATTTATTCACAGTATCGGCGATGCGCATATTTACAATGACCATATCGAGCAAGTACGCTTGCAATTGAGCCGCAAACCCTATCAGAAACCGAAGATGCGGCTTAATCCAAACGTAAAAGACTTATTTTCATTTAGCTATGATGACTTTACCCTTGAGGCTTACCAGTCTCATCCAACCATCAAAGGGAAGGTGAGTGTCTAATGATTGCTTTTGTCGTCGCGATGGATCAAAAAGGCTTAATCGGCAAGGATGGCGCTTTGCCCTGGCATTATCCCAAAGATTTGGCGTTTTTTAAATCCTTGACGCTCAATGAACGTGTGCTGATGGGCAGAAAAACCTATGATGCGATCTTAAAACAACTTGGACGTCCCTTACCAAGACGGGAGAATATCGTTTTAACGACGCAAGCCAAACGTTTTGAAGGCGCGAAAGTCATCCATGATTTACCCGCTTATTTAGAGACCATTCCTAAGGATATGAACCTTTTTGTCATTGGAGGAAAAACCGTTTTTGAGGCCGCTATGCCTTATGTTGATAAATTATACATTACGCATATACAAAAGACCTTTGAAGGCGATACTTATTTTCCTAAACTGGATTATTCACAGTTTAATCTCATCGATAAAAAAATAGATGGAGACTTGATTTTTGCCACTTACAGGCGTAAGGAGAAACCGTTATGATTACGTCACTGTTCATGATGTTATGGTTTCTAATGACGCTTTTGTTTGTTTATCTGTTTGAGGCTTTTGTGCTAACTTGGATGAGCCCTTTGTTTTGGCTGTTGGCTGTTTTAATAAGCTTTGTGCTCAATTTGGCTTGGGTCGTGTTGTTATTAGTGATTTGGCCCTTGTTTCAGCGCGGTGAACAACCCCATAACCTGCGCAATCATCATCTCGCTCATGGGGTGATGAAGTTGGTAATAAAGCTCTTGCGCGTTAAACTGCATGTCAGTGGGACTGAAAACATACCAAAGACACAGTTTGTCTTGGTAGGGAATCATCAAAGTAATTATGATATTATTGGCATAAAACCCTTCATCCATGACCAACCCATGGTATTCATTGCCAAAAAGCAACTGTTTTCTTGGCCTGTTGTGGGGCCTTATGTTAAACTGCTTGGCAACATTCCGATTAACCGCATGACCGATAGAAGTGCTATCGAAGCGATTATTGGCGGCATCAATAGATACAAAGAAGGTTTAAGCTTAGCCGTTTTTCCTGAAGGCAAACGATCGCACGGTAACGACATGATCGATTTCAAACCGGGTGCTTTCAAACTTGCGATGAAACCAAACGCGCCCATATTGGTCACTAGCATTTACAACTTTCATCGTATTTGGCGTGGTTGGCCTTTTAAAACGACTCATGCTTATATCCATTTTCACCCCGTGATAGAACCAAAATCTTATGCACAAAAAAATACTCAGGTTTTAGCTAAAGAAGTTAAACAAATCATTCAAGATAAACTAGATGAATTTGCAAAGATAAGCCCGCATTAACCTACTTACATGTAAAGTAAACAATGAAAGGACGTGATTATATGCGCATGGTAGACATTATTGAAAAAAAACGTGATAACCATCCCTTGAACCAACAAGAAATTGATTATTTTGTGCAAGGCTATACTAAGGGTGATATTCCTGATTACCAAATCAGTAGCTTAATGATGGCCATTTATTTTAACGGCATGAATGATGAAGAAGCCACCCATTTTACCGAGGCGGTACTCAATAGTGGGACGATTATTGATTTAAGTGGTATTGAAGGTATTAAAGTAGACAAACACTCAACGGGGGGTGTCGGGGATAAGACGACCTTAGTCTTAGGTCCCCTAGTGGCATCTTGTGGGGCTAAGTTTGCCAAGCTTAGTGGCCGCGGCTTAGGGCATACAGGCGGCACCCTAGACAAACTTGAAAGCATTCCTGGGTTCAATATCGATCTATCGAATGAACGCTTCTTAAATCAAGTAAACGACATAGGCTTAGCCGTAGCGGGCCAAACCGAAGCCCTAGCGCCCGCCGATAAAAAGCTTTATGCCTTACGGGATGTAACGGCAACCGTCCCATCGATTCCTTTGATTGCGGCCAGTATCATGTCAAAGAAACTAGCTTCTGGAGCCGATGTCATCGTTTTGGATGTCAAGATTGGTGAAGGCGCCTTTATGAAAACGCTCGATGATGCGAGAGAATTATCAAGAATCATGGTTAAAATTGGAGAAAACTTTAATAAAAAAGTCGTCGCCTTCATCACCGATATGGCAGAACCTCTCGGCTACGCCGTTGGAAACAAACTTGAAGTGTTAGAAGCGATTCGCACCTTACAAGGCAATGGCCCTCAAGATTTACAAACGCTATGTACCGAAATAGGCGCTTATTTGGTGCATGGCGCAGGCATCGTTTCTAGCATTGCACAAGCGCGTGAGATGATTGAAAAGAAAGTCTCATCGCTAGAAGCGTTCGACAAACTTAAAAGCTTGATTAAAGCTCAAGACGGCACTTATCCAGATATCAATGACTATATTCATGCCAAGCATATTATCGCGGTCAAAAGCGAAAGCAGTGGCTATGTTAAAAACTTAAATGCGCTTGATATTGGGCTTAGCGCCATGCGACTTGGCGCAGGCAGAGAAACCAAAGAGGATAAAATCGATACCGATGTGGGCATTGTCTTGAACAAAAAAGTCGGTGACAAAGTAGAAAAAGGCGAAGAATTGGCTTATATCTATAACAATAAAGAAGACATCACCGACGAGATTAAAACCGTTTTAAATGCCTTTGAAATTAGCGAGACGATCCAAGAGAAAAAGACCTTGATTTATGAAATCATTGATTAAAGCTTAAAACCACAGGCTGAGGCTTGTGGTTTTTTTTGGCTTTATGATGCAAAAGATAAAAAAATTATAAATAAGCTTACAATTTAGAAGCTTTCTGTTTTGCTCTATAGGTTTACATAAATCGATATGATAGAATGAATGTAACGTTAGGGGAGGTGGGCCGCATGAAAAGTCAAGTTTGGTATGAAACCTTATTTGCGCTAATCGCGATTAGTTTAATCATCAGTGCTTTTATTCTAGATTATATCTTTGAGACATCAACCCTAGCGATTGGGTTATTTGCGGTTGCCTTTTTAGTCGGGGGCTATTATAAAGCGCGCCTTGGTCTTAAAGACACCCTTGCAGAAAAGCGTTTGAACGTGGAATTTTTAATGATTATTGCGGCTTTGGGCGCGTTTGTGACGGGCAATTATTCAGAAGGTGCCATTTTAATTTTGATTTTTTCCATCAGTGGGGTTTTAGAGTCTTTCGCCAATGCAAAAAGTGAAAAAGCGCTTAAATCTTTGCTTAATCTCGCGCCCGAAAAAGCGATTCGCTACGAAAATAATCAAGAAGAGGAAATAGCGCTTGAAGCGGTTGAACAAAACGATATTTTGATTGTAAAAGTCGGCCAAAAAGTCCCGGTTGATGGGGTGATTATCAAGGGTTCAACGGGCATTGACCAAGCCGCCATCACCGGAGAGTTTGTCCCGGCATACAAACATAAAGGAGATAAGGTTTTTGCCGGCGCTATCAATTTAGAAGCGACGATTCTAATTAAAGCGAGCAAAAACGCAAAAGACTCCGTCATTCAAAAGATTATTGCGTTCGTACAAAAGGCGCAAAATGACTTACCCAAAACCGAAACCCGCATTAAAAAGTTTGAGCGGACTTACGTGTATGTCATTATTGCCTTGGCCATCTTAACGATGATTGTGCCAAGTTGGCTTGGGTTACTGACGCCCTCAGAAGCCATTTACCGCGGCATTATTGTCTTGGTTGTCGGCTCACCATGTGCCTTAGTCGCATCCGTGTCGCCGGCGGTTTTATCCGCGTTATCCAATGGTTCAAGACATCATATTTTAATCAAGGGTGGCTCAAAACTTGAGGCTTTAAACGATATTCAAGCGGTAATATTTGATAAGACCGGGACGATTACAACCGGCGAGCCTAAAGTGGTCTTTATCGAGCACATAAGCGATGATGAGCAAACCCTTAAAGACATTGTTTATACGCTTGAAAATCAGTCCAATCATCCGCTGGCCAAAGCGATTAGAGACTATTTGAAACGTGATGCTAAGCTCCTTAACATCGAAACGCAAGAAAAACCAGGTTTAGGTATGAGTGCGAAAATTGATGAATCTATTTGGCAAGTGGGCCGCTTTGAGGCTAAAATTGAAGCACCCTTGTCTTTAAAACGAACCAAAGCTTTAAATCAAGGCCTTAGCTGTGTCGATGTCGTTAAGGATGGCAATGTGGTTGGCTTCATCACGCTAAAAGATACGATTAGAAAACCGGTACAAGATATGATAGATGGCTTATCAAACCGTGGTATCACCAGTATCATGATGACCGGGGATAATGATGCCACGGCGCGTAATATGGCTAGGGATATCGGCATTGAAAAAGTGCATAGTGAGTGTTACCCAGAAGACAAAGTGAAAATTGCGCAACAAGCGCAAAAACAATACGGAAAGATTTTGATGATCGGAGATGGCATCAACGATGCACCTGCCTTGGCCATCGCCGATGTGGCCATTGCGATGGGCACCGGGACCGATGTTTCCTTAGAAACCTCTGATATCGTGTTTATCGATGATAATCTTTCTAACTTAAATAGAGTTTTTGATTTAGCCAAGCGCCTGCGCTTTATCGTCAGGCTGAATATCACGCTTTCCATCGCGGTTATTGCCTTATTGATGGTGGGTAATTTCGTGGGCCGCGTCAATTTACCTTTTGGGGTGCTGGTGCATGAGATTTCAACGGTTACGGTGATTTTGAATAGTTTAAGATTGCTTTTTAAATAGATAATTAACAAAACAGCCTTTAATGCAAGAAAGATAGGCAATGCTTAAAGACTATGGTAAAATAGAATTGTAAGTATGCTTAATAAGGAAGGTGAAAATAATGATTGATGCGATTCACTTTTATAAAACCTATGATTTAGAGGATGTTAAAAAGTTTTATGGCGATGTGCTTGGCTTGAAACTGTACAAAGACCAAGGCAAATGCTTGATTTATGATATGAAGGGCCACGGAAAAATTGGTTTTTGTACGCATCATCCAAAAGTGATGCCCAACGCTTCTTGTATCACCTTTGTGTATGAACGCCGAATCGAAGTAGAACGCATGTATGAACATCTTAAAACAAGGGCGAAAGACGTCTCACAGCCCAAGATGAACGATGCGTTTAAGATTATTCATTTCTTTTGTAAAGACCCAAGCGGTCATACCTTAGAGTTTCAAACCTTTTTAAACTAACGCACTTTTTCTTGTGTTTAACTTGTCAGAAACCTTAGAGCTTGTTATACTTTAATTGTCGATACATATTTGGGAGCTTAGTGAACTAGGCTGAGACATTCTTGATACGAGAATGAAACCGTACCTGATCTGGATAATACCAGCGTAGGAAAAAACAAGCAACCAAAGTTTTGTCCTACGGGACAAAACTTTTTTATTAGGAGTGATACCATGTCACAAAAAGCATTAACCACCAATCAAATGGCAGAAATCAGCTTATTGATTGCGATTGCGGTTGTCATTGAATTGATTACCATGTCCTTGCCTTTGCCCAGGATGCCCCAAGGAGGCAGTATTGATTTTACGATGTTGCCTTTGATTATCATCGCTTATAGACACGGCTTTAAAATTGGCATTATCGGTGGTATGATTTACAGTTTACTTGATTTGATTGTCGGTGGACTGGGCTTATATCATTGGGGTAGTTTGTTCTTAGACTACTTGTTTGCCTTCGGAGCCATGGGCTTAGCGGCACTTGTCTTTAAAATCAACAAAGAAAACATCATCGTTTTTATCTTAGGAATATTATTAGCTGGTTTGGTCCGGTTTTTCTTCCACTTTCTCTCCGGTGTGATTTTGTTTGGCGAATTTGCCCCAGATGATCAACCCGTTGTAGAATATTCATTGTTTTATAACGCAGGATACATGTTGCCTTCTATTGCCATAACCATGCTTTTAGGTGCCTTGGTGTTTTTGCGTTTGAAACAAACCTTAAACACCGCATAAGTTTAGCCCAAATCTATCGACATAAGAAGCCCCTAGGGGCTTCTTTTTTTAAAAAGACTGCTTGGATTTCTTGATTTT
>CAZCSL010000036.1:0-6420 GCA_964501415.1 uncultured Candidatus Izemoplasmatales bacterium
ATCGCAATCTCACCCACACCGATAATTTCATCAATAAAGGTTAAGTCTTCTTCAATGGTATCTAAAAAAGTTCTTGGTGGGACTTGATAAGACCCACTTAAAATATAGGCGCTAAGCTTTTCTTGATTTAAAGCTTTGGCTTTGGCGATTAAACTTTTCATGTCTTTGGTAAAACCATCGGTTCCAAGGAGGCCAATCACGGTGGTAATGCCCGCGTTGATCAACGTGCTAAAATCAATTTCTGGGATTCTGGATGCAGGGCCATCTTCACCCCCACCCCCAATGATATGGACGTGATTGTCGATAAAGCCTGGTAAGGCTTTACAGCCTTGATAATCAATCACTTCAACGTCTAGCCCTTTAATATCAAGGCTATCTTCAATCGCGATAATTTTATCAAACGCGATTAAAATATCTTTTTTGCCTTGATAGGTAGGCGTATATACGCTTAGGTTTTTAAGTATCTTCATTTTGTTCTCCTGAAAATGTGTCTTTAAATCTTTTTAGTCCTTTTAGTAACTGTTCATTGGAACAAGCTATATTCATTCTGATAAAATGATCAGGCTTAGAACCAAATTTATGGCCATCAGCCACAACCATTCCATTATTTTCTAGGGCCTTAGTGATTTCAACGCTGCTTAAGTTTAGAAAACCTAAGTCAATCCAAGCCAAGTAAGTGCCTTCCAAAGGCAAAACATGGGCTTTTGAGAAATTTTCGGCAAAGAAATCTTTTAACGTCCTAAAGTTTTTGTAAACATGGGCATTTTGTTCATCCACCCAATTATCACATGCTTTATAGGCCGCCTTTAAGGCCGTGACGGCTAAGAGGTTAGGCGTACCAAGCATCAAGGCTTGGTAAGTTTGGGTTAATTTTTCTCTTACATCCTCATTAGGAGTAATAAAATAGGCAATTTGAAGCCCTGCGATATTAAAGGTTTTAGAAGGGGCATTGATGACGATGATGTTTTCATAATTATCAAAATAATCGGCACATGAGATGAAGGTATGATTAGGCATAATGATATCAGCATGTATCTCATCGCTTAATAGATAGACGCCGTATTGTTTACAGAGGCTAACGATTTTTTCAATTGTTTCTTTAGGCCAAACCCGACCGACAGGGTTATGCGGACTACAGAAGATAAAGGCTTTGATACCCGTTTTGAACTGTGTTTCTAAATGGTCAAAATCAATGTCGTAATGGCCCTTATGATATCGAAGCGGATTTTTAGTTAAAGTGCGCTCATTAATATCAATCAAAGGTTCAAAGACATGATAAACAGGGGGTTGAATCAAGATTTTATCGCCTCGTTTAGTCAGCGTTTGAAGCATGACAGAAAGCGTATTTAACACCTTAGGCGCAGGCATAATCCAACTGGTTTTAATATGACTTTGATATCGGTGCTCGTACCAATCTTTGATAAGGATTTTGGTGTCTTCATCAAAGATACCATACCCAAACGCGCCGTGTTTAATGCGGTCATTTAACGCTTGTTTAATCTTGGGGGCGGTTTCATAATCACTATCGGCTACCGAAAAGGCCAAAACATCGGTTTTTTGGGTTGAATTAAAGGCTGCTTGGTATTTTGCGGAATCGGTGTGGATGCGCTTTAGCGTTTTAAACATAGACATATTGGTCTCCTTAACGGTCATTTTAGGCATTAAAAAACCTTCAAATAAACCTAGCAATTAGGTTTTTTTGAAGGTTATTAGTTCGTTAGTTGATAGCTGTGGATTTGTTTGGCAACTTCTTGTTTTAGTTCAGTTTGATTACACGTTTTAATACAGTCTAAGAAGCTTGGCAGATCGATGCAATCACCGTTTTCTACGTTGGATTCAATAAAGATTTTTTGATTGGCGGTTTTACTTTGCGTCGTCTCATCTACAAGCAATTCTTCGTAAAGTTTTTCACCTGGTCTTAAACCCGTATAAACGATTTCGATATCTCTGCCTTCTTCTAAACCCGCTAGTTTAATCATTTTTTTGGCTAAATCTTTGATTTTTATCGCCTTGCCCATATCCAAAATAAAGATTTCGCCGCCTTTGGCATAAAGCGTACATTCTAAGATGAGACCCACCGCTTCAGATACCGTCATAAAATAGCGTGTAATCTCTTTATCGGTCACGGTGATTGGACCGCCCGAAAGAATCTGCTTTTTAAAAAGCGGAATAACACTGCCGTTAGAGCCAAGCACATTGCCAAAACGTACCGAGGCATAAGCGGTATCGCTTGTTTTATTAAAACTCTGGACAATTAACTCGGCATAGCGTTTGGAAGCGCCCATGATATTGGTGGGTCTAACCGCTTTGTCTGATGATATTAAAATCATTTGTTTGACTTGATGTTGATTGGCGGCTTTAGCGACATAATAGGTACCCAAAATATTGGTCTTAATGGCTTCTTTGGGACTAGCCTCCATCAAGGGAACATGTTTATACGCCGCCGCATGAAAAACCAAACCAGGCTTGTAGGTCTTAAAAAGTTCTTCAACGCGCGCTTGGTCATAAACGCTGCCGATTAAGGTGGTTATTTTAAAGGCTAGGTTTGCTTTGCGTAATAAAGATTCTAACTCGGTTTGAATGTCATAAGCGTTGTTTTCATAGATATCGAAGATGATGATATGCTTAGGCTTGAACCTTGCGATTTGTCGAGCGAGTTCAGACCCAATGGTTCCGCCCCCACCCGTTATTAAAACGGTTTCTTTTAAAATAAGGTCTTGAATGCCTCCTGTATCCAAGACAATCTCATCGCGTTCCAGCAAATCTTCAACCTCGACGTCTTTTACTTTTTTAGGGGCTTTAGTTTCTACTTCATCCATCAAAGGTAGACGTTTTATTTTTACTTGATGGTCTTTAATCATGTCAATGATCTCTCTAAGCCGCTTAGGCGATAGATTGGCAATACCGATGATAACTTCTTCAATGCGGTAAACTTCAATAAATTCTTGTAACTTCGCTATGGGCCCAATAATTTTTATGCCCAGTAGCGTTTTACCGATTTTAATCTCGTCATCATCGACAAAAGCGATTGGATTATTATTTAAGTAATCATGTTTATATATCTCTTTGAGTACCAAATCACCCCCATCACCCGCGCCAATAATCAAGGTGCGTTTGGCGTCTTGATTAGCCCCGATCATCGAGTGTCGAATGTAGAGGGTTATTCTGTATATCACTCTTGGCAGGCTAATCATCGTGATCTCTAATGGAGTGATAAAGACCATGGCGAGTGGATGGATAACATCATCCACCATGTAAAAAACGCCCATAATCAATAAATTGGTAACCAGGATGACCAATATAATTTTCATCAAATCTTCAAAGCCCACATGAGCATGTATCATCTTATAGAACCCAAAGAGGCTAAAAAGAACCAACTTAAAGAAAATGATAGGCAATAAAGCCAAAAGCGCGTTTTCAAGATGAACAGTCATCCCAATCAAACGAAAAATCGCCAGTGTAAAAGTATACGTGGCTAAAATTAAAAACGTATCGATGACGATTAAACTGATTTTTCTCATCATGTTAATCCCTTCATTTTTCCTTATTCCCTCTTAATCTTTAATGCTTAGTCTTCCTTTTCTTGGTTGTAATAGTAGTAATTATTATAGCGGTGATCTTTTTTACGTACGCGTGTTAAGATACCACCGATAACATTGGCGCCATTGTCTTTAAGGCTTTTTAACATGCCTTGTGCAACATCGCCGTTGGTTTTTCTTGAGGCAAAAATCATAATCGTACCATCGGTCAATTTAGAAATGATGGTCGCATCGGTCACCGCACTCATCGGCGGGGTATCGATGATGATGCGGTCATAAGATTGTTTTAAATCCAATAAGAGCTTTTTTAACTTCTTACTCATTAAAAATTCACTAGGAAAGGGTAAGGTTTTACCCGCTGGTAAAACGTCTAAATATTCATCCACTGTCTGGATGGCTTTCTCTTTAGATAAATCATCGGTAATGATATTAGAAAGGCCTTGTTGGTTAGAAAGATTAAAAGCACGATGAATTTTAGGCTTTCTCAAATCCATATCGATAATCAAGGTTTTGGTTTCACTTTGAGCATAAACAGTACCTAAATTCAAGGTGGTAATGGTCTTGGCCTCTTCTGGAAAGGTTGAGGTGATACATATCGTTTTGATTTCTTCATTAAATGAAGAAAACTCAATATTGGTTCTAAGTTTACGGTATTGTTCACTAATAACCCCTAAGGGTTCTCTTTTCGATATAATGGGATAAGCGTTACTTCCATTCGTTTTATGATCAAACATCAGACTTCCTCCCAATCATCTTCAAGTTTGTATTCTGGAATGAGACCTAAGACACGCAATCCCAGTTTGTTTTCGAGGTCTTTCGAAGTTTTAATCGATTTATCCAAAAACTCAATCAAAAAGACACCAAACACGCCAATCATACCGCCTAAGACAAGCCCAATGGCCATATATAATAAGCGGTTAGGCCCACTAGGTGAGGTTGGCGTTTCTGCGGTATCTAAAACTTCAATGTCGTGCAAAATGCTTGAATCATCGGCAATCGATTGAATGATGGAGACAATGCCATCGGCCATCAGCGCCGCTTCATTTGGATCGGTTGAGGTCACGTTAAAGCGAATGACAATCGCATTGTCGCGTCCTCTGGAGACCGATACCATATTTCGGAGTGTCCCGGTGCTATAAGTCAAGTCCAAATCATCTCTTAGTTGATGCAAAACGCGGTTACTCTCTGCAACCTCGGTATAAGTGTCCAATAATCTTTGAGCCAATAAAACATCGCCTGAATCTACGGCTTGCCCTTCGGCTGTAACACTAACCAAGACACTAGAGTGTGTTGTGTAAGTATCTTCTAACATTACCACGGCGTATATAGTGGTTAAACTAAAGACCACGATAACCGAGGCAAAGATTAAATACCAACGATTTAACATGATTTGTAGTAGTTCTAATAAATCCAGTTCCTGTTCGTTTACGTTATTTTCCATAAAAATGTCCCTCTCTTAAATCTTTGTTATCTATTGCATTATAACATATAAAAGCTGAAATGGATGGTTAGTTTTTAAGACGTTCTAGGGGCCTTTAAAAACAACCAAAACCATTAAAATCGATCCCAAAAGTACGCCTAGTGTATCGATGAATATATCGTTCATACTCATCACACGACCCGGCACCATCGATTGATATAATTCATCAAAAATCGCGATAATTAAGCCAAACAACGTACTGTCTATAAGCAAGCGAAACCAATCATTAAAATAATACTTTAAAGCCGACACCACCCAAAGACCCAAGAAAAAATAAAGGATAAAATGAGCAAAGCTACGCAACATAGCATGAAATGTATCTAGGTCAATTGCCAAAGCGATATCTTGTGAAAGAAAACCAATCACCCTAATGATATCTTTAGTAAAGCCTTTTGATACTTCACTAGATACATACGCGTCTTGCATAGAAAAACTAAAAATCAAGGCAATCCAACTTAAAACCAAGGTAATAGAAAGGACTTTAAGCATCGCTAATACCTAGAATCTTTTCAGGATTTTTTATAAACAGCTGCTTTGCTTTAGCTAAGCCGGCTTTCCTTTTCACAACTTCAAAAGCTTGAGGTAACAAATCGGCTTGTTCAAAGGCGTGAATATCGCTTGCAATCACATCGATTAAATCTTCTTTTAAAAGTTTTAAAGCCCGTTTATTGGACGCTTTAGAACCTTGTTTAAGGATGTGTTTAGCGTTAACTTGCATCCTTGCCCCTTGCTTTTTTAAGGCGATGATATCATCTAAAGATAAATAGTGATATCGCTCAACGTGGGCAATTAAGATTTGATATCCTTTTATCTTAAGTTCATAAATTGCTTCTTCAATATCGAAAACGCCTTGGCCAAAATCAATCAGCATATAAGGCGTCTGATTCAAGGTGTGCATAAAGGGCAATAAGTCTATAAAGTCTTCTTGATAATCGCATTCTTGACCCAAATATAACTTGAGTTCAAGATTGTTTTTTTTACACGCCTCAAGCAAACCATCAAATGTTTTTTTAAGGGTGGTCCACTCTTTATTATAGCCACGCTTAATCGCATAGTGCGGGGTTAAACAAACGGCTTTTACGCCGTTTTTTTGGTAGGATTTCAATATCTTTATCGTTTCTCTTACATCTTTGATGCCATCGTCCATTGCCGGCAATAAATGCGTATGAATATCGATCAAGTGCCCCCACCCCCTTATGCGCTTAAATTATAGCATGAACGCTCGTGTTAAAAAAGAAAAATCAATCGAATAAATCGTAACTCTCGTCATACCATTCATCGTAATAAGGGATTAAGATATCTCTATTTACGTTGAAATGATCGTAGATTTCTGCTTGTCTTAACAACTCTTCAACCGCAAGATAAAACATATCGATTTCATGAAAGATGATATTGCTGGAA
>CAZCSL010000037.1:0-6183 GCA_964501415.1 uncultured Candidatus Izemoplasmatales bacterium
TAATGGCCCCCGACCAACGGCCTGCACGACATCTTAGATAAAAAGAAAAAGCCCCAAAGGGCTTTATTAAGGTCAAATGGCGTTCCGGGAGGGATTCGAACCCCCGACCGATGGCTTAGAAGGCCATTGCTCTATCCCCTGAGCTACCGAAACAAAATGCGTTATGTTCTAACGCCTACACTATTATATACTAGCAAGGGTAGATTGTAAAGTTTAAACGGGGCTTTTTTATGACTTATAAGTTTTTTTAAAAAAAGTTTAAGGTTATAAAAAAAGCCTATAAAAGGCTTATTTTGAAAGTTTTGAGATGAAACAAGCATCGGTGGTCTTGCATTGGTCGGTTTCATAGTTGGTGCAAGTCCCTTCGACGACAATTTGTAATTTTCTAATATCGAAATTTCTAAAGATTTCATGGTTCTTAATATAATCAAAAATATCCGAATCATTGATTTCTATGATGTTGTTGTTTACTTTACACGTCACATGAATGTGAGAATCCGCCGTATGGGAAGCCTCATCAATCGTTAAGTCATAGTGTTTTTTGCCATTGATAAAAATCTGAGTGACAATTTTGTGTTCAATCAAGAAATCAACGTTGTTATAGACGGTACCTAAATTATGAAATCCGCGTTCTTTTAACTCTTGATGGATTTCTTGAATCGTCAAGTGCTTACCTTCTAAGACATCGATGATAGCACGGCGCTGCTTCGTTATGCGAACATTTTGTTTTCTGAGTTCATGAAATATTTGCTCTTTTTTATCCATAATTATCACCTATCAGTATATTAACATTTTTCTAAATAAAAAAACAGTGGAATACACAAAAAAAACATCCAGACCTTCATAAAGGCCTGGATGTTTTTAGTTAAATAAGGCATTAATTGTATTTAGCTTTGATTTTATCGACGATATAAGGGGGGGCGAAGGTTGATAAATCTCCATTGAACATCGCGATTTCCTTAACCGTCGTACTACTCATGAAGGAATACTTGTTATCGGTCATAAAGAAGATAGAATCGATGCCTTTGTCTAATACTCGGTTGGCATGAGTCATCTGGAATTCATACTCAAAGTCTGTTAAGGCTCTGAGGCCACGAATGATATGGGTGGCCCCCAGTCGTTTCGCATGCTTGACCGTTAAATCAGAACTGGTACGGATTTCAATTCGATCCAAACATTTTTCTAAGGCATGTTCGATCATATCGATTCGTTCTTCTTGATTAAATAAGGTCTTTTTGTTGGGATTCACGCTAACTAAGATAAATAACTTGTCAAAAATCTTAAGCGCGCGCTTGATGATATCTATATGTCCATAAGTAATAGGATCAAAACTGCCTGGGTATAGACCTATTTTCATAAGTTAGGCCTCCTTTTTTAAAAACATTACTTTGGTAATGCCGATGGTTTTATCTTTAACCACCTTAAGTGTCTGATAAGCTTTTAACGATAAGTTTTTTTCTGATAAGATGACGATAATAACGTCATCACTCAAATAAGACGCGACTGAAAGCTTATCTAACACTTGAGGAATAAGACCTTGGTTATAAGGCGGATCAAGCATCACTAAATCAAAGACGGTTTCATTTTGAGCTAAGAAATCCAACGCTTTTTCGCACCTAACTGTGGCACGGTTTTTTAAATCCAAGGCGTCAAGATTATCTTTAATTACCTTTTGGGCCGTTTGGTCATGGTCCACGAAGGTGGCACGTTTGACCCCGCGCGATAACGCTTCTAAGCCTAAAGCCCCACTACCCGCAAATAAATCCAAGACATGGGTTTTATCCAATGACGTTGAAAGCATGTTAAAGATGCTTTCTTTGACGCGGTCCTTGGTGGGTCTGGTGTGGCTTAGTTCTAAGCCTTTTAGCTTACGCCGTTTATGCGTGCCTGCGATGATACGCATATTTAAACATCGTACGTGATTTTTTTAACGGCCTCAGAATCAAGGGCCAAGACTAATTGTTCAATTAAATCCACCAAGGCATTGTAATCATCTTCATGCATAATCGAGGTATGTGAATGCAAGTATCTTACGGGTACACATAAGGCAATCGATGGGGCACCACTTCTAGAAAGATGGATTTTACCACCATCCGTACCACCGCGTTGAAGATGCGTCAATTGATACGGAATCTTGTGTTTATCGGCAATCTCTAAAACAAAGTTTCTCAAGCCTTGATGGCCGACCATGGAAGAATCGCTGATCATAATCCCAACGCCTTCACCAAGGACGGTCTCTTTAGACCCTTTGGGAAAATCATGGGCAATCGTTGTATCCACTGCGATGCCAATATCGGGATTGATGTGATAAGCCGAGGTAGTGGCCCCTCTTAGGCCCACTTCTTCTTGGACGGTCCCTACGCCAAAATACTGATTGGGATGGTCTTGTTTTTTAAGGCGTTTTAAAACATCAATGGCCGCGGCACAACCAACTCGGTTGTCCCAGGCTTTACCTAAGTAATATTTTTTATTGGCTAAGGTTGTTGTTTCGATGTAGGGGGTAATCATATCGCCTAGACGAATGTTCAGTTTTTCGGCTTCTTCTTTATCTTTAACCCCAACATCCAAATACATATCTTTGATATCAACGGGCTTTTTACGCTCCTCAGGCGTTAAGATATGCGGCGCTTTAGCACCGATAACCCCGCGAACTTTTTTGCCTTCTTTA
This sequence comes from uncultured Candidatus Izemoplasmatales bacterium, assembly GCA_964501415.1. Classification (GTDB taxonomy): domain Bacteria; phylum Bacillota_I; class Bacilli_A; order Izemoplasmatales; family Izemoplasmataceae; genus B1SED10-225. The sequence goes on from CAZCSL010000037.1 coordinate 2,669, forward strand.
GTGGTGATTTCCATTTGTTGGGCCAACATAACTTGTGACCACCAACCACCCGCAGGAATAAACTTAACATAACCTTCATCGGTTATTTTAGTCACCATAAAGCCAACTTCATCCATATGGCCAGCGACCATGATGCGTGGTCCTTCTTGTTTCCCCACTTTTTTAGCGATGATACTACCTAAATTGTCATAGCTAATCTCGGCATCGTTTTGCATCGCTTTGGTCATGTAATCACGAACTTGTTTTTCTTGTGATGGAATTCCGTTTAACATTGATAATTCTTTTAATACCTTGTGCATATACATACCTCCGAAAAATTTATTATTTTGATTTTTGTGTTTTATGTGTCATTTGATTGATGCCCACAAAGATGTAGAACGCACCAATGATTAAACCAATAATTAAGGCGATTAAGGCAAGTTCACTTTCATAAGGAATCCCGCCGAACCACACATAAGCCCCTACGGTTAACAAGAACATAAACCATAAGAATTTTGGAAAACTTTGTTTGATACTTAATAGTTGCATGATCAATAAGTAAACAAAACCACGCATATAAAGCACCACACCAACGGCTATGCTCAATTGAATACCGAGTTCACCTAGTGCTAGTAAAACCGCTAAGGTTGCGGCGATGATAAACTCTAAGACCAAAAATAAGAGTACTCTGTCGTTGGTATAGTATTTGTAATCCTTAACAAATCGAAAAGCACTACCGACCAAAATTAAGATGGCCGCTACATAGTTCACCCAATCGTTCAAATAATCCAAGAAATAAGCGACGATAAAAAAGGCGACAAAGACTACGCCAATCATGATATTGACCAAATGATTCTTACTGACTAACTTTTTCATTAAAATACCCTCCTACTTGTCTTCATTCTCTAGTGTGGTTATTTTTTGACGCTGATTTTCCATCAAGCGTTCAAACACACTGAGATAGTTCTTAAGTTCCCTTGGCTTAATCCCTTTGGTTAAATCCTCTGCACAACTGGTTTCAATTACCTCCACATTTTCACAAAGCGCTACGGCTGCGGCGGTAAGACTGATGTGCATCAAGCGTCTGTCACTTGGGTCCTTTTGTCTTTTGATTAAATTGTTTTTTTCCAAGCGATTAAGTACGCCTGACAACGTTGCTTTATCCGTATCTAAATAGACCAAAATCTCTTTAGCGGACAACGTTTGGTGCTTCTTGATGGTTTTGAGCACTTGGTATTGTGCATACGTTAACTCAAAACGATCAAGGATTTTTGCCATCATACGTTTGTGAAGCAATGACGATTTATTGATGGTATCACAAACAGCTTGAGACATTTAAATTCACCCCTTATCTTTGCTTAGGTTGTACACAAAACATTATACGTTGTTTTGCGAACTTTTTAAAGCCCTATACGAAAAAAAGATGAAAATATTTTCTTATACCTTCATCTTTTTAGCTAATTTTATTCTTTATAATTTGTTAACTAACAATTTCCTTTTGGGGTCGTTCTTCATCTTTTTTAGAAGGTGCATCAATGCCTTTAGGAACTTCATCTTCGGCTTTGTCTTGTGTGCCTTCTTCTAGTTGCTTGTACTTACGGTAACGATTATAACCGTTGTAAGATTCAAAGCCCAAATACCCAGAAGCCAAAAACGCGATAATCGCCAAGAAAATCAATAAATCAGACGTTTGAAAGCCCCTCGCAATAATAAAGGTACCGACAACCAACGTTGCGATATGGAAAAAATAGGTCAAATGGTCGCCTTTTTCAGCACCATCAGAAAGCCCATAAAAATGTACCATACCACGTGCCACTAAAACCCCAGCAAACATATAGCCAAACAGTGTCCCTAAACTTTCGCCTTGTACTAGCGGTACAATGATAAATATAGCCGCAATCAAAACGTTTAGCGTAATCTCAATGATATTGATGGTTTTGATCAAGTCATTCCTTTGTGACTTGACAAAAGGCACCAAGCGTATAATGGCATATACGGCAATCATAATACCGATTAAAGCCTCTAAAACATGTTCCACATCAGAAACCAACAAGATGATACCAAGCCCAATCAAAAGGGCGGCACCAATCAATTTTAAAAACCAGTTATACATATGCACCGTCGTAGCTAATTTATTTGCCAAATTGCATCCCTCTTTCTTCTTACAAGATAGTTATATTATAATTTGAAAAAGCTAAAACCACAAGCAATAACACCTAAAAGCCATAAAAAAATAACCTAGCACATTGGAAATCACTCGATTGCAGAACCGCAGCTCTACTATGGGGGTGGCCTCTTGTTCAACCTTTAGGATTCCTTCAAGTTAATAAGGCTTTCAACACCGGTTAAACCTCGGCCCCTTATGTGATAATTTGGGGTCGCACGTGAGCGATTTCCAATCTACCAGGTTACATATGTATTATACCTTGAGAAAAATAAATAGTCAAATTAAAAGCCGGCGGATATAAAATCCGCCGACCAAGAAGGAAAGATACCGATAATTTAATCATTTATTAATTCAAAAACCACAAGTCTCCCAAAGACAGCTATAATTAGCTATCTTTGGGAACACTCCTCCTATATGGTTCCTTAGAACCACCTTAATCATATCACAGCCTTAAACCCTTGACAATCCTCTATATGATAGGGTAAAACCTCTTCTTGATAGAGTAATACTACGCGTTGACAAAAGCAACAAGACAACTTAGAATAAATGAAGGTGATTAAAATGCAAAAAGAATTTTCTTATAAAGACATGCAACGTCAGATGAGCGAAGGGGTTTGCCCGATATGTACCTCAATGCAAAAAAAGACATTAAACAAGTTAAACGCGCTTTCATATGCCCATCTGACGGATGTAGAATTTAGAAAAAACTATATTCAATCAGACGGCTTTTGTCATCATCATACCGAACTTTTTTTCCAACATAGCGATATTTTAGCGCACGCGGTTTTGTTTGAACATTTGTTTAAGGTAAAGCTAAAGCGCGCTTCAAATCATAAAAACGTGCAAAAAAAACGCGCCAAAACATGCTTTTTATGCCAACAAGAAAAAACGGCTGAGACGTTATTGATCGGCATTTTTATCAAAGGCTTGAATGACAAAGCCTTTCTTAATGACTATAAAGAAAAGGCTCTTTGTTGTACAAAACATTTTGATGATATCTTAAATCATAAAAAAACCAAGGCCCATCAAGACTTCAAAGAAACTACCTTGAAAAAATACCAGCGCATGCATCATCATCTGGCTGAGATCAAACGTAAAAACGATTTTAAGTACGCCGATGAACGTTTGAGCCAAGCAGAAATTAAAGCCTCTAAACAAGCTAGAGCCATTATTAATTATCCCTTTGACCATCTATAAAAAAACGATTTCCAAGTGGGAAATCGTTTTTAATTTATTCTTTTGGACCAAGCGCAAAGGGCTGGGTAAATGTAATCGCCCGTGAGGCCATAGACTCTGGATTAATCACGACTTCTGCACGCACATAAGGACTGTCTAAATCACCGTAATAAAACGTTTCACCTTCACCGAC
>CAZCSL010000038.1:0-4293 GCA_964501415.1 uncultured Candidatus Izemoplasmatales bacterium
CATCACGTATTTATCGTTGTTAATGCCGTTTAAAAGGACAGCTTGATTGCCTAAAGGAATACCGGCATTCGCGAGTTTTTCACACGCTTCTTTAGAGGTTTCAGTGATCTCCATAGGATGATTAAAATGCGTATTGATAAAAATCGGATGATATTTTTTTAACATATTGACTAAATCATCGGTAATGCGCTGCGGCATTGTCACAGGGGTTCTTGAGCCCAAGCGAATATATTCAACATGCTCAATTTTATAAAGTTCACTAATAATCCATTCTAATCTAGCGTCTGATAAGGTTAGCGGGTCGCCACCGGTAATTAAAATATCGCGAATCTCAGGATTTTCTTTGATATAATCAATCGATTCTTGGACTTTGCTTTTGGGGGTAGCTAAATCTTCGGTCCCAATATTGCGCCTACGCTGACAGTGCCTACAATACATCGCACACTCATTGGTTACATTAATGATAAGGCGGTCAGGATATCTTCTAGTAATCGTACCCGCTGGGTTGGTATGTTCTTCATCCATCGGGTCTAAATTATGGTAGGTATCTTCTAGTTCTAAAAAACTAGGCATACTCATCAGCTTAATTGGATCAAAGGTTTCTTTGGGGTCAATTAACGATAAATAATAAGGCGAGATGGACCATCTAAAACGCTTATCAACCGTTCTGATCGTATCAATCTCATCATCGGTCAAATCGATGATTTGTTTTAAGATATCGACATCATGCACCCGGTTAGAAAGCTGCCAACGATAATCATCCCAATCTTTTTCATTAGCGCCCAATACGTTTAAAATACGCTTTTTTCTTTCTTCTAAGGCTTTGGTTTCCTCTAAGCCTTTTGGGATGGTTTTTCTTACCTCTATAAAGTCATCGATGCGTGATTTTAAAGTTTCGGCACGCTTTAAGGATATTTCTCTTGAATTAGACATATGGACAAATCCTTTCTTTAGTAATTCACAGCCCCTATTATAGTACATTTACCCCCTTTTATCAAGAAACTGGGTCGGCCCATGACTTAACCTACATCTTTTTTATTACAAATGAAAATAAGTATGATATAATGTTTTTTGGAAACTAAAAAGGAGTTTTGTGTTATGAGAAAATTTACGTATATATTCATAAGCCTTATGTTTTTCATCACGCTAAGTGCGTGTTCTTCTGAGGAGACGTTAGAAGACCTACTTGAAAAACTGGATACAGCCGATAGTTACACCGTACATACAAGAATGTCACGGGCTTTAGTAGGCCCTTTTGAAAGCTTTGAGTATGTCGAGGGTAATAAACGATACGTCATTGCAGGTGGCGTACAAACCGATCAAATTGAAGAAGAATACTACATTTATGAAGACGATGAAGGCAATATTTATTTTTATCAACGAGACCATACCGGTCAGTGGCGCAAAGAGCTTATAGAAGATATCCCGCCTGAGGAGAGTGAAGAAGCCGATGATTTTATCTCCATGTCTGCGGATTGGTTTTCAAAAGATAATGGCGTCTATATTTTAAAAAGTGAATATTACGATCAATTCTTTCAAGAAAGTGACGCTTATATCACAGAATTAGAAATTGAGATTGAAGGTGGCAGTCTTTATATGACCTACACCTTAGCAGACCCAGAAGGCTACAGCATTAGAATCAACACTTCCATCATCAACATTGGTGAGACTACGGTAGAATTACCGTTTGAATAAAATAAAAGAAGAAGGTATGAAAAATGAAACCAATTAAAGAAATGGACAACTTAAAAAAAGAAACAAAGAAAGCGTTAAAAAAACTGTATAAAAACCTGCAAAAACGTGACGCCATCATCACAGAAGAAAGCAAAGACCAAGCGATGCGTCACACCCCAACCGAAGACATGAACAAAGCAAATGAAAAGTTTCGCAAGTTCTTAGTCAAACAAGAAAAATTTATCTTAATCGATATCGCTACCATTCTTGATATCGGCAAAGAAAAACCCAAAGACGCTCAAAAACTGTTTAAAACCAATAAACAAGTGCGCGTTGAATCAAAAACCTTCAAACAAGTCTTAAATGAAATCATCGAAACCAAAGACCTTCAAGATACCCTAGATGAAGGCTTATCAATTATCGACCAACAAAAAGTCAATCTGTAGGAGGCATATATGAAAATCGTTGTCGCTTTAGGGGGCAATGCTCTAGGAAATAGCCCTGATGAACAAATTAACTTAGTCAGACATACCGCTGAATCGATCGTTGATTTGATTGAACAAGGCCATGAGGTTATCTTAGTCCACGGTAATGGCCCACAAGTAGGCATGATTCAAAGTGCGTTTGATGAAGCCTCACAAATCAAAACCAACGTCCCTATTATGCCCTTGCCTGAATGCGGGGCCATGAGCCAAGGCTATATTGGCTATCATTTACAAAACGGCATCCGTAATGCGCTTGTAAAAAGAGGCCTTGATAAACCGACCACCACCTTAGTCACCCAAACGGTGGTTTCTAAGGAGGATGCGGGCTTTAAAAACCCCACCAAACCGATTGGCGCTTTTTACAGTGAAGCAGAAATCAAAGACTTACAAGCCAAAATCAACCTACCTTACGTAGAAGATAGCGGAAGAGGCTACCGGTTTGTCGTCGCTAGTCCCAAGCCAACAGGCTTCTTAGAAATAAAGAGTATCCAAGCGTTAATGAAAGCCAAACATCTAATCATCGCCTCAGGGGGCGGCGGTATTCCTGTGATTAAAGAAAACGGGACTTATAAAGGCGTGCCTGCGGTGATCGATAAAGATGCTTCCAGCGCGAAATTAGCCGAACTTATCGATGCCGATCAACTGTTAATTTTAACGGCAGTTGACCAAGTGATGATCAACTTTGGTAAACCCGATCAAAAAGCGCTTGATCAGATGAATATCAAAGAGGCAAAAGCGTATATCGATGAAGGCCACTTCGCCAAAGGTAGCATGCTGCCGAAGGTTGAAGCTGCGATGGATTTTGTCAAACGCAAACCTTCGGGTAAAGCGATTATCGCTTCCTTAGAACACGCTGCTTTAGCCATCAAAGGCAAAAGCGGAACCACGATTACCAACACCTAAGACCGATGTCTTAGGTTTTTTTTATCAAAATGGCTATGCTATAATAAGGGTGAGGTGAGCAGTCATGTTTTTAATCGATAGTGCCAATCTAAAAACGATCAAAACCCTTAATGAGACTTACACATTTAGTGGTATCACCACCAATCCATCCTTGATGGCCAAAGAAAGAAGAACGGACTTTTTGCATCATTTAAAAGAACTGAGAAATGCGATGCCTAAGGCTACGTTATACGTGCAAGTAAACGCAGAAGAAAAAGAAGAGATGCTTGAAGAAATCAAAGCGTTTAAAAGCGTGTTAAATCCGCCCTTTATGATTAAAGTACCAGCGACTAAAGCGGGGTTTGCCTTAATGAAGGAAGAAGTGGATGTTGAGGTTGCCATGACGGGCATTAGCGATTTTTTCCAAGCCTTAGAAGCCATTGCTTCAGGGGCTAAGACGCTGATTATTTACGTATCTAGAATGCTTCAAAACGGCCATGACCCTTATCAGTTAATTAAGGATATTCGCCAAGTCATTGAGATGCAAAACTTAGAGGTGCGTTTAATTGGCGCTTCATTTAAGAGTAAAAGCGAAATCAAACAAGCTATGCTTAGTGGCCTTGATCAAGTTACAATCAAGCCGACCTTGCTTGAAACCCTATTTTTAAATCCTTTGACTGAAACAAGTGTCAAACAGTTTTCTAAAGAGTTTAATGCGCGCTATCAAAAGCGGTTTATCAAATCATGACGACCTTTGTAATCTCGGATGTACACGGCCATTTTAGCGTGCTGAAACAAGCGCTTAAAAAAGCAGGATTTGATGAACAAAACGTGAACCACCATCTACTCTCTTTAGGCGATATGTTTGATCGGGGCAAAGAAAACAAGGAAGTCTTTGAGTATCTTTATAGCTTGCATAAAGAAGGAAAAGCCACCTTGCTTTTAGGCAATCACGATTTGTTTTTACTGGAGTTTTTAAAGGGCGATTTTGAAAGCGCTGAATTTAACGCGGCATATAATGGCTTTGATGAGACGCTTAAAAGTTTTTCTGGCATCAAATACCGGCCTAAAAATCTAGAAAAAATATATCAAACGATACAAAAAAACTATCCGCACTTAGAAACCTGGTTAGATAGCTTACCGCTTTATCTTGAAAAGAGTCCCTATATCTTTACCCACGGAGGTATCGATGGGTCAAAAGAAAATTGGCACGATATAGATAGAAAGTCATTTGTTTGGCAATATCAATCCA
>CAZCSL010000038.1:4393-6051 GCA_964501415.1 uncultured Candidatus Izemoplasmatales bacterium
ATCTATCGCATTAATCCGCTTTGATATGGGTGGGTGAGAATAATGTAAGAAGACATAGAGTGGATGCGGGGTTAAGTTGGAGAAGTTTTCTTTGGCTAAGATTTTAAGCGCGCGTATCATGCTCGTTTTATCGACCCTTTTAGCCGCAAATGCATCGGCTTTATATTCAGCCCTTCTAGATAAGATACTTGTGAATATGGAGATAAGTAAATTAAGAGGACCAAGTAAAATACCAAATAAAATCAAGGCAAAGCCAAAGTGTAATCGTTCTACCGAGAATGCGTCCATAAATTCTATGCGGGTTAAGAAAAGACCTAAAAGCCCTAACATAACTAAGATGTTTAACGCCCCAAGGATAATGTTTTTAAAGACATCTTTGTGTTTCGCATGGCCAATCTCGTGGGCTAAGACCGCTAGGATTGCTTCATTATCCATCTTTTCTAATAAGGTATCAAACAAAACGACGTTTTTAAACTTTCCAAAGCCACTGAAAAAGGCATTGAGTTTGGTAGAACGTTTTGAGGCATCCATCACATGGATTTTTTGTACGTTATAATCTTCCTTTTTCGCTAAGTCTTCAATGCTTGTTTTAAGTTCGCCCTCTTCAAGCGGGGTTAAGGTATTAAAAAGCGGGACAAAGACTTTAACATAAAGCATGTTAATCGCCAAAAATATTACCATCACCACGATAAAGGTGACCCATAAAAACATCGCATCAAAGGTTTCATAGAAAAACTGAATCAATAATAATAAGCCGCCGCCTAAAATAATCGTTAAGATGATGCCTTTGATTTTATCTAAGACAAAAGTCTTTGGGGTAGTTTTATTAAATCCATAGCGCTCTTCAATCGAGAAGGTGCCATAAATATTAAAGCCAACCCCGTAGATAAATTGACCAAAAAACAATATACCCATGAAAACTATTGTTTCTACATAAACGCTGTTGAACCTATCAATCGTCCAGTTGGCAAGATTAGAAAATCCACCACTAAGCAAAAGAATCAAGATGATAATAAAGATGCCAATGCTTTTGAACATTCTTAATCTTGAATGTTCTTGGTTGTATTTAAGCCATTCTTGATAACTTTTTTGATCATAAACATCGCTGACGTTATCAGGCATCTTTCTGCCTTTGGCTTGATCGTTTAAATAACTAACCACAAAATCAAATACTTCCATCACCACAAAAACGCTAATCACTAAAATAAAAATCCACGTATCCATAAAAAACCTCCTATGTGTGCTATTTATAGTTTAGCATAAAAAAGCGCGTTTGCACGCGCTTTTTAACTATCATATTTGGAAAACGGATCATCATCATCGACGATATCGACATCATCAATGTCATCTAAACTACCAGGGTCAATATAGCTTTGGGCAAAGGGGTCTTCAAATTGTCTTGCTCTTCTTGAACGGTTGGGCCCATCAAAGCCAAATAGTAAGGCCAAGATATACCCAGCTGCCAAGCCGCCAATATGACCCGGAATCGAGATATTGGGACTCGTGAACGTAAAGATAACGTTAATTAACACCAACCCTTTGATGCTGGAGGCATCTCTTGGGTGAAACCAATCATTGCGGTTAATGCTTAAATAAAGCAGTACCCCTAATACCGCAAATATGGCGCCACTGGCGCCAACGGTTGGGATGAATGATTC
>CAZCSL010000039.1:0-5777 GCA_964501415.1 uncultured Candidatus Izemoplasmatales bacterium
CTCACCAGCCTTTCACGCTGGCATTCACGGGTTCGAATCCCGTACGGGTCACCAACTTTAACCGCGTTAGATCTACCATTAGAGTAGGTCTTTTTTATTTTAAATGAGCTATATTAGAGTTTTCAAAAGCGACTTTTCATCAATGAAAAACAGAAAATAATTTTTAATAAAACCAAATCAATGGCCACAAAAATTTGAAAGTGGCTTATATGCCACTTTTGCAAGTCTATGCGGGACTTGCTTTTTTATGTCTTTTTGTGAGATTATTACGATGATAAAACGTGTTGATAAAACAACACGTTTTGAAATAATGCGTTTTTAAGAACTCAAAAAAATCACAAAGCTTGTCTAATTCTCATCGCAATCAATGATATCATCAATTCAAATATGGATACTATCTAAAAAAACCATATTGTCGATGATATCTCATCAACATTATCTTTTTTAGGTACATGTAATTATTAAAACTTAAATGCAAACTATGACATTGGCTTGCGGTATCCAATTCTTAATTCATGAAACCCTGGATATGGATAAGATTCGAAAACAGCGATAGAGATTCTGGTATCTTCTTTGGTAAAACTAACTTCAAACTCAGATTCAAAGTTTAAGTCAAAATCTGATGAGCCATATACATGCTTATAAAAATCCAAAACAGCTTCAATACTTTCGGCTTCAATCAAGTAGTAGTTGAATATGACTTCATATGTTACACCCTCGTAAATCCACTCTGGCCTATGCTGAAAATCATATCTTACTGCATTGGGATAACGCACGACCACACTTGGCTCAAAACCTTCAACATCTTCGGTTAAAACGGTATCGCTTGGCACATAGTCTGAAGGTATCACTTTAAGATAAATTATAACCTCATCATCCACTGAAGTCGTGTAGAAAACAAGATATTCATCATGTTCGGGAGATTCAAAGACAACATAATCTTCAACATTCAATCCCACATCTAAAGGTACAGAATCAGATAAAAGGCCCCCAGCATTTTCAATCCAAGTGGTAAAATCATCTAAAGCTTCTTCGTAGGTTGCTGTCCTTGATAGGTTACCGTTATAAAATCACCATGTATGGTCTCTTCTAGATAAGTATAATCTTCTGGTGGTGTTTGGTAATCCAGGTTTTCTTTTGTTTCTCCATTACCATTACATCCAGTCGCAATACTTACAAAAATCATGATAGAAATAACTAATAATTGTCTAAACATTTTATCCCTCTTTTCTTATACTTTACTCTACTATAAAAAACCATGAAAGTACAATTTTTATTAGAGCTTATTTTTTCATTGTGAATTGATAAACTTGACTTTTAAAGGTATTTCTTACATTATTGTCTTTTCAGATAAGCATGAATTAAAAAGCCATTGGATATTTTTAGAATTTGTTTGCTCAAGACAAACGAATTTTGTTATAATGAAAGGGCATACAAACAAATTGGTAAAACTTGGAAGGATGATTACAATGAAAAAGTATCCAGTAGAAAAGATTCGTTCGATTGCCGTGATGGGACAACTGGCCTCAGGCAAGACGACTTTTATGGAATCTGTTTTACACATTACTGGTGTTAAGGCAAAGAAAGGAAGCGTAGAAGAAAAGAATACCGCTTCTGATTACCGTACCGAAGAACACGATCGTTTATCGTCATTATCTATGAGTTTAATTCCTGCAGAATATGGCGATTATAAGTTCAATTTCTTGGATACACCCGGTAACCGCGAGTTAATCAGTGACGTTTATCAAGCCCTAAGCGTTGTCAAAGGCGCTATTTTAATGATTGATGCCACAAAAGGACTTGATATAGGTACAGAAATGATTTTAGATGAACTCAATGAACGTAATGTACCGACCATCATCTTTATCAATAAGATGGATAAGGAAAACATTAAGTTGCCTGAGCTCATTCAAAAATTGCGTGATACCATTGGCTATCAAGCCGTGCCGTTTATTTGGCCAATCGGTCAGGCCGAAGATTTAAAAGGTTATGTTGATTTGGTTGACATGAAAAGCCGTGTTTTTGATGGGACAAAAACCGAAGAAGGCGCAGTACCTGATGACTTAAAAGATACCGTTGAAGAGATGAGAGAGCAAATCGTTGAATCGGTCGCAGAAACAAGTGAAGAGCTTCTTGAAAAGCATTTTGGTGGAGAAGAACTCACCCAAGATGAAATCAATCAAGGCTTAAAAGAAGGGGTTTTAGCTGGTGATTTAAAGCCTATCGTCATTGGTTCGGCTCTAAAAGATATTGGTGTAAGAACCATTTTAGAAATGCTGGGTCGTTTCATGCCATCACCGAGTGAATTAAAACCGATGAGTGGTAAGACGCCTGATGGTAAGGAAGTTACAAGAGAAACCAAGGCAGATGCGCCACTATCTGGCTATGTATTCAAGACGACGGTTGACCCGTTCTTAGGTTCTGTGAACTTAGTAAAAGTTTTCTCAGGCACCTTAAAGGCTGGCCAAGAAGTGATGATTGCGAATACGAAGAAGATGGTTAAAGTAAATAACATCTTTAGCTTAAGAGGCAAACAACAAATAGATATCGACGAAATTGGTCCTGGTGACATTGGGGCAATCGTAAAAGTAGAAGGGGTATATACTGGCGCTACGTTAACAGACCCCAAACAATCGATTGTTTATGAGGGTCCTAAATTCCCCACACCAACCATTTATGTTGCCATTCATCCAAAACAAAAACAAGACGAAGACAAAATTTCATCGGTACTGCAAAAGTTGAATTTAGAAGACCCTTCGTTCCAAGTTCAACGTAATAGTGAAACCGCCCAACTTTTAATTGGTGGTCAAGGTATGACGCATATCGGTTACATCCTTGAAAAAATGAAAAACATGTTTAAAGTTGAAGTCAACACTTCGGATCAAAAAATCGTTTACCGTGAAACGATTAAGAAAAAGGCAGAAGCTGAAGGCAGACACAAAAAACAATCGGGTGGTTCAGGTCAATTTGGTGTAGTTAACATGCGCTTTGAACCGCTTGATCCAAATGAAGAAGAGTTTGTCTTTGAAGAAGTGATTCATGGTGGTTCGGTACCGAAAAACTATTTCCCCGCTGTTGAAAAGGGCTTGGTTGAAACCTTGCAAAAAGGGCCTTTAGCAGGCTTCCCTGTTATCGGTATTAAAGCAACGTTGTTTGATGGATCTTACCATCCGGTAGATTCAAACGAAATTTCCTTTAAAATGGCAGCCACATTAGCCTTTAAAAAAGCTTGTGATCAAGCGAAACCGACTATTTTAGAACCTATTATGAAAGTTGAAATCATTGTAAAAGACGATTACGTAGGCGATGTTATGGGCGACATTAACAAGCGTCGAGGAAGCGTACTTGGTATGGATCCGCTCGGGGGTAATAAACAGCAAATTACCGCTGAAATTCCCGAAGCTGAAATCATTAAGTATAACATTGACTTAAAGGCCATGACTCAAGGTAGTGGTGCGTTCACCCGCGAATTTGCTCGTTATCAAGAAGTACCAGACAACCTGATTCCTAAAATTGTAGAAGAGTATACAAAAGAAAAAGATAAGTAAACAAAAAATGCAACCTAGCCTTAGATAGGCTAAGTTGCATTTTTTTATTTCACGGCAATCGCATCAATCTCAATGTCAACGTCTTTGGGTAATCTACTTACCTCCACAGCGGCTCTTGCCGGTGTGTGATTACCAAAGAACGTACCATACACTTCGTTCATGACTTTAAAAGTGTTCATGTCTTTTAAGAAGATACCACAGCGGACAATATTTTCTTTTTGTAATCCTGCTGCTTCTACAACCGCTAAAAGATTGTCTAAAGCCCGTTTGGTCTGCGCTGCAATATCACTTGGCATTTCCATCGTATCAGGGTCTAAGGGCAATTGTCCACTGACATAAAGCGTATCCTTAATGAGTACTCCTTGTGCATAAGCGCCAATGGCTTTAGGCGCTTTTGTCGTCTTAATCATTTTCATTTTATCAACCTCCAATTCATTATAACATAAGCCATAAAAAAACCCTCCTAAGTGGAGGGTAAAAAAGACTTATAACGCGTTTTTATAATTGTTCAATACTTGGTCCCAATCCACGACGTTCCAAAATGCAGAAACGTAATCAGGACGTCTGTTTTGATAATTTAGATAATAAGCGTGTTCCCAAACATCTAGACCTAAAATTGGTGTACCCTCATCAAAAGGGACATCTTGGTTTGGTGTAGATGTCACAACAAGCTCACCGGCTTCATTGACAACCAACCAAGCCCAACCGCTACCAAAACGAGTCTTTGCGGCTGTTTCAAACTTTTCTTTAAAGGCATCAAAGGAACCGAATGTAGCGTCGATTTTCTCAGCTAATTCACCTTTGGGATTGCCTCCTTTATTTGGCCCCATTACAGACCAGAATAAGGTGTGATTAAAATGACCGCCACCATTGTTTCTAACGGCTGTTCTAATCGTTTTAGGTACATTGTCTAAATCGCGTAAAACCGCTTCTAATGATTGATTTGCAATGTCTTCATAAGATTCAACTGCAGCTTTTAATTTGTTGATATAAGCCTGATGATGTTTCGTGTGATGGATTTCCATAGTTCTAGCATCGATATGCGGTTCTAAAGCATCGTAATTGTAATTAAGTTTAGGTAAATCAAAGTTCATAATATATTCCTCCTTGAATTATTTTCAAGTGTATTATCGCAGTTCTTTGTATTTTTTTCAATTAAAATGCATATAGAAAAGCAAACTTATTTCAGCATAAAAAAATGCCTGAGGTAGTCTCAGGCATTTCAACTATGTGAATGAATCTTTATTTGGATGGGTTTTTTGCTTGTTTGGTTTTTGGTTGTTCTACTAAAATATGGTTCTTAAACTTTAAGAAGGTATAAAGTCCGAAAATAATAATATAAAGCCCTAAACGAACAAATCTAAAGCTATCATCCTGTGCGATAATATTGATGGCCGCAAGATGTGCAAATATGGCCAAATAAGCTAAATAAGCCCAGCGATGAAAGCCACGCCATTCAACGGGATGCATTTTTTTACGAAGCTTTGGAAAAGACGTTACAAACAGTGGCAGTAACAATGTCGTCGCAATAACACCCGTAGGATTCATAGCGCTTAATGCGGTCACGATTAACAAAACGGCATGTGGAATCAGTGTCAAGAAACCTAAAATAGCCATTTCTCTGCGTACTTTCATAATTGTAATTTTCGCTTTTGACTTCTTTTTAAACGCCCCGCCATACATAACAATAATGAAAAAAGCGAGTGTCAGATGCCCTTGAAAAAAGAGTGGATATATGACGTTTAATCCCAAAACATCGATGTTACCAAATTGATTCAACAACGCCATAACCGTTCCAATTATTGATAAAACCGCCATACCGATATAGTACTTGGTTTCATGCTTATGTAGGTGACTACCAAAGTTTGTGATCACCAAAACTAAAATGCCTAACCAAATGAGTGTAGAAAAACCGAATAAAATGTCCATGATATATGCCTCCATTTCTTTCCTTATGTATTTTACCATATTCTAAATTAAAAACCTATACTGAATGTAAAAAGAATGATTAGCTTCTCAAAAGCATAATGTTTGGTTAAATTCTCCAATAATCACTTGTAAAATAACCTTAATTTTGTTAGTATATATCTCGGCATATTTAAGGCTTGCAATGCCTATATGATTATGATATAATCTTTTTGCTGTTTAAAATGCGCCCATAGCTCAATTGGATAGAGCGTTTGACTACGGATCAAAAGGTTAGGGGTTCGACTCCTCTTGGGCGCGCCA
>CAZCSL010000040.1:0-4973 GCA_964501415.1 uncultured Candidatus Izemoplasmatales bacterium
ATGCGTTCACCAAAATGATGGAAATTGCGCTCGAAATGGCTTAAAAAAGTGCTTCGGCACTTTTTTTAAGCATAGCTAAACCATCATTAGGTGTTCATAATCAACCCATTAAGCCACCCCAACATATAAGCGAGGCGTTTTACTATGCAATTGATTCAAAAAAAGCTCCATCAAAAAGCCCCGGTTCATTTCATCAAAACCGACAAGTTTAAACGGATTCATCTATCTATCCGTTTTTTTGCTTTGCTCGATGAAAAAACGGTCACAAAAAGATACCTTACGATGGCTTTAATGCGCGCGAAAAACCAACAATTTGCGACTAGAAAAGCTTTATCTAGACATTTAGAGAGTCTTTATGACGCCAATTTTTCTGCGCAAGCTACTAAATTAGGAAGGTATCATCTTTTGCAGTTTTCTATGACCTTTGTCAACCCCAAATTAATTAAGGAAACGGACTATAAAGATCAAATTTTAGATGTATTTGCCTCGCTCATCAAGGATGTTTCTTTTGACGAAGCCACCTTAGCGCTTGAAAAACAGTTCTTAAAGGATTATTTTAAAGCTGAATACTCCAATAAAAACCGCTACGCCGCTAAACGTTACTATGCTCATTTATATGATAACCATCCTTACAATATTCATCCCTTTGGGCTTGAGAAAAAAATTGATGCAGTTACGATAAAAGACATTGAAACAACGCATCAAGCTTTAATGACATCGAATCCCACCTTGATTTCACTCAGCGGCGATTTTGATATCGATGCTTACCAAACCGCTTTGGAAAAACGGTTTGCCTTTAATATCTCAGCACTACCCAAAGATTTTTTCATCGATCATGCGTTTTTACAAAAGCCAGCCATCAAAGAAACCCTAGACGTGACCCAAGATAGATTGTTCATGACGTTCAATACCCATATCAAGTATGGCGATCAAGCCTACTATGGCCTTTTGGTGATGAATGCGTTGTTTGGTGAAAGTTCTGAATCGATGTTATTTGACGTGATTAGAGAACAACACGCCCTGGCTTATTATGTCCATGCTTCATACGCACCCTTCTCTGGTTTGATTACCGTCAATTGCGGCGTTAAGTCCAGCAACGTAGAAAAAACCAAAACGCTTATCTTAGACACCTTAGCAGCTATCGCTCAAAATAAGTTTAGCGATGAAGCGTATATCATGGCTAAAAATAGCCTTATCATTCAACTCAAGCAAAGCTATGATCGATTAAAACTATTGCCATCTAAAGGCTTACAACACGTCTTGTTCGATATGCCCTTGGATAAAGACGTGCTATTGGCTAAGTTATCTGAGGTAACCAAAGAGGATGTTGTTGAAGCCGCTCAGCAATGTCAGTGGATTTTTACCTATGTGTTAGGGGGAAAAAGCGATGAAAACCCATCAATATCCAAACCTGAATGAAACCATTTATGAAGACAGCCTAGATGGTGATTTGAATGTCATTTTAATTCATAAACCCGATTTTGCCAAAACGTTTGTGACACTCACCGCCCCACTTGGGGCCATACACCGCGGGTTTATCGATGAAAACGATCAAATCCATCAAGCGCCAAGTGGCTTAGCCCACTTTTTAGAACACAAAATCTTTGAAGATAAATCACGCGATATTTCTAAAGACTTCTCATTAGATGAAGCGTCTATCAACGCATTTACCGAACATCATCAAACCACGTATTTGTTTAATGCGACCAATCATATAGAAAAAAATATCAAACGATTATTAAAAATGTTTTTTTACCCAACCTTCACTGAGGCTGGCGTACAAAAGGAAAAGGGCATCATCAAAGAAGAGTTAAATATGCATTTGGATGACCCTTATTATCTACAATACAAAACCTTAGTCAATAATTTATATCATTATCATCCGATTAAAGATGATATTTTAGGAACCGAAGAAAGCATCCAAAACATGGATGTTTCCATGCTAAAAGCGATGCATCAAGCCTATTATCAACCTAACAAAAGCCAATTAATCATCATAGGCCCCACCTCACCCAAGCCGCTTTTTAAAGCGTTAAAATCATTTAAACTCCCTAAAAACAAAGCCGTCAAACCGTATGCGTTTGATAAAAACAAAGAACCCAAACACGTGGTTAAAGCCCTTGAAGAATTATCTTTAGATGTACAGATGCCCTCAGTATTGCTTGGGGTAAAACTCAATATCGACAAACAAGAAGATGTCTTGAGTAGGCGTCAAGAAAAACTTGCGCTTTCTATGCTGTTTGACATCTTGTTTGGCAAGGGTTCAGATATTTATGAAACGTGGCTTAATGAAGGTATTATCAACGATTCATATGGCCTCGATATCGCGTATGAAAAAGACTTTGCCTATCTATTGATCGGGAGTGAATCCTTAAAACCAAAGGCTTTTTTATCGGCTTTAAAACAAGCGTTGTTATCGATAGATGACATGCAGATTGACCAAGCCGATTTGTTGCGTATTAAAAAAGGCATGCACGGTAGTTTCTTACAAGGCTTAGACGCGATGGAAAACTTGGCTTACCAATTCTCTGATACCTTGATGGATCACTTCATGTATTACGATACCCCAAAGATTTTACAGGCCATCGATATCGAGAAGTTAAACCAACAAAAAAACCATATTAAAGAATCAGCCATATCCGCTGTGATTGGGCATTCTAAACAACATTAAGCTTTTCATTTTTATCGTTAGTGCTATAATGAACCCATAGGGGTGAGAAATCATGGAAAAACACATCCTGAAATTCCGCCTAAAAAAAAGACTCGCTGAAGCGATGATGATACTAGGCATGATTGGTCTTATGGTAGGTTTGATAGGCCTAATCAATGACTTTCCGCAAATCCTTTTAGTTACGCTTGTCACAACGGCGTTGATATTGATACTTTTGGGATTTTCAAATTTTTCTAGCTTAAAAGATCGTTTTAAAGCGGATTTTTTAGATGATTTATTATCCTCACATGTCAGTAAAAACGTGTATGATCCACATCACGGCATGACAGAAAAACAAGTGTACGATAGCTTATTATTGCCTAGAAACCTCTCTATAAAAGCTTACGATATGACCGCAGGTGCTTTTAAGAACATCGCGTTTATCTCAAGCGATATCATCATTAATAACGAAGAAAACAACGTGTTTTTTGGGCGCTTGTTTATGTTTGAATTCAACCGCCATTTTCAAGCGACAACGATTATACAACCTAGCGCTCAAAAACCTTTTGAACGAACGCTTAAGCGGCATGAAGCCTTAGAGGCAAAATTGCCTTTAGACTATGAACTTTACACCAGCCATCATAATCAAGCTAAAAACCTCTTAAACGATGCCTTTGTAAACGCCTTAAAGGCGCTTGATGATATCCATAAAAAGTGCATCTCCATCAGCCTAAACCACACCACTGCCTATCTTGCCATTCAAGATATGAAAAAGACGTTTGAAATGCGCATGTTCAGGCCCATCAACCACAAAGAATTGTTGCTGTATGCCCAAGATATGGCCTTAATTCAACAATTTATCTTCGCCATTCATAAAAACCCTAAAAACTTTGAGCTGGAGTAGATTAACATGCCTTCATTCATATGGATTATATTGATGCTTATCGTGCTTTTACCCGTGGTGTGGGTGCTTTTAACTCACATCTTATTTTCGGCTCGACAAAAACGTTTAACCACAGAAAAAGAAGCCCTTGAAATCACATTGATACGTTATTATAATGTCCTAATGCAACACATTCGGGCATTGTCCAAGTTTATTGCCTACCAACACGAAGCCTTTGATGAATTGTCCAGATGGCGTCTTTCCACCGATGACCGCTTGTCGTTAAAAATGAATGAAAGGTATTTTACAAAAATGCTGACGGTAGAAAAAGTCTTGGTGGAAGTCTATCAAAGGCATCCGGAATTATTGCAAAAACCCATTATCAAACAACTTTTTGATGATTATCATCTAGTGCACACTGCCTTTATGCGTCACCGGCGTCGCTTAAATGCGATGGTGGCTTCATATAACGCCTTCATCACGAGCTTTCCGCACAACGTGTTGGCTAAGTTTTTCCAACTATCCACAGAGCGCTTTTTTAAAACCGAACCACTAAGTCCTATCGATGAAAAGCTGAATCATTTAAAAGGCGAGGAGTGAATCTATGCGTCATTATCATATTGAACCCTTAAGAGAAGACGACTTTGATAATCTTAAACGCTTAAGCAGTACCGCATGGAATTACAGTGCTTACACCAAGGATGAACGCATTATGGATCATGCGGTAAAACTAGACGCCCATGTGTGTATGGGCCTTTGTAATGATACGCTCGCTGTTTATGACCAAGATAAATTAATCGGCGTTGTTTTGGCTTATTTAAGTGTAAAAAAAAGACCTATAAGCCGCTTTACTCATTACTTTAAAGCCTTTTACCATGGACTTTATCTAGGGCTTAGAAACCGTGAATCTAGAACCATTTTAAAAGATCTAAGAAAGACAGAAAAAGCTTACCAGCAGATGTTGAAAGAAGCGAAACTCCCTTATAAAGAAGAGTTGGTCTTGTTCATTACCCACAAAGATTACCAAGGCCAAGGCATAGGAAAAGCTTTGATCGAAGCTTTTGAAAACCGTTTAAGACAAGCTTCAAAATCCGCGTATTATCTGTTTAGCGATACTAGCTGTAATTATGGGTTTTATGACCATAACGGCTATGAACGGATCCAAAACAAAACCATTCAACAAGGCAAAAAAACCGATGAAAAAACGCTTGATATGTTTATGTATACCAAGTCGTTAAAATGATTAAGCACCCACTGGGTGCTTTTTTAATTTTTAAAAAAGCGCCGTTTTAGGTAAAATAATCTAACGTTTTCTCAAAATTGAGCATCATTTTCAAATTTCAGTAACCCCTGATGAAAAAACGATAAAAATACTTCAAATCACCCCTGTTATGAAGTGTGACAATTGCACGCATTTGCTTTAGGCTTTAAGTAAAGGAG
>CAZCSL010000041.1:0-4747 GCA_964501415.1 uncultured Candidatus Izemoplasmatales bacterium
GAAGACACGTGATAAGATCTTATCGGTTGCATGTAAATGAATGGGTAGTCCCATAATGTTAACCTCCTAGTCTAAAACCCAAAGCTTTCAACCGCAAAATCGATTAAAAACATAATCAGGTTTGGATAAACTCCAAACGTTATTATCGTAAGACCTAAGACGATGAGTGGTATCATCATAGTAATCGGTAGCTTTTCTAACCTAATCATGTAAACAGGCGTCTTAGGATCTTTTAAAAAGGCTTGAATCAAAATCGGTAAATAATACATGGCATTGAGCAGTCCACTAAAAATCAAGACTCCAATCAAAATGGTTTGATTGGCATCTAAGGCGGCTAATCCTAAGTTGTATTTAGAAATAAACCCACTGGTAATAGGAATACCAATCATGCCCAAGGCCGAGATGGTAAATACGCCCATGGAAAGCGGCATCAACTTACCCATACCATCATAGTTTTTAATGCGCCGTTCGCTATGATTGTATATGATAGCCCCTACGCTTAAAAATAGAGCCGCTTTTAACAAAGCGTGTGAAATCGTATGGAAAAACGCCGCACGCAAGCCTAGATAACTAAACAAGCTAATCCCTAAGACGATATACCCCATCTGGGCCACTGAAGAATAACCCAGCATGCGTTTTATGTCCTTTTGTGCCATGGCGAACATGGACCCCAAAACCATGCCAACGGCGGCGGTTATCGTAATCAAGATAGGAATGTTGAGTTCAACCAACAAATCAACGCCATACAATCTAAAGAGCACTTTAACAAAAATCAAGACATAGATTTTAATAACAATACCCGAAAGTATCGCACTGGAAGATGAAGGGGCCGCCGCATGCGCATCTGGCAACCACACGTGAAAAGGAAAAATCGCCGATTTAATACCGAGGCCAATCACCATAAAGCCTACCGCTAAGATAATGTTAGCGGGATACAAATGCCATGCGTTTGGCAAAGCATCCGCAATTAAGCCTATGTTGGTATAGCCCGTAATCATATAAATTAAGGCTACCCCAAACAAAAACGACAGTGACCCGACTTCATTTAACATCACATAGCGGAAAGCCGAGGTATAGTTTTCCTTCTTACGTTTGATTGAGATAATCGCACACGTTGTAATCGATAGTATTTCCATAAACACATAAATGTTGAATAAATCGTTGGTATAAACGATTCCTAACATCGCAAATATCAGAATAAAGAGCAAAACGTAATAACGCATGTAATCTTTTTTTCCAATGCCTTCGGTTGAGTCCCCTGCGGAGTACATGTATATTAAAATCAACATCCCTAAAACAAACGTGGTAAAAAACGTCGCAGCGCCATCGATCAAAAATTCAATGCCAATAAAAGGCGCATGACCCCCGAGATGATAGTAAAAAGCACCATGCGTATAAACATGGTAAGTTAACACAATTGAGCTGATAAATACAATTACCAAGCTGATAAAACCAAACCAAAGCGTCATTTTAAACGTGCGCTTTCTAAATAAAGGAATCATCAACGCCGTGGCTAGTAATAATAGGATGTTAAATATCGGTAGTTGTTCAATCATCGGCCGACTCCCTTTCATTAATCTTAGCGATTTCTGCTTGATCAATGGTGCCATACGTTTCATAGATTCGAATCACTAAACTCAAAGAATATACCGTAATCGAAACCACAACCACAATTCCGGTTAATATCAAAACCGATGGGAGTGGGTTGATATAATCGCCCGTACCTTCGGTAATTATCGGCGGTCTACCGCCCGTTACGTTACCAACGGCGATAAAGAAATAAAATACTGCGGTACCCATAATGTTGATGCCCATAATCCGTTTGATAAGATTGCTGTGTGTAACCACGGTATGCAAGCCAATGATAAAAAGCGCAACCGCACCTAAATAATTAATATAGTCATAAAGCATTAACAGAAAATCAATCATGTTCTATCCTCCGTAATCAAGGTGTGAAACAACGTGATCATCGTAGAGGCAACTTTGATACCGATGGCAATCATCAACAACGGAATCATACCTGCAGAAAGCAAACTACCAGGCTCACCCATAGGGAAGCCAGCCGCTTGATTGGATAAGAAATACCCAGCCGTAAAAATACCGACTAAACCAATGAGTACATAGATTAAGATGCCACCACTTTCAGCCATTTCACTGGCTCTGTGTGAGAATTTCTTTTGGGCGTTTGAAACGCCGAAAATAAGGGTATATAGTATTAAACTAGTCCCAAAAAGTGCCCCACCAGAAAACCCACCACCTGGAGATATATGA
This sequence comes from uncultured Candidatus Izemoplasmatales bacterium, assembly GCA_964501415.1. Taxonomy (GTDB): domain Bacteria; phylum Bacillota_I; class Bacilli_A; order Izemoplasmatales; family Izemoplasmataceae; genus B1SED10-225. The sequence goes on from CAZCSL010000041.1 coordinate 2,272, forward strand.
CCGTGTAAGATGATAAAAATACCATAAATTTGCACAAAAGGTACGATGATACGTGTGATCGTTTTAACAATCATATCATCCATCGGATTCAGCCTCCTTTTGAGGGTCTTTCGTATACGGTCTTAAAATAGAGATAACCGCGATAATAGAGGTAAACAAGACAATGGTTTCACCAAGCGTATCAAACGCACGATAGTCCGTCAATATTGACGCGATGATATTAATCGCACCCGTCTCTTTGACGCTTTCTTCGATAAAATACTCGGTCGCTTCATTGTAGGCAGGTGACTGCAAGCCAATATCACCAGGCATTTGCAATACACTGTAAGACATCAATAAAAACAGTGTGATGAATAACAGTCTAATCAATATTTTTTTCATTTTTCAAATCGCTCCGTTCTGCCTATAACCGCGATAAAAAGAATAGATGTAATGCCTGCGCCGATGGCCGCTTCAGTCAAAGCCACATCAGGCGTTTTAAGGACCAGCCATAAGACACTCATCAAAAGCGAATAAACCGAAAATACAATCACGGCTCCGAGTAGATCTTTTGTCTTTTCAATCGCGAGCGCACAAATAATCAAAAGTAGTACAATGATGACATTGACGATTCCCATTATGCCTCATCTCCTTTTTGCTTTAAGGCTTGCATCTCATCATATTCATTAGAAGCAATATAGTGTGCCGCAGTAGGGTTGGTTAACCACACAAAGACCAATATGATGAATATATTCAAGGCCAAAAAACCAATGCCTTGCCATATGATTATACCTACAAAAATCAAGCCTGCCCCTAAGGTGTCACATTTAGTGGTCGCATGCATACGGGAAAACACATCGGGCATGCGGATCAAACCAATGCTGCCGACCAAAAAAAAGAATACACCGCCAAGTACAAACAAAATGACTACGATGTTTCTAATTATCTCTAACATATCAATCCAACTTTCCGCGCAACAAATACTTTGTTGCCCCAATCGTTGTTAAAAAACCAATCATCGCATATACTAACGCAACATTGACATATGAGCCTTGTTCGGTAACCACTGCGACCATCACAATAATCACGATAACTTTGGTGGAAATCATATTCAATGCCACAATACGGTCAGCAATTCTTGGTCCCTTATAAGCAATATAAGCACCAGCAAACGCTGCCAACAAAATAACGATAATTCCCGCAATCATAAACGTATACATAGGCTCACAACCTTTCCAATTTCACAAAACTTTTTTGAATTTCACTATCGTTCAAAGCCTCAAGGTACTCTGGTTCCAAACCATGAACAATAATCTCATCTTCGTTTAGTTTTACCGTTAAAGTTCCGGGTGTCAACGTGATAGAATTGCCATAAAACGTGCGATTAACATCTTTTTTCAAGGGTTGCTTAATCGTCTTAAACCCAGGTTTAATCGGTAAAGAGGGCGTCAAAACGATTTTTGCGACTTGAATATTTGATATCACGATTCCTTTTAAAAGCAAGAAAAAAAGTTTCACGCCTTGGATTAAAAAACCAAACGTAAAGCGCGAAGCTTCTTGGGATGAGAATACCATATCATACCCATAAAGTACGACAAAGAGGGCTGCCATAAGACCGATGGATAAACTCAATGCATCAATATCAGCGGCCAAGATAATCCAAAAACCAAACAAGAGTATAAACAAAAAAACGGCACTGCGTTTTTTACCTGTTTGCATAAATATCACCTTCATCCAATTATCTATATATAATGATACATCTTTTTCCTATATATGACAAACCCAAATCGTAAAAACCTAGTTTAAATAATCGTAAATATAAACATCATTATAAATAGCAATGTAATTAAGGCTGTATAAATCAGCGCATCACTTCGAATAATAATGCTTTCAAAACGGCGATTGAACACGTTGGTTAAGACCACAAACCGTTCCAATAAGCCAATATTTTGATTATTCTTTAATTCAACTTTTTTCATACTATCCACATCTACACAGCATTGCTTTCCATGCAGCAAACGACATAGTTTCAGTATCACGAAATTGAATGGATAAAAAATCATAAACTCAAGCTTAAACCACTTGGGCAATTTAAGGTGAAACAAATGAAGTTTTTTCCCAAGCCAAAATAGCATCAGCCCAAAAGGCAATACAAACGCCATAATACGCAAATCCGCATATAAGAAATATTGCATATCAACGATATAATTTTTGACAAAGGCTTCTTGAAACGGCAACGTATTTATCATCGGAATCATAAATCTTGTGGTGATGACATGGGGGAAAATGCCGATAAATACAATAAAAATCGCCAAAGCAAACATCGTGGTTTTCAAGGTGTTTAATTGCGGTTTTATACTATGTTCAAATTGTTTCGGTAATTCTCCCAAAAATACATAATAGAAAAACTTAATAAAAGATGTCGCCGTCCCCGCAGAGATCACGATGAACAACCACTCGGCATAAAGGAACGAAGCATGACCGTATTCGTAGGCTT
>CAZCSL010000042.1:0-828 GCA_964501415.1 uncultured Candidatus Izemoplasmatales bacterium
AAAAGAATGAATTCCAAAGCTTATATGAAACCGCCGATGTCACAAAGTGCCATGATTAAAATAGGTTTTTAGTTGAAACCTTCTCAAAGCTCAATGATTCAAAAGCATTTATGATGCGTTTAAACTAGGCATCATTAGACGGCAAAATTAAGTATCACAGCCTTGTAAAGGAGTATTAAATTAATTATAATTTAATTAGTAATGAAATTAGACTGGAGGTTACAAATGAAAAGACGTTTATGTTTAATAGGGGTAGTCTTTATGCTTTTAATTTTAGTTGCATGCGACATAGGCAACAACATCGAAAAGATTGACATCCCCGCTGACGCTTTAGAGGCGACTTATGATATTGACACTTTTGATTTGAGCGAGATTGAACTTTACGCTTATGAAAACGAAAATGAATTTGATCGGATTGCACTTGAAGAGACGATGTTATCAGAAACGGATTTAGAAAAACTAAGTACCCCAGGAACGCATGAAATCACCGTAACGTACCAAAGACAATCAACGACCTTCACTATTACTATGGAACGTTTAAGAACGCTCCAAGACATCTATGAAAAAGGCGTGAATGATGGTGATATCGAGGATGATTATGAAGCATGGTTAGAACACGCTGGCATCAATTGGTTAGATCGTTATTTTACGTCTAATCCTGATACAGAATTTTCTGCTTTTGAAGTTTATAAACAAGTCCATCCTGATTATGATGATACTAAAGCTGCATGGGTTCAGGAGTTGATTCACTATACACCTGAAGAACTAGATCCTTATGATATTGTCTTGATTACCGACTCCGGCGATATCGATGATGGTCGTTACAAT
>CAZCSL010000042.1:838-1869 GCA_964501415.1 uncultured Candidatus Izemoplasmatales bacterium
GGTATCGCTGCTTACGCATTTAGTAACGGTGTCTCGTATGCCTATTTTCGACCAGAAGAAATGACTGATCAAGCTTATTTAGACGCAATTGAACGCGCCGTCAATCACAAGGCTTCGATTATTATTGTGCCAAGCTTTTTCTTTGAGGTTGCCGTTTACGAGGCACAAACTCTCTATCCGGAAGTCAAATTTATCATCGTAGACGGAGAGCCCAATGATGGCCAGTTTAATGGTCAGGATGTTAACATCGCTGAGAACACAATTTCTGTTTATTTTAAAGAAGAACAAGCGGGATTTTTAGCCGGTTATGCGGCAGTTATGGAACAATATACCAATCTTGGTTTTAAAGGTGGCATCCCTACACCCGATATTATGCGCTATGGCATTGGCTTTATTGCTGGTGCTTATTACGCAGCTGAAGAAAAGGGTGTAACGCTTAATTTTCCTAATGACCGTTATATTTATTTGTATGATTTCACCGAAAACACGACCCATAAAGAACGGGCTATGAGTTGGTATGAAGCTGATACGGAGATCATTTTTACCGCTGCTGGACAGGCTAATCTTAGCGTGATGGAGGCAGCCTATGAAGCTAATACCTGGGTAATTGGGTATGATTTTGACCAATCATCAGATTCTCATGCGGTTTTAACCTCTGCAATCAAAGACGTCGCTCATGTTATCGAAAGTCTCTTGGTGGATTATTATGATAACGATACCTTCCTTGGTGGTGAGCAGTTAAACTTAGGTGTAAGGGATCAAGCAGTTGGCTTACCGACGGATTATCCCTGGCTTTTTCACCGTTTTACCACGGATCAATACGAAAATATCTATGAGCTTATTGTTGAAGGCAACATTGAGGTTCCATCGACTTATAATGAATTATTAAACTTCATGCAAACCCATGATTTGGATGAGTTAGAACTTGAAGAACACATCATCGAGCCATAACCTAACAGTCAAAAAGACACCTTTATTGGTGTCTTTTTAAAAATAATTAAGCTATCAACCAATCAATATCAAGTTTTTTA
>CAZCSL010000043.1:0-1840 GCA_964501415.1 uncultured Candidatus Izemoplasmatales bacterium
TCATTTAGATAATAAATATGTAAATCCCTAATCGGATCTTCTTTTGGTTCTTCGCTAGCTTCTTCGCTGCAAGCGAAGAGCGTAAGACTAAGCATGAATAATAAACTTGCAAGTAGTATTTTTTTCACCCTGAAAACGTCCTTTTCTATTTAACTTTTTTAGCACCCTTTACTTTTTGGGCGGTTTCTTTAAAATCGACGGGATTTAAAATCACATCAATGATATTCATCAATACATCATACATATCACCTTCGCGCATCGAAGGGATGTTTTTCTCGTCAAAAACCATCTTGGGCGTGGGAGGCACATGCACAAAGCCCACTTTGATATTTTTGTGAAACACTTTTATGTGATGCAAGGTCTTATAATAAAGATTATTACACACATAAGCCCCTGCATGATTGGAAATCATCGCCGGCAATGTGCGGTCCTTAAAGCGTGCTTCTATTTTCTTTAAAGGTAAATTGGTAAATAAGGCATCCGGTCCGTTTCTTTCAATTGGTTCATGGGAAAGTTTAGTGCCTAAATTATCCGGTGCGTCTGCATCACATAAATTAAGCGCTACGCGCTCAAGTTTGACGTGCGTAGCCCCTTTGGCCATCCCCATGAGTAAAATTAGGGTAGGTTGGTGTTCCTCAATTAAGGGCGCTAAACGTTCAAAGGCGTGGTTATAGACGACCGGTAAGGTTTGTTTAATCACTTTTACATCATATAAAAAATCAGGCACTCTTTCTAATAAGGCCTCTGTGGGGTTGGTTTTATGATTTAAAAACGGTTCAAAAGCGGTCAATAAAATCTTTTGCATAACATACTCCTTATCTATTCAACCTCAAAATAGCCAGATTCCTCAATAAAATTATGGATTTCAGTTAAAGGAATCGCCATATAACGCTCCTCAGTCCTAGCGCTAGACCAAGTGTTAATCCCCACTAAATTACCCTCTAAATCAATCAAAGCGCCCCCGCTATTGCCTGGGAAAATGAGGGCTGAATGTGAGATAACGCGAAAATCAACTTTATCGGTCAAACTCATACCTAAATATTCGCCGTACGTAACCACACCCGGTACCTCGGAAGGATAGCCGATCGCGAGTAACATCTCCCCGCGGAATAAAGCTTCATTTAAGCGCGCATCGATATTGATAGGCGTAAGCTTTATATCGCCTATTTCAAAACGGAGTAACGCCAAATCATAATGGGGATCCATATGTAAAACTTCGGCCTCTATTTCATTGCCTTCTTTCGTGTGAATCATGTAGTGTTTATACCTGTAGCCTTTATCATCTACTACATGATCATTGGTTAGGGCATAATAATACTCATCGCTAACAAAAAAGACGACCCCACTACCATAAGAATTAGCCTCACCACTCGAGATGATGGTACGATTAGAAAGACGCACTTTAATCCCGATACTAGCATCTCTACCGGTTTTTCTAGCGTCCATTAGTTTGGTTTGCATATCGACTTCTTCAACTTGCCAAGGCATAGCGCAAGCACTCAGTGTAAAAAGCGTTAAGACAAACATAAACAACAAACCGACTTTTTTCATACCATCACCCCCACTTTAGTGTATATACATTATATATCATAACACAACTTAAGCCTACCTAAAAACGTTAGAAATTTATGCATAGATAGGTGGACTATGATATAATAAACGCTGCGAAGAGGTGAGACGATGAAAAAAGGATTGTTGGTTGTATTAAGTGGATTAATGCTAGTAATGTTAATGGCGTGCTTTAGCGGGATTGAAGTGACCTTTAAGTTAGATGATGAGGTTATTGAAACCCGGCGCTTAGATGAACCATCTAGTTTAATGAGGCTGCCTAACCCTAGTG
>CAZCSL010000044.1:0-1713 GCA_964501415.1 uncultured Candidatus Izemoplasmatales bacterium
GATTCGAGCTTGGATGGCCTGTATTTCAAGTGTGGTTTCTTGGACATCTTCCTCAGCATCCGCAATGCGTTCATCGATGGTACCTAAAATAACAAAACGCATCGCAATCACACCACCAATTACAAGGACAAATACAACGATTAGAATAATATCATTCAGCCGTTTTGAGAGCATCGATGTCCACCTCCATCACAATAGTAGATGCAAATTGTGTGCTAAACTCTAAACGCTCAGGCGCAGGGTATGTCACACTATTTACATATTCTAACTCTAGTAAGGCAATGCGCACATTTTGAAACGTGATTGAGCGCGGTAAAGCTACTCTTAAGGTGAACGTCTCTTCAACAACGTTATAATCATAGCGGATGAACCTCGCGTTCGCCTCAGTACTAAGTACTGCAGCTTTAATGTCATCTAGCGCCATTTCATAATCCGTTTGTAACTCTAATATTTCATCGATTTGACGTTGAAACGCCATCGCATCGGCATTGATACGGTATTCGGCTTCTTGGTCTTGCAAAGAAACGAGTAAGTTTTCTAAATCGTTTTGTTGTTCTAAAACTTCATCTAAGGTGTTTTGCCGGCCACTTAGGGGCCAATAAATCAAAAGCCATGAAAAGAATATCGCCACAAGGACTACCAATATAACGTTAACGTTAAATTGGCGCGGCCTTCTCATTGCGGGCAATAAATCTACGGTGACAAATTCGCTTTCTGAGGCTTTTCTACTTTGAAACCGTCTGTTAGGCATTAGCGCCACCGCCTTTGGGATAATAAAGAAGCCGCTAAGGGTATGTAACAATCACGATCGATTAACGTATCCACAATTTTTGAGACGTTTTTCATAGAGAAAATCTCTGTTTTAAATAGTTCTGCTTCTTCTACAAAAAATTCATGTAAAGCTTCATCACTATATTTAGAAGACATATTAAACATCACGACTTTATTAACCGCTTGGTCGCCGCTACTAACGTTATATCTAAAATAATTGGCTATCTTGGATATTTCTGAATCGACCAATTCCAAATAACGTTCATCCTCTAAAACCTTAGATTGCACGTTTTGTACAAACGAAAACAAAGGAATTTCTTCATCAAAAATATAGATTGAATATGTCGCATCAAAAATACTGACAAACATCATATTTTTCTCAAAATCCACACTAGGGTCTTCTTGTTTGCGGTAATAATAAAGCCTATGCAAAGCAAGAGGCGGAATATCGGTTCTAATCACTTGCATATTCATATCATAAAACAATGATACATAACTTTTTAGCTCACTTTTAGGTGCATAAAACATGATGACTTCGTAATTATCTTCATTCTTTCTATGAATGACATAATCCATCTTCATATCTTCAAAAGGAACCATAACCATCTTTTGCATCTCTTGTTTGATGTAATCGCCAATCTCATTGGGCTTATAAATGATAGGCACTTCTATTTTTCTAAAGGTAAATAATTCTTCATGCACCACTAAAGAAACCGATTTAGAACGAATTTTAAACAGTTTAAAGGTATCTTTTAAAATCTTTAATAACCGTTCTTTACGGTAAATAACGCCACTTTCAATAATCCCCGGTTCCAATTCTACCGAAGAATACTTCATTTTTTTCATCTGATAGCCATCAGGCTTTTCAATGAAAGAGACTTCTCTATCGGTAAAAAAGATATTTAATGTTGACCGTCCAAATAACATGTGCATCCTCCTTAG
>CAZCSL010000045.1:0-1549 GCA_964501415.1 uncultured Candidatus Izemoplasmatales bacterium
TCCAAGTGGTTTCAATAGACGCTTGATAGCGTCTTTTAAACCAAGCTTTAATAATCTTTTTAAGCTCATCATCAAAATAAGCGTAGCCAAACGCACCGTGTTGGATGCGTTTTTCTAAGGCTTTTTTAATGCTTGGGGCGGTTTCATAATCGCTATCGGCCACAGAAAACGCGAGCACATCTTTTCTTTGCGTGGCTTCTTTAGCGGCTTGATATTTGGCGGAGTCGCTTTCATTGCGTTTTAAGGTATTAAAATATGTCATGCTTGGCCTCCTAGTTTTTTGCATAAAAAACCGCTTAAAAGAGGTAACCGAGTTACCGTTTAAGCGGCTTTAATGGGTTGGTTTAAAGGGATTATAACTGTGAATCTGTTTGGCCACTTCTTCTTTTAGTTGATAAGGGTTGCACGTCTTAAGACATTGGCTAAAGGATTTAAAATTGATCTCATCACCATTTTTAATGTCTGATTCAATAAAGATCTTTTGATTGGCCGTTTTGATTTGTTTTTCTTTGTCTATTAACAACTCTTCATAAAGCTTTTCCCCCGGGCGAAGTCCGGTATAAACGATATCGATATCCAGGCCTTCTTTTAATCCCGAAAGCTTAATCATATTTTTGGCTAAATCTTTGATTTTAATCGCCTTGCCCATATCGAGGATAAAAATCTCTCCACCCTTAGCATAAAGCGTGCATTCTAGTATTAGTCCAACCGCCTCAGAGACGGTCATAAAATAACGGGTAATCTCAGGGTGCGTCACGGTGATAGGCCCACCAGATAGAATCTGTTTTTTAAACAAAGGAATGACACTGCCGTTCGAACCTAAGACGTTACCAAATCGTACCGAGGCATAAGAGGTTTGACTTTGTTGGTCAAACTCTTCAATGATCAACTCAGCATACCGTTTAGATGCGCCCATAATATTGGTAGGTCTGACGGCTTTATCAGAAGAGACCAAAATCATTTTTTTAACGTTAAAATCATCACAAGCCTTAGCGACATAATAAGTCCCTTTAATATTGGTTTTAACCGCTTCTTTGGGGCTACCTTCCATTAAAGGCACGTGTTTGTAGGCGGCCGCATGAAAGACCATGGTTGGGCGGTAGGTAAGAAAAATATCGTTTACTCTTGTTTCATCATACACACTACCTATTAAAACCGTTAATTTAAGGTCGATTTTTTCATGGCGCATCCATGCTTCTAGTTCAGTTTGTATATCATAAGCATTGTTTTCATAAATATCAAATATAATCAGTTCTTTGGGATTGAAGGTGGCGATTTGTCGGGCGAGTTCTGAACCGATCGAACCCCCGCCCCCTGTGATTAAGATAACCTCATCTTGCAGAAGCATTTGAATCCCTTTGGTATCAAGCTTAATTTCATCGCGGTCTAGTAAGTCTTCAACCTCAACGTCGATTACTTTCTTGCTGGAGTCCTCATCCATCTCATGCATCAATGGCAAGCGTTTAATCTTAACTTGATAATCGGCAACTTTTTCGACAATTTCTCTTAAACGTTTAGGCGACAGATCAGCGATACCGATGATGACTTC